>CAJCIC010000036.1 GCA_903970185.1 Gammaproteobacteria bacterium
GATGCGCCCGGACTTCCTCGATGGTGATCGAACTTCGTTGCCCGTCGCAAGGCATCGATGTTGAGTCCGGCACGAATGGGCCGGGCCACGCCAAAGCGTGGCCAAGAACAAAGGATGGATACCGATGTACTACAAGCACCACGTCTTTTTCTGTCTGAACCAGCGCGATGAAGGCGAGCGCGTGTGTTGCGCCAATGCAGGTGCCAAGGATGCCCAGGAACATGCAAAAAAGCGCGTGAAAGATCTCGGTCTGGCAGGCCCGGGCCAGGTGCGCATCAACAAGGCCGGCTGCCTTGATCGCTGCGAGGAGGGGCCTTGTGTCGTCGTCTATCCCGAAGCGGTGTGGTACACCTACGTCGACAACAGCGACATCGACGAGATCGTCGAATCGCACCTGCGTGATGGCAAGGTGGTGCAACGACTTCTGCTCGATGCCAAGCCAAAGGCGTGATGAACGCGCACACCGAAATCCGCATCGTTGCCTCTCGCGCCGGCACAATTGAAGTTGCAATCGATGAGCCCGCGGGTGATGTGCGCGGCGTTGCCGTGATCGCCCATCCGCATCCCCTTTTTGGCGGCACGCTCGATAACAAGGTGGTGCAAACCCTGGCGCGTGCCTTTCTCGCTCTTGGTTATCGTGCGGTTCGGCCCAATTTCAGAGGCGTCGGGCAGTCAAGCGGCGTGCACGACGAAGGTCGCGGCGAAGTCGAGGACATGCTTGATGTCATCGATCACTTCGTGCCGGCGAAAGGCGATGCCGAACTTGTGCTTGCCGGCTTTTCCTTCGGTGCCATGGTGCAGACCTTTGTTGCGCGTGCGCTCGCGGCACGCGGCAGCGCCGTGCGTGGCCTGGTGCTGGTCGGCCTGTCGGTCACCCGAGTGGCGCCTGCTGCCGTGCCCGAGCAGACGCTTCTGATCCACGGCGAAAAGGATGATACGGTGCCGCTTCAGGCAGTGTTAGACTGGGCGCGGCCGCTCGATCTGGCGGTCTTGGTCGTGCCTGGCGCAGACCATTTTTTCCACCACCGGCTAACACTTATTAAACGACTGGTGCTTTCCGCATGGCTTGGCGTTGATCGGGCATCGCAAGTCGCCAGCTGATACAGATTCATGAATAACCATTTCATTTTTGCCAAGACGTCGAAGTCCGACGCGCATCTCGCGTCAGACGAAGTGACGGCGCGATATCGGCGCTTTCTTGCGCTCGTCGATGGCAAGCGCACGGTCGAGGCGCTAGCGCAGGTCGCCCGGCCCGACGAGATCATGGAAACGCTCGAGTGGCTGCTTGCCAACGGCTACATCGAGAAGATCGGCGAAGCCCCAGGTGACACCGGTCTTACGACGGCGGCGCAGGACCCGTTTGCCGCCGCCGCGTTAACCGAGGACATGTTCGCCGAATTCAAGCGCCGCGCCATCTTGCAGCTCACGGCGCGTTTTGGCGCCGCCGCAGAAAACGCCGCCGATCGCATCGAGCAGGCCAACACGCCGGAAGGATTGCGCAGTGCGCTGCGCGATGCGGAAGGCATGATCGCAGGGCCGGCAGCGCCTGGCGAAGCCGCGGAAGTGCGTGAGCTGTTCTTGCGCATCGGTCGCAATTTCGTCTGATCGCGGTTGTGCCTCCTTTCGTCTTTTATCCCATCCTGGGCGCTCTGCCCGCCGTGTCTTCGGTCATTTTCTCGATTGCCTAACCCCATGCTTTTCAAACGCATCGTTCTGCCGCGCGCCATTGGTGTTGCGGCCTTCCTGGCGGCGTTTGCTTGCGCCGCGACCAGTGCCTACGCCCAGATCGACACGCCAGCGCCTGTCATTGCCGCGAAGAACTGGCTTCTGGTCGATGTCACAAGCGGGCAGACGCTGGCCGCCCAGGATCCCGGCGCGCGCGTCGATCCGGCCTCGCTGACCAAGCTCATGACCGAGTATTTGACCTTGCAGGCGCTGCATGACAAGAAGCTCACGCTCGAGCAGCAGGTGCCGGTGCCGGTTGACCTCTACAAGCACGTCAATCGCAAGGAAGAGTCGGTGATGTTCATCCCGCCCGGGCAGACCGCATCGGTTGACGATCTGCTGCATGGCCTCATCATCCAGTCGGGCAACGATGCGGCGCTGGTCTTGGCCGATGCGGTGGCCGGCAGCGAGACGACCTTTGTGGACATGATGAACCGCGAAGCCAAGACGCTTGGCATGAACGGCACCAACTATCGCAACGCCGCCGGCCTGACCGACCCCGAGCACTACACCACGCCCAATGATCTTGCCATTCTGGTTGAACACCTCATCAATGATTTCCCCGAGTACTACAAGCTCTACTCGCAAAAGGAATTCACCTACGACAACATCAAGCAGCAAAACCGCAACCGCTTGTTGTGGATCGATCCCTCGGTTGACGGCGTCAAGACCGGGCATACCGATGCTGCCGGCTACTGCCTGATCTCATCGGCGCACCGGCCGATGGTCACCGGCGGCGAGCGCCGCCTCCTGGCCGTCGTTTTGAACACCGTCTCGTCAGCCGCGCGCGCGGAAGAAAGCCTGAAACTTCTGAACTGGGGCTACCAGAACTTTGACGACGTCAAGGCGTATGACGTCGATCAGGTGGTGGCAACGCCTGAGGTATGGAAAGGAAAGAGCAAGACGGTGAGGCTCGGCTTTACCCGCGCGCTGTACCTGACCGTGCCCAAGGGCCAGGGCACCAATGTCAAATCGGTGCTCGACTACAAGCTGCCGCTCATTGCCCCAATTAACCCGGGCGATCGACTGGGCACCTTGAAGCTCTCGCTGAACGGCAAGCCCCTTGGCGAGTATCCGGTGGTCGCGCTCGACGCGGTGCCGCAGGCGGGAATCTTCGGGCGCGCCTGGGATTCGGTCAGGCTGATGTTTCATTGACACTTCATTGCGAAAGGCACGGGTGATGGCAGACGTGACGGCAGAAGAAGAAGCGCAGGTCTTTTTATCGGTGGCGGGCAGCGAAGCCATGACGCCCCTGTCGCAGGCGCGCATTCCCGTGCTTGATCGCGGCTTCATCTTTGGTGATGGCGTCTACGAAGTGGTTCCGGCCTACCGGCGCGTGCCTTTTCGGCTCAATCAGCACCTGGCGCGCCTCTCGCGCAGCCTGAACGCGATCGGCATCGTCAACCCCTACGATATCGACGGCTGGAAGGCGCGCATCGCGCAACTGATTGCAGGCTCGGCAAACGATGACCAGCTGGTCTACATGCAGGTCACGCGCGGCGTTGCCAAGCGCGCCCACGCCTTTCCGTTAGGGATTCAGCCCACGGTGTTCATGATGACCAACCCGCTGGTCTTGCCAAGCGCAGCCCAGCACGCGGGGGGCGTGGTCGTGGTCACGGCCATTGACAATCGCTGGCTGCGCTGCGACATCAAGTCGGTATCGCTGCTTGGCAACGTGCTGATGGCCGAGAATGCGGCTGCCAACGACGCGACCGAGACCGTCATGTTCAGGGACGGTTTTCTGACCGAGGCCTCTTCATCGAACGTCTGGGTGGTCAAAGGCGGCACGCTCTACGCACCGCCCAAGGACGAAAAAATCCTCGAGGGCATCCGCTATGGCCTGATTGCCGAACTCGCGCAGCGCATCGGCATTGCCCTTAGCGTGCGCAAAATCGCCCGCGAGGAAGTCGAAAGTGCCGACGAATTGATGCTGTCGTCGGCGACCAAGGAAATTCTGCCGGTGACGATCATCGACAAAAAGAAGGTCGGCGATGGCAAGCCAGGACCCGTCTATCGCAAACTCTTTGCCGCCTACCAGGAGGCCAAGGCCGAATCGTTTGCGGCCGGAACCCAAGGCAATCCCCGTTAGTCGGGCCGGCGTGAAGCCAGATCTCGCGGCGCAAGAATTGCAGCAAGGCCAGCGCAGCGCCATGCGGGACATCCCGCCTGCAAAGGCGCCCCGGGGCGACGCTTTGGGGCGCGTCCTGTTAGCATTTGCTGGCGGTGATGGATCGCCCTCCCGGCGATTCGGGCCAAAACCTTGCCAAGGAGCGTGTCGTGAACAAACCGGACAAGCCTTTAGACAAGCCCCAGCTCGAATCGGTGATTGCCTACCCGATCGACTTTCCGATCAAGATTCTCGGCCCGAATCATCCCGCCTTCGTCGAAACCATGACGAATTTGGTGCAGCGTCATGCCGAGGATTTCGATCCGCAAAGTGCATCGAGCCGGCCTTCGCGCGAAGGCAAGTACTTAAGCGTGACGGTGACGATTCGCGCCACCAGCCGGGAGCAGCTTGATGCCATCTATCAGGCGCTCTCGGACCACCCCATGGTGTCCATGGCGCTCTAGGCGGGATGCGCCATGCGCGGCAAGACCATGGCGACGGTAAAGCGCCCGGCCTGGCGCAGCATTTCGATGCGTCCGCCGTGCAGCCGGGCCACCGCCTGCACCACGGCCAGCCCAAGACCGCAATGGCCCCCTGCCGTATTGAATTCGCGGCTGTCCGTGGCGCTGCTCGGCGCGGCGTTGGCGCCACCCCGTGATGCATCGAGCCTGACGAAAGCGCGCAGCGCATCCTGCTCCATTGCTTCGGGAATGCCCAGGCCGGCATCGCTGACCTCAATGCGATAGTTCTCGCTGTCGGCGCGGCCTGCGATCTCGACCGGTGCTGCGCCGTAGGCCAGCGCGTTGGAGATGAGGTTCTCAACCGCGCGCTCAAGGGCGCCGGCATCGCCTTGCAACTTCATGCCGTCAACTGCGGTGGTGTGAACATCCTGGCCCGCGCCTTGCCAGGCGCGGCTGCGTTCGTTAAGCAGGCTTGCCACGTCAATCGGCGCGAAATGGCGCTGGTCGTGGTCAAGCCCGCGCAGGTAGGCGACAAACTGGTCGGCGATGCGCTCGATTTCGGCCAGATCACGCTCAAGGCCGCCTCTCTCATCCCCCTCATCCATGAGGGCCAGGCGCAGCTTGGCGCGCGCGAGAGGCGCGCGCAGGTCATGCGGCAAGCCCGCCAGCATGACGCGGCGCTCGGCTGCGTTTTCGGCCAGGCGCTCACCCATGGCATTGAACTGCGCCGTGACGTCACGTACTTCGCCAGGCCCAAGCAGCGGCAGCTTCGGCCTCTTGCCGACTTCGAAATTGCGTGCCGCTTCAGCCAGGCGGCGCAACGGTCGCGACAGCTGCAAGGCATATAGGGCTGCGATGGTGGCCATCACCAAAACGGCGGCCACCGTGGCGTAGAGCACGGACCAGGGGATCGGCACGTCAAAACGCGAGGCGGGCATCATCAGCCACCAGCCGTTGGGTTCGACCTGAACCCAAAGCGCCACCTGCGGGGTCAGCGTGAAGCGCACGGAATCGGCGCCGTAGTCTTCGCGCAGCTGCTCGACCATGGTCGGCGAATAGGTGTTTTCGATCTGCGGCTCGGCGGTCGCACCTTCAGGCAGCCCGGGCAGAAGGCGCATGCGCCGCCCGGGCGAGCGCTCGAGATCCGCAGCGAGCTGGGCAGGGGATTCGTTTCTTAGCGCCGAGCGCACCAGCATGACGTGGCTTGCCAGATAGTCGCGCCCGCGCGAGCCCAAAAAACTGTGCCGATAGGCGCCTAGGACGACGAAGGTGATGGCCTGCGACGCGAGGATGGCCGCGACGATAAGAAGCAGCGTCTGCGCGCGAAGCGAGCGGGGAGCAAATGACAAGATGCTATTCGGGCGTACCCGATTCCTCGGCCTGGGCTTGCGCAGCGGCCGCCTCGGCGGTCTCGTCGGCGACCGTTTCGGTGCCTTCGGGGTTGGGCACAAAGACGTAGCCCACGCCCCAGATGGTGCGGATGTAGCGCGGCCGGCCGGGATCGTCTTCGATCGCACGGCGCAGGCGATAGACCTGCATGTCGATGGCGCGATCGAGGCTGTCGCTCTCGCCGCCGCGCGTGAGTTCAAGCAGCCGCTCGCGCTTGAGCGGGCGATTGGCGTTGCGAATCAGCACGGTCAGGAGGGTGAATTCGCCGCCGGTGAGCGTGACCGGCCGATCGTCGCGGCGCAATTCGCGCGCTTCGAAATCGCACTCGAAAGGCCCAAAGCGAAACGGCTTGGCCGCGCCATCGAAGGTGTTCGAAGGATTGCGCCTGAGCACGGCCTCGATGCGCGCCAGGAGTTCTCGCGGCTCGAAGGGCTTGCCGACGTAGTCGTCAGCGCCCATCTCGAGCCCGACGATGCGATCGACCGGCTCGTCACGCGCCGTTAACATGATGATCGGCAGCGTATCGCCACGCCCGCGCAGGCGCCTGCAGGCGGCCAGGCCGTCTTCGCCTGGCATCATCAGATCGAGTACGATTAAATGCGGGCTGTAGCGATCGAGGTACTGGTCGAGCTGCCCGGTGTTGGGCAAGAGCAGCACGTCAAAGCCGTGGCGCGTCAGATACGTCGAGAGCAGCTGGCGCAACTCGGCGTCATCGTCAACGACCAACAGGCGGCGCTTGCTGCCTGCCCGGGTGGTTGGCGCCGGCGAGACTGCCGCCTGGGAATTTGGATTGAGCATGAAAGGCATTTTAGGGATCCCGATGGAAAACCGGGCAGATAACACGGCCCGGGAAACAAATTGAAATCAGTTCGTCCGCAAAGTAAAGCTTCTGATACGGCTTTTAGTGCTGGCATGCGCACAATGGGGCCAGTCCCAAATAACAGTGTAGGAGAACAAAATGGTAAAGAAATTCCCGTTTTCACGTCGCATTGCCGCTGGCGCGGTCGCGCTTGCGCTCGCTGGCGGCGGCGGTTTGGCCGCCTACAGCGCGTTTGCAGCCAACCCGCCGGCACAACCGGGCATGCCGCCCGACATGCATCATGACTGGGAGCAAAAGCGCGAGAGTCACCTTGTTGAAGAATTGGGTCTCAATCCGCAGCAGGCACAGCTCGCGCAAGCCGCCATGGCCAAGATGCGCCCGAGCCGCGACATGATGGAGCACATGAAGAAAATGCATGAGGCGCGTCTTGAAGCCCTGATGGATCCGAATTTCGATCCGCGCAAGGCGGCGGCGATGGAAGACGAGGAACGGGCGGCGCACGAAGCGCACATGAAGGACGCGCGCACCGCCTGGTTTGCGCTTTGGGACAGTCTTGACGCCGGCCAGCGCGTCAAGGCGCGCCTGATGCTCATCAAGATGGCCGAGCGCGGCCCGATGGAGCACATGCCTCACGAAGGCATGCATGGCGACATGCACGATGGCGAAGGCCCAGGCCCGCAAGGTCCGCGTCCGCCGATGTAATTGCAAGAACCGGGCGGATGCACCCGCCCGGTTGCATCCGCCGCGTCTGCGCCTTTGCTAGCATGGCGCAATGATCGACGTCGAAAAAGGCACGCAGGCCCTGGCGCGCCCGGATGCGCTGCCCATCGAGATCCGGATGCTTGGCCTTCGCGCCTACCGCGAGGTGCTCGAAGCGATGCGCAGCTATACGGCAAATCGCAATGACGCCGCACCAGACCAGATCTGGCTGCTTGAGCATCCTGCCGTTTTCACGCTCGGGCAGGCCGGCAAGCTCGAACACCTGCTTGATCGTGGGACCACCATCCCCGTCGAGCACGTCGAGCGCGGCGGCCAGATCACCTTTCATGGTCCGGGCCAGATCGTCGCCTACACGCTGATCGATCTCAAGCGTCGCGGCATCAAGGTGCGCGAGTTCGTGATGCGACTGGAGGCGGCACTCATCGATACCCTCGCGGCGTATAATGTCAAGGGTCAAAGGCGCGCTGGCGCGCCTGGCATTTACGTCAATATTGCGGGCGATATCGTCAAGATCGCAGCGCTTGGCCTGAAAGTGAAAAACGGCTGCACCTTTCACGGCGTGGCCCTTAACGTGGCGATGGATCTCTCACCCTTTCTTCTGATCAACCCGTGCGGCTATGCCGGGTTGCAAACCATCGACATGGCAACGCTTGGCATCCACCCGAGCGTCGCTGAGGTCGCCCGCGTGCTGGCCGATGCGCTTGTGGCGCGCATCGAATCACGGGATCTGCCTTGAGCTCGTCACCGATCGGGCCGATCGCCGAGGCGCCGCCGTACGATGCGCGCCAGAAACAGAAGGCGGCAGACAAGACAGCGCGTATTCCGATTCGCGTCGTGCCCGCCGAAAAGCTGAAAAAGCCCGAGTGGATCCGCGTGCGCGCGGGCTCTGCCAGTTCGCGCTTCTACGAAATCAAGAAGATTTTGCGCGAACACCATCTGCACACCGTGTGCGAAGAAGCCTCATGCCCGAATATTGGCGAGTGCTTTGGCAAGGGCACGGCGACCTTCATGATCATGGGCGACAAGTGCACGAGGCGCTGTCCGTTTTGCGACGTCGGTCACGGCAGACCCGAGCCGCTTGATGCTTCAGAGCCTGACAATCTCGCCAAAACCATTGCGGCATTGAAGCTCGCCTACGTCGTCATCACTTCTGTCGATCGGGATGACCTGCGCGACGGTGGCGCCCAGCATTTTGTGGATTGCATTCGCGAAACGCGTGCCCTCTCGCCTTTGACCCGCATCGAGATTCTGACGCCCGACTTCAGGGGACGTGTCGAACGCGCGCTGCAGATCCTGACGGCAGCGCCACCCGATGTCATGAACCATAACCTTGAGACCGTGCCACGGCTTTACCGCCAGGCCCGGCCAGGCTCGGACTATCAGGTGTCGCTTGATCTTCTCAAGCGTTTCAAGCAACTGGTTCCCGGCGTGCCAACGAAATCCGGCCTGATGGTGGGCCTGGGTGAGACCGATGAGGAAATTCTTGCCGTGATGCAAGATTTGCGTTCGCATGGCGTTGACATGTTAACCATCGGCCAGTATCTGCAACCGTCGCCACACCATCTTCCGGTCTTGCGCTACGTCCACCCCGATACCTTTGCCATGTACGAAGGCGAAGCGAAGAAGATGGGCTTTGCCCATGCCGCAGTGGGCGCCATGGTGCGCTCGAGCTATCACGCCGACGAGCAGGCCCACGCGGCAAGCCTGGCCTCTGACGCGGGCTGAAGGTTTTTGTCCCAGCGGCGGCGTCGCTTTGCGGGCATCGGTATGCGAGACCGTCCAACGAACGGGGTCGACCTGAATTCGTTAGTTGACCACAACGACAATGCAGTCTCGGCGAATTCCCTCACACTGTGACCAGAGCACTCCGCACCAGGATCGATCGGTGTCTGTAAAGGATTGCCGGATGACGGTTGTAAGAAGGAGCGGGCAGCTTGCACGAAACGTTGCACGAGGGCCCGTACCGATCCCGTGGGAACTGATCCATGCCGGATGACGCAAACGCGATTAGGGCCGCAGCCTTCGAGGCACTCAATGAGGGAAAGGTCGAGGAAGCCTACGCTCGTCTCAGCCAAATACTCACGACAGACGAATGTACGCTTGACGACCTGTATCTCGCTGGAGAATGGGCACTGGATGCGGGTCTGTACCAGACGGCAATCGATCTCTTCAGTCGCACGATCAACGAGTCCGAGTCGATGAAGGATTCCTGGTATCTCGATGGGGTGTATCTGGCTAGAGCGTACGCGAGAGCTCAAACCGGTGCACATGATTTGGCAAAGGACGACCTCGCACTCGTTCCCGATGGGGTTGAGTTGACTTGGTTGCGAAACCATTCCGCGCTCAGCAAGGAATCGGTGTTAGCCCTCACAAATCGACCTTAGTGACCGGATGTCAACTTTTCCTAACGGATCGTATCGAAAATAGTTCAGGAAACATGCTCCCCACTCTAGCGCGGGTCGACACGGCCCTGAATGGTGTTCCAAATCGACATGTAGCTTCCAAAAGGTTTTTCGGAATTACCCTGGCCGCCGAATTGAAGAGTTGAAGAGAGATGCTGGAGTTGTAATCCTCACGATGATCCTGACAAATCGTGGTACCGAGACCGTCAGATTTCGTGGAGGAGATCTGCCATAGTCCACTTCGGTCTTCACCCTCAACAGTTGCGTGATTGGGCGCCTTAGAGCATGTCGTTTGCAGCCGGAAAATAGTGCCAGAGTTCGTAGCGCTCACGCAGGCCGGCAATAAAAAACGGATCAAGCTCGATCAGGGCCTTGGCGCTCTCGCGATTTTCAGCGCTGATGATCCAAACGCCACCCAAGGGCGTTGCCTCGGCAGTTTCCCGGATCGATCCGGCAAGTGGAATCAGCGCGCGCTGTGACGCGAGCCAGGCGAGATGTTCTGCGAGATGCTTCTTGCGCAATTTGGCCGATCCTTCACGATCGTAGAATCTTGCGACGAAGAACATACGCAGCGACCTGGCTAAATCTCGATGGTACCGCTGCCGATTTCGATGACCTGGCCGCCGACCCGGATCAAGCCGTCCTCCTCGACCCTGAGGCTCAAGCGGCAGGGACGGTGAAGGGCGTCACCCTGCTCGAGCGCGAACTCGCAAGGCAAGGTCGCGTTGTTGGCGACAAGCCAGCCGCCAAGGTTCGCGCACGCCGATCCGGTGCCTGGATCTTCTGCCACGCCCTCGCCCGACTTGGTGAAGAAGAAACGACAAACCACACGCTGATAATCATCCTCGTCGAATGCAAAAACATAACCCATCTTGGTTCCCTGGCTGTTGTCGGGCCAGTCGCCAAGGCGCGCGCTGTCGGGTGCTGCGCGCCTGACTGAAGCGATGCTTCGCAGCGGAATCATCAATTGCTCAACGCCCGTGTCGACCCACACTGGAGAAGCCAGTAGATCACCTGCCTCAAGCCCGAGCAGTCGGGCGATGACCGCATCGCCAACGCCGGTTCTGCGGACCCTTTGCGCGCCGCGATGCGGTGCTGTCAGGTTCCAGCGATTGCCCCTTGCACTGACATCGATGAGGCCCGCGTTGGCTTCGAGGGTCAGATCGTTGCCTGCGCCAAGGAGATCGCGCACGACGTGCGCCGTGCCAAGCGTGGGATGCCCGGCAAAGGGCATCTCGTAGCTGGTGGTAAAGATCCGGTAGCGCGCCGTCGCCTTCGTCGAGGGCAGGATGAACGTGGTCTCCGACAGGTTGAACTGCAAGGCGAGCGATTGCATCGTCGCATCGTCCATGCCTCTCGCATCTTCAAAAACGCAGAGTGGGTTGCCGCCAAACGTCGATTCGGCAAAGACGTTGAGGATGCGAAAGCGAAAAAGCGCCATGGGAGCCAGGGAAAGCCGACGTTTGCCGGCGTTTCATCATAACCGAGGCGAAAGTTCTGCAACTGTTCTACCATTTTGGGACACGCCGATGGCGATCCATATGCCCGCCCGCGGCTCATAAAAACTGGAGGAGATTCCGATGAGGGTCAATCGATATGTTGCTAGCGCGCTATTGCTGGCCGTGACTGCGTTCGCTGCGTTGCTTCCGGCTCGGGCGGCAACTGACGGCGCGGGCTTTGAGCGCATCACCCCCGATCAAGTCGTGTGGCAAGACGTGCCCGATGGGCGTGGTGTCAAGATGGCGGTGATCTCGGGCGATCCAAGTCAGCCAGGCATCTACGTCGTGCGCGTCAAATTTCCACCGGGCATCATGACCTCGCCGCATTTTCACGGCGAGGACCGCTATGCCGTTGTTCTCAAGGGCACCTGGTATACCGGCACGTCTGACGACTGGGATCCCGCCAAGACCGTTGGCCTGCCCGCCGGAAGTTTCATGAAGCATCCGGCCAAGGCGGTGCATTTTGATGGTGCCAAGGACGAGGAAGTGATCGTGCAGATCGCAGGTCAGGGACCGAGTTCAACGACCTGGCTCTACCCTTCGGAGACGGGTTTTGGCCATGCGCACAAGCTCAAGTAATCCATCGGCGAGCAGCGCGCGGTGCCGTTCATTCACCGGCCTTTGCCGGTCCGAACGCCTCGATCGATGAGTACGCAGGCGGCGCGCCCCAAGCTCAAGTCGGTCGCCGTCAATGGCGAGCGCCTGTGGCATTCGCTGATGGCGCTTGCGACCATCGGCGCGACCGAAAAAGGAGGTGTCGCGCGCCTCGCGCTGACGGCGCTTGATGGCCAGGGGCGGGATCTTGTGGTGCGCTGGGCCAGCGAGGAGGACTTGTTAGTCACGGTTGATCAGATTGGCAACGTTTTCATGCGCCGCGAGGGTCGCAATCCGAGCCTCGCGCCGATCGTGGCCGGCAGTCACCTCGATACCCAGCCCAATGGCGGCAAATTCGATGGCAATTACGGTGTCCTGGCGGCACTTGAGGTGGTGCGAACGCTCAACGAGCATGGCATCGAGACCGAGGCGCCCCTGGAAGTCGTGATCTGGACCAACGAGGAGGGCTCGCGCTTCGTGCCGGTCATGATGGGCTCGGGCGTTTTCTGTGGCGCGCATACGCTTGAAAGTGCTTATCTCGCGACCGATCGTGACGGCCGCTGCGTGCGCGATGAGCTGGGCGCGATCGGCTATGCCGGTGAGGAGACGCCTGGCGCGCATCCGATTGGTGCTTACTTCGAAGCGCACATCGAGCAGGGCCCGGTGCTCGAGGCCGAAGCAACCACGATTGGCGTCGTGACCGGCGTCTTGGGGTTGCGCTGGTACGACTGCACCGTGCTTGGCACCGAGGCGCACGCCGGACCCACGCCCATGGCAGAGCGCCGCGATGCCTTGCAAACAGCAAGTGCAATCATGCAGGAAGTCGTTGCCATCGCCAGGCGCCACGCGCCGGAAGGACGCGGCACGGTCGGCATGGTCGACGTGTTTCCCAATAGCCGCAATGTCATTCCGGGGCGCGTGCGATTTTCGGTTGACCTGCGCCATGCCGATGGCAGGACGCTCGATGCCATGGAGGGCGAGCTCAAGGCTTTCATCGCGCGATCGATTCAGACCTTTGGGCTTGACATCGAACTCGCTCAAGTCTCGCATTTTGCACCGTCGGTGTTTGATTCCGGCTGTGTTCAATGCGTCGAAGATGCGGCACGTGCCCTTGGCTATTCGCATCGACGCATGGCTTCTGGCGCCGGCCACGATGCGGTCTATGTGGCACGCGTCGCACCGGCAGCGATGATCTTCGTGCCCTGCAAGGATGGCATCAGTCATAACGAAATCGAAGACGCCAAACCTGAAGATCTGAGTGCCGGCTGCAACGTGCTGCTTCATGCCATGCTGGCCAAGGCCTATTAGGCAGGCCAGGTCTTCCTCGCGCGCTCAAGACGATCATCCGGCTGGCGTGAAATTGCCGTGAGGCCAAAGCGAGCCACGTCGATGCGCCAGGCGCTGACCGCTGTGGCGGGAGGAAGGGCGCTTTCTTGCGTGACTGGAGGACAGGTGAGGTGGCTGCTATTCTTAGGTTTATGGAAACCACCAAACCCCTAGACGAGGCGCCCGCCGAAGTCCCGATAAGCGAGGCGCCGCTTCTTACCGAGCATGATTCGCACAATGCGGCGGGCCACACCGCGCCGCTTGAAGGCGCCTCGCGGGTCAGCCATCGGCGCATCCTGTCGATTGGCAACCGCAAGATCGTCACCGACGGGCTGCCCAACCTTTTCTGGCACGACATCTATCACTACGCCATGACGGCCACCTGGCCTGCGTTCTTTCTTGTCATGGCGGTGATTTTCATGGTCGCCAACGGCCTTTTTGCCTTTCTCTATTTGACTGCGCCAGCAGGCATTGCCAACCAGTCACCGCCGGGATTTCTCGGGGCCTTCTTCTTTAGCGTCGAGACCTTTGCCACCGTTGGCTACGGTGACATGCACCCGGTCACGCCGCTTGCCCACACCATCTCGACAGTCGAAATCTTTTGCGGCATGTCGTTCGTGGCGCTTTTTACCGGCGTCATGTTTGCGCGCTTTTCAAGGCCACGGGCGCGCATCCTGTTTGCCGATCATCCCGTGGTCGGGCCCTTTGATGGCAAGCCAACGCTGATCATTCGCGCTGCCAACGCGCGCCAGAACGTCATCGTCGACGCTTCGGCGCGGCTGCGCATGCTGCGCTACGAGACCACGCTTGAAGGCGAAACGATGCGCCGCGTGTATGACATGAAACTGGTGCGTGAAACCCACCCGATGTTCGTCATTGGCTGGAATATCATGCATGTCATCGACAAGTCGAGCCCGCTTTTTTCCCTGACCCCGGCCGATCTGGAACGCGATGGCGTGGGTTTCATCCTGACCATCGACGGGGTTGACGAGACCACCAGCCAACCGATGCAATCGCGTTTCACGTATTCTCACGATGCCGTGCATTGGAACCATCGCTACGAAGATTTGCTATCGACCGATGAAAACGGCATCGACCACCTGAATTACGCGCGCTTTCACATGACCCAGCCCATCGATGCAAAGACCGGCAGGCCGACCGGGGAGAAGGCCACCGGTCGCAAGGTCACCGACGATGCGAGTGACGAAGGGGAGACAAGCGCGTGATGGGCCATGACGATTCGTCGACGATTATCGGTGTCGTGATTGCGGCGCTTGTGATCTGGCGCATTGCCTTGCGCGTGAAACGCCTGACTTCGCGCCAGCCGGTCAGGCTCTGGTCGCTGCGCCTTCGCGCCGTGTTTCTCTTCGTTTTTGCGATTGCAGCGGGGCTGATTTCCGCGCGCCAGCCGCTGGTGCTTGCCGCGCTTTGCCTGGGCATCGCAGGCGGCGTCGCGGCCGGCATCTACGGTCTTCGCGGCTCGACCTTTGAGAACACCGCCAACGGCCTTTTCTATACGCCGCATCGCGGCCTGGGGGCGATCATCGCGCTGATTTTCGTTGCGCGCATCGGCTATCGCTTTTTCCATGTGCTTGTCCATGGCCCGGCGGCGAGAAACACCCAGGCGGCGACCGATACCTTCCAAGCGCTCGATCTGACGCCGTTGACGATGGGGCTTTTCGGGCTGCTCGCAGGCTACGTGGTGTGCTACAGCATCGGCATCTTGCGCTGGCGCGAAAGGGCACAAGTCGAGCCCGCAGCAGCGCCCGTTCCCGGCGACGCCGCCCGGCTTGCCGCAGCGGCTGCGGGAACTGAAGATAAGCCCGGCGAGCCCTCACCCGGCTAGCGCCGGCCACGTCCATGCGCGACTTTGGAGGCGCTAGCCAAGGCGACCAGGGTCACGCGCCGTCGGGGCCGATGAGGCGCATGGCATGCCATCGAGCGGCGCTTTTATGACGTGTCATGAAGAAGCGGGGACGAGGTAAAAGCGGTGGGAAGGGGCGAGTGAAACTGTAAGATGTGCGAGCGCAACACGACAATTCGACGTAGTATGACCTCTCGCAAAAATTGCTTCCCCGGGGGATGTTGAAGATGAACGCCATTAAGAAGGTTCGCAAGTATTTGCTTGCGAACCCCAAGAGTGACGATTCGCAGATTCTGAGTCGGCTTGTCGCTGCGCTCGGAGACGATGTGCCTTATACCCTGTCGGACCTCTACAAGCTCGAGTATGACGCCTTCGAATTGGCGATTGCATTGCTTGAGGACTGGCGCCTTGACCGTTACTACGCGTCGCGCATGAAGCTCTTCGATGCCGCGCAGGTCCAGCGCATCGCCGAAGGCGGCGAGACCAGCGGAAATTAGCCCCGCCTTCGAAGGCGGCTCGCGCCGCTCTTCTCGCAGTCAGACTTCCGCCATAATGCGAAGCGGAGGATGACCCATGCGTACGCAAGTTGGCATCATTGGTGCCGGACCCGCAGGACTTCTGCTTGGCCACCTGCTGCATCTGGCGGGCATCGATAACGTCGTGATCGAGGCGCGCAGCCGCCAGTACGTCGAAGAACGCATTCGCGCGGGCGTGCTCGAGCAAAACACCGTCGATCTGCTGCGCGAGGCCGGCGTTGGCCAGCGCATGGACAAGGAGGGCCTGGCGCACGATGGCGTCGAGCTGCTCTTTGACGGTACGCGCCACCGCATCGATTTCCCGAGCCTCACCGGTGGCCGGCGTATCGTCGTGTATGGCCAGCACGAGGTCGTGAAAGACCTCATTGCCGCGCGCCTTGCGCTCGACTTGCCGCTCTACTTCGAGGCCGCCGACGCGCTCATCGAGCGCTTCGAAGGCGACTCGGCTGCAATCGGTTTTGTTCACGAGGGCAAGAAGATCCAGCTCGAATGCGACTTCATTGCAGGCTGCGACGGCTTTCACGGCATCGCGCGCCAGGCCATGCCAGGCGCGCTTGACGCCGTCTTCGAGCGCATCTATCCGTTTGCCTGGCTTGGCATCCTCGCGCATGCCGCGCCTTCGACCGACGAGTTGATCTACGCCCGCCACGCTGAAGGGTTCGCCCTGTTTTCGATGCGCTCGCCACAGATCACGCGCCTTTATCTGCAATGCACGCCCGATGAGGACCTGTCGCTATGGCCTGACGAGCGCATCTGGGAGGCGCTTGATCGGCGCCTTGGCACAGCCGATGGCTGGCGCCCGACGCGCGGGGAGATCATGCAAAAGGGCGTGACGCCGATGCGCAGCTTCGTTTGCGAAAAAATGCACCACGGCCGCCTCTACCTTGCCGGGGACGCCGCGCACATCGTGCCGCCCACCGGGGCCAAGGGGATGAATCTTGCCGTCGCCGACGTGCGCCATCTGGCGCGCTCGCTGGCCCGCTATTTCGATCATGGCGACGAGGCAGGACTAGAAAGCTACAGCCAGACCTGCCTGAAGCGGATCTGGCGCGCAGAACACTTCTCCTGGTGGATGACATCGATGCTGCACCGCTTTGAAGACGTCGAGCCCTTTGCCGCACGTATCCAGGAGTCGGAACTGCGCTACGTGGTCTCCTCCGAAGCCGGCTCGCGCGTGCTCGCCGAGAACTACGTCGGGTTGCCGTTTTCGGACTGAAGGGCAGGCGCTGCAGCGTCAAACAGCGCCATCTGCAGGCGATAGTCGTCATGCACGACGCGCACGCCAACGCCAAGGAGGCGCACCGGGCGCGCGTGCCTTGCCACGCCGATGGCGAGCATCTCCTTCAGTTGCGCCGCATGGATCTGCGTCGCGCGCCGCTCGACGGTGGTCTTGCGGAAATCGTCAAAGCGGATCTTGACCACGACGGCGTCGATGCGATCGCCGGACTTCAGCCGCTGCGCCTGCCAGGCAAGATCGGCAATCAGCCGGTCGAGCTCGACGGTGCACTGGGCAAGGCTCTTGAGGTCGGTGCCAAACGTTTCCTCAACGCTAAGCGACTTGCGCAAGGCGTCGGGATTGACGCGCCTGTGGTCGATGCCGCGCGACAGCTCGTAGAGGCGATCGCCAAGCGCGCCGAACATCTGCTTTAGATCCTGGCGGCTGCGCGCACGCACGTCCTGGCAGGTATGAAAGCCGGCACGCTTGAGCCGTCCTGCCGTGACCGCACCGACGCCAAAGATGCGCTCGATGGGCAACGCGGCAACGAATGCGTCGACGTCAGCGGGAAGCACCACGGTCAAGCCATCCGGTTTTTCCCAGTCGCTGGCAATCTTGGCCAGAAACTTGTTCGGGGCAACGCCCGCGGACACGGTGATGCCGACGTCGTTTCGCACCCGGTTCTTGATGTCGCGGGCGATGCGCGTGGCACTGCCTGCAAAGAGCCTGACACCGGTGACGTCCAGAAAAGCCTCGTCAAGCGAGAGCGGCTCGACCAGCGCTGTCACACTCTTGTAGATGGCGAGGATCTCTCTCGAGGCGCGGCGGTACTTGTCCATCGAGGGCCTCATCACGCGCAGGTCGCGGCAGCGGCGCAAGGCCTCGCGCGTGGGCATGGCCGAATGGATGCCGAAGGCACGCGCCTCGTAATTGCAGGTCGCGATCACGCCGCGACCTTCGGCGGATCCGCCAATCGCAAGGGGCGAGCCCTTCAGGCTCGGATCGTCGCGCTCCTCGATGGCGGCATAAAAGCAGTCGCAGTCGAAGTGGATGATCTTGCGTATCTCGCGAGGATCTGACGTTCTCTTCTCCTGGTCGAAAAAGCAGACGACTGGCGCTTGCCTGCATCACGGGTCGTCTCGGTTGCGATTCGGCAGGTGCCAAGACCGGCGCCGAACTTGACGCCGAATTCGACGAAACCGTAGATCCGCATTGTGCCGTGAGCGCGCAGCTTGCGCCTCCCAGGATCTGGGCTAAGGCAGGTGCGCACGAAGATGAGGTTGGCAGCCTCTTGGCCCTCGCGCTTTGCCACCACGTGCAGGCCGGGCTTGGTCAAAGCGCGCAACTGCGAGGGCAATTGCGCAACTTGCGCGGTTGGTAATGACACAAATCCGTCAATCTTCGGTCTTTGGTCACACAGGTGAAGATGTTCACGGCGCCATGCACAAACGCTATCGCACGAACGTGCCATCGCAAGACGTTCCGATGACGACCGCCAAGGAGCGCGAAGCGCACAATGCCGATGATGCGCAAGAGCGCCTTGGGCGCGCAAAGCGCGCCATCGAACTGGGCAAGAACGCTGCGGCCATTGATGAGCTCCTGCGTCTTGTCGAGCACATTGCCTGCGATCACGCCTTCGCCTGTGAGTGCGCTCTCCTGCTTGCCACAAGCTACGGCCAGCTTGGCCACTTCCTTGATGCGAGCGAGTGGCTAACCGCAGCACAGCGCCACATCGAATGCGGCGGCGGACACGACGGCCAGCGGCACTATGACGCCTGCCACGCGGCGCTCTTGCATCTCTCCGGTGACGAGGTCAACGCCATTCGTGCCGCCAACGCGGCGCTCCTGCGCCATTCCAAGCGGGTCACTGACACCTACCGCCGCAACCTGCTGCAAACGCTTGCCGCAGCCTACCTGCGCCTCGGACAGATCGCGCGCGCAAGGCAGTGCGCGCTTGCCGCCCTCGAGGGTCCGATTGGCAAGGCCGACCGGGCCAGTGGCCTGATGCTGCTGGGCGACATCAATCTGTGGACGATTGTCAGGCAGCATCCCCGATTTCGTGGCCAGGTCCTCGTCGCTGACGATTTTGCCCAGGATGCCTTGCAGCATGAAGCCCTCATCGCAGCCGCGCTCAAGAGTTACGGCGAAGCCGATGAGGCTTCAGACCCAGGCTCGCTGCTCAAGCGCCAGGCACTCGCCGGCATGGCCCAGGCGCGTCTTGCCGCGCGCTCGCAAAGTGCCGACTGGAATGCGCTTGAAAACCATGTCAACTGGGCCGCGCAGGAGGGACTTCTGTATCAGCGCGATCTGATGCGGCTGCATCTGGGCGTCCTTCTGCTTTTGCATCAGCGCGCGCGTGAGGCGAGGCGCTGGCTGATCCCGCTTGCCGATCGCGTCATGCGCACGCCGCGCGCGCCCTTTGAGCACGATGCGCTGTTTTTCGCGTCGGTGGCCTGCGGCAGTAGCGGCAGCCATCAATCCGCGCTTGAATATCTGAGCCGCTACAACGCTGCGATTCGTGACCAGCACCTCTCGCGCATTACCGTGCCGCCGCCCAACCTTGACAGCGCCGGGCGCAGTGCGAACGGCACGTCACTGTCACGACGGCGCGGTGATTCGGATCAGGAGATGGTCGATCATGTTCTCGAGCGCCTGCGCAATGCGCCCAGTGCACCGCTGGATTCCGAGCGCATGGCGCAGCTTGCCGGCGTCTCGCGCAGGACGCTTGAGAACGGCTTTCGGCGCATTACCGGCATGCCACCCAAGGAATTCACGACCCGCTTGCGCCTTGCCGAATTCAGGCGCAGAAAGCTCGCTGCAGCGCCAAGCGGCGCGGCCGAACTGGAGCTCCTTGCCAAGAGCGTGGGCTTTTCGAGTTACCGGGCGCTTGCGCGCTGCGAGCGCCGCATCGCTGCAAGCGAGGATGGACTTGCGGCCGAGGGCAAGCTTCCAGAGGAGGGGCCGCCCCAGCTTAATAGTTGAAGTAAGTGCGCTTTTCGGGGTGCGTGTTCTGCAGCGCTTCGGCCTTGACCTCTTCGCGCGTATGCGTCGAGAGCATGTTGGTGTGCGAGCCGGCGCCAAACTCCGGGTAATTCACGGTCGTCGCGGGCACGGCCAAACCATGCACCTCGGTGCGCTCGAGCGCGTTTTCGGCGGGCAGCACGGTAGCCATCGTCACCGCGCTCTGGGAAGCCTCAGGCTCGGCGGCGTAGGCGGTTTGTAAAACGTCCGCAGCGATAAGCGCGATCGTAAAGAGGGTGATCCATTTGGTTTTCATATCCAGCCCTTCTGAAGCGTGTTGTCGGAAGCGCCAGTCGCCACTCCCGTGACAGCAGTATCTGGGCTGATCAGGCATAATTCAAATCAATGGATCTTATTCCTGGTATAAATTTTGGAGATGCCCAATCTTGGCATCAGGCGGTCTGCCCATCGCGATCGAACGGTCTGCGCGAGGCTCAGGGAGGTTGCAGACGCTTGCGCGGATCAACGACGTACGTGCGAAAGGCATAGATCCAGGGAATGGCGATGATCGGCAGGATCACCCACAAGAAGCCTGCCGTCGTCGCGCTTGCGGGTGATCCTTCGAGCTTGTCGGCGATCCACAGGGGATAGGCGACGATGACCAGCCACAAAACCTTGTAGAACACTTCGAGCAGCATGATCGGCAGCATCTTGAGCGGCCGGATGATGCCCAGACCCGCGAGCGTCGCGAACGCGGTCCACACCGACCAGGCGACCGCCTCCATCGGCTCCCATGGCCCCTCGTGGGTCAAAACCTTCGTCCAGGCTTCATTGCCGAGCACGAAGAACATCAGGATATAGGTCAGCCGCAAGAGATAGATGTTGATGGGCCGCACGCCTTCATAGCGCTCGCTCGGCTGGAAGATGCGTCGTACGTTAAGGGCCATGTTTTCTTGGGGCAAGAGGCTGACGTTGGCCAGCCATTGCCGACGATTATGCGGCGCAAGCCGCGCTCGTGCGGGATATTTCCAGGCGCAAGGCGTTGGCCCTCGCGTTTTTTCGCCGATCGAGCCGCAAGGCGTGGGCGGGTCGCGGTCGTGTCGGATCGCGGTGTCTCATCGCCGTTTCGCATTGCGCACGGCTGGCAATGCATCGCTGCACGGACGGCGCAGAGGTTTTCGCCTGGGTGGATTTTTCGCGCATCGGGATACACTTGCGTGCGTGAGTTGTTGCATCAGGCAAGCGCGCCTGTTTGCAGCGATGCTCTGGAGAGGCAATGGCAAGGATCAATTGGGGATTGGCCTGTTGCGCATGACGAGACCATTTCAGCTTGCCGCCGCGCGGCCCCTCGTTGGCATCTTCGATGATGCGCCAGGCCATCTGTGGACCAAGATTGCCCTACTTTATGCGCTGCTTCTGGCTGGCAATCTGGCGGCGTGGCTTTTTGCCTTCGCCAGTTTTCGCAATTTCCCGGTGTTGCTCGGCACATCGTTTCTGGCCTTTGGCTTTGGCCTCAGGCACGCCGTCGATGCTGATCACATCGCCGCCATTGACAATGTCACGCGCAAACTCATGCAAGACGGCAGTCGTCCGATTGGCGTCGGGCTTTTCTTCTCACTGGGTCATTCAAGCGTGGTCGTGCTGGCATGCATTGGCGTTGCCGCTACCGCCATGGCCTTCAAGGACCGGATCGAATCGTTGCACGCCATCGGCGGTCTGATTGGCACCACGGTCTCCGCGCTTTTCCTTCTCGTCATCGCGCTTCTTAATATCGTGATTTTGCTCGAGGTGCGTCGCGCCTTCGTCAAGGCCAAGGCAACGCGAGGGTACGTCGAAGAGGAGCTGGACCTGGTGCTGGCGCAGGGCGGCCTTCTCGCGCGCATCCTTCGGCCCCTGTTTGCGATGATCACGCGCAGCTGGCACATGTATCCGCTTGGCGTTCTGTTCGGGTTGGGATTCGATACCGCGACCGAAATCGGACTGCTTGGCATTTCCGCGGCCGAGGCGTCCAAAGGTTTGCCGCTATGGTCGATCCTGGTCTTCCCCGCGCTGTTTACCGCCGGCATGACCCTCGTCGACACGACCGACAGCATCCTGATGTTAGGCGCGTATGGCTGGGCCTTCGTCAAGCCCTTGCGCAAGCTCTATTACAACTTGACGATCACCTTCGTGTCGGTGCTGGTGGCATTCATCGTAGGGGGTGTCGAGGCCCTGGGCATGATCCGCGAACGGCTTCATCTGACGGGCGCGCTGTGGGACGCCGTCGGCCACCTGAATGATAACTTCGGCGCCTTGGGGTATCTCATCATCGCCGTCTTTGCCTTGAGCTGGATGACTTCGATGCTCTTCTACTGGCTCAAGGGCTACGACAAAATCGACGTCGAGATCCGGCCCAGCGAGTAAGTCACGCCAGCCACCTCGCGCCGTCACGGTGAGACGGGCAAAGCGTGCCGGGAAAAATGCAGGAGTCGAATCGGCCGACGGGTTGCAAGGGGTTTGCCTGCGAGCACCGGCCGATGGGGCGCTAGGCCATGTTCCTGTCGGGGCGCAAGGCCTGCGCCGCACCTCTTGGCGCGAAATCGGCAGCGAACGTCTGGCGAATGCCGCTGGCAAGATCAGTGCTGCTGGTCCAGCCCAGTGCCGTCATGCGGCTGACCTCAAGCAGCTTTCGTGGCGTGCCATCCGGCTTTTTGGTATCGAACACGAAGCGGCCCTGAAAGCCACGCACGTGCGCGGCGGTGGCAGCGATTTCGGCGATCGTGACATCCTTGCCGCTGCCGACGTTGATCAGCGGGCAGCGCTCGGGCTTGACCAGGGTAAAAAACCGCTCGTCGTCGAGTTCGAGCAGAAAGCGCAGTGCGTCGGCCAAGTCGTCGACGTAGAGCAACTCGCGCCGTGGTTTGCCCGTGCCCCAGATCTCGACCTCGCTTTTGCCGTCCTTCATCGCCGTGTCGATCTTGCGCATCAAGGCCGGCAGGACGTGGGAGGACGCCAGGTCGTAATTGTCACCCGGACCGTACAGGTTGGTCGGCATTACGGCCAGATAGCGCGTGTCGTGCTGGCGGTTATACGACCAGCACATCTCGACGCCTGCGATCTTGGCGAGCGCGTAAGGCCGGTTGGTGGCCTCAAGGGGACCCGTGAGCAGATAGTCCTCCTTGATCGGCTGCGGGCAGTCGCGCGGATAGATGCACGAGGACCCGAGGAACAGCAGGCGCCTGACGCCGGTCTTTTGCGCAGCCGTAAACACGTTGTGCTGGATCGCCAGGTTGCGCATCAGGAAATCTGCCGGATACGTGTTATTGGCAAGAATGCCGCCAACCTTCGCGGCAGCGAGCACCACATAGTCCGGTCGCGCCTCCTCGAAAAACGCAAGCGTCGCGCCAGCGTTCTCAAGGTCGAGCTCGGCGCGCGAGCGCAGCAGCAGATGGTCATAGCCAGCCTTCTTCAGCGCGCGCACTGTCGCGCCGCCGGCAAGCCCCTTGTGACCTGCGATGAAGATTTTGCAGTGCGTATCCACGCTATTCGTGTTGATCCAGCACGCGGTAGCCGTGGCGCTTGATGAGCACATCGCGCTCGGCCGATCTCAGATCTTCGCGTGCCATTTCGGCGACCAGTTCGGCAAAGGTGGTTTTCGGCTTCCAGCCGAGCTTCTGGTGCGCCTTGGTCGCATCCCCCATCAGCGTTTCGACTTCGGCTGGGCGAAAGTAACGCGGGTCCACTGCCACGCGCCTGACACCCTTCTCGTCGAACGCGCATTCGTCAATACCACTGCCCTGCCAGTTAAGGGACAGGCCGATTTCCTTGGCCGCCAGGTCGACAAATTCGCGCACGCTGTACTGCACGCCCGTGGCGATGACAAAATCCTCCGGCTTGTCCTGCTGCAGCATCAGCCATTGCATTTCGACGTAGTCGCGTGCGTGGCCCCAATCCCGGCGTGCTGCGAGGTTGCCAAGATACAGCTCGTCTTGCATGCCAAGCTTGATGCGGGCGAGCGCGCGCGTGATTTTCCGGGTCACGAAGGTTTCACCGCGCGTGGGGGATTCGTGGTTAAAGAGAATCCCGTTGCAGGCGTAAATGCCATACGCCTCGCGATAGTTGACCGTAATCCAGTAGGCGTAAAGCTTGGCCACGCCATAGGGCGAGCGCGGATAAAACGGCGTCGTTTCGCGTTGCGGCGTCTCCTGCACGAGGCCGTACAGTTCGGACGTCGATGCCTGATAGAAGCGACAGGTCTTCTCCATGCCCAGGATACGGATCGCCTCGAGCACGCGCAAGACACCCAGGCCGTCGCAGTTCGCGGTGAATTCGGGTTCTTCGAATGACACGGCGACGTGGCTTTGCGCAGCGAGGTTATAGATTTCCGCAGGTTGCACCTGCTGGATGATGCGCAAGAGCGACAGCGAGTCGGTCATGTCGCCGTAGTGCAGGACCAGGCGCCGCTGCGAATCGTGCGGATCCTGGTAAAGATGATCGATGCGATCGGTATTAAGGAGCGATGTGCGCCGCTTGACTCCATGCACCTCGTAGCCTTGACCAATCAAGAATTCGGCGAGGTACGCGCCGTCTTGACCGGTAATGCCTGTGATGAGCGCGCGTTTACCCGTTCGGGGACGTTCTGAGTCGATTTTGGTTCTCCGAAATGATCACTTTGCAGCATTCTACCCGTTGCAACGAGGGCGCTTGGCGCGCCTATCTCGCCCGGGCGAGAAGGCCACGACGGAATTTCCGCGCAAGTGGCGCTGCGTGACAGCGCAAAGTCCGGCTATCCCCAGAAAAGGCGGTCAAAGGCCATCGGGGGGATGTAGTGCTGAAGCACGTCTCAAGGCGCGTCTTCCCAGTAGATTTCCATGACGTAGTCATCGGCGTCGCGACAGCGAAACGACGCCAGCGTTTCATCCTCGTAAAGCGGCTTGGCTATCGACAGCGACGCCGCCTGCATGCGCTGATACAGGGGGAGCCGGATAGCGATGCCGCCTGACACGGCTTGAGATGCCCGGAGTAGACTCGACAGATGGTCCATTCAGACACCCTTGCAGCGTCTTCTGGAGGCGATCGGCCCGAAATCGAAATCCGCTATTTCGGCTGGTCGGCGCTTTCGATTCGCACGACTTCGGGGGTGCTTTATTTTGATCCGTTTTTTCGGCCGTACTGCAACGCTCAATGGTTTCACCTCGATGATTTCACGGACGCCAGCGTGATTTGCGTGACGCATGGCCACGAAGAGCATTTCCTTGATGTTCCCGCTGTCGCCAAGGCCAGTGGCGCGCTTGTCGTCAGTTCGCCTGCCACCTGCCGCTTCCTGCGACGCCGAAACGGCATTGCACCGACGCAGTTGCGCCCGATCGATCCCAGACGCTTTGAAGCCGTCACCGTGCCCGGCTTTACCGTCACCGCGTTGTCCTGGAAGCATCGCGATATCAATCTTTACAAGGCACTATCAAAAGCGGTCTTTCACGGCAACGCGACGCAACTGTCGTGGGCTTTTCACAGTGCGCTTCATGCCCCCTTCTACGCGCCGTACACCGGCTTTCACGTCGTCTTGCCCAACGGCGTGTCGATCCTCAATTACAACGAGGGTTTCAATTCGAAGATGACCGATGGCGAAATCAGGGAGATCGCAAGGCGCCTGCACACCGATATTCTCTTGGCAGGCATCCAGCTCGATTTTGTCGATGATGTGGTGCGCGGCGTTACTGCCTTGCAGCCGAAAGTGGTCATCCTCTATCCGCCGCATGAACACTTCCACGCCATGATGGGCGTGAGTTCGCGGCCGTTTGGCGAATTCGAAAGCGCGGTCAGGCGCGCGCATCCTCGCGTGCGCGTCTATCTCGCCGCACCCGGATCGCGATTTGCCTTTGCAGGCGGCGATCTCTGCGAGCCGCTTGCGGCCTGAACGACGCGCGTTAGGCGAGCGGCTGGCGCAAAATCCAGCCGTTGCCATCGGGATCGGAGAACATCGAATAGCGGCCCCACGGTTCCTGCTTGATTTCCGTCATCGCAAGGCCGCGCGAGGTCAAGAGGGCGACATCGTGGTCAAGGTCGTTGCTATTGATCATCACGCCTTGCAGGCCGCCAGGCGGCATGGTGTCGAACCATGACACCAGCGCGATCGTGGTCGGACAGTCCTTCGGGCTTAACTGAATCCACTTCATGTCCGGGCCCATCGGTTCTTCTCTCACCAGCGTGAAGCCGATGACGTTCTGGTAAAAATTCTTTGCGCGTTCCTGGTCGGCGACCGGCACGGAGATGATCTCGAACGACTCGATGGCCATGGCTACCCCCTTTTATGAGACGGTTGGAAGAGGTTACGCGCCGCTGCCGTGCGCGGTCAACGAAGTTTCGCTGCCGCTGCTTTTTGCCTCGGCATCAATGGCATTGTAGAGAGCAAAAAGTGCCGGGCCAAGCGCTTCGGGTTCGCGCAGCGCCTTTCGCGCCTCGCCGACTGTGCGTCTCAAGCTTGCGGGCAGATCGTCCAGGTGCAAGGCCTGTTCGATGCAATGCGTTGCAAGCAAAATCCACTTGCCAGGACGCTTGAGCGACTCGCGCGGCCGCGCGAGTCGCTCCCAGGCCAGCCACGGTCGGGCAATGTCATGCAGACCCTCAAGCGCCGCTTCCAGCGCCATGCGCTTTTCCTGCGAAGGCTCGGCAAGGAACTCGCTTAATGCCGAAAGCGCGGCGCCAAGCCGGCGCCTGACGACAGGCTCCGAGCGCACCGGCAAGAGGAACCAGGAACATAGGAGGCCACACATCGCGCCGACGATGATCGCACCGACCCGCTGCCACAGCGCGAGAAAGCCATCGGCTGCGTTGGGTGACATTGCGCCTTGCAAGAGCGAGGCGACAAGCGTCATGACGAGCGCCCAAAGCGCGTAGCTCCACGACCTTAACCAAAGCCCGATGCCAAGAATCACAAGCACGAGGATCGTCAGTGTCTCGCCGGATAACGCGTTACGGGGCAGAAGCGTCGCCAAGGTGGTGGCGATAAGGGTGCCAGCCAGAGCGCCAAGCACGCGCAGGCCGCTCTTGTAGAGCACGTCAACGCGGCCGCGATTGCCGCTACAGACTATGAAGGCGGTCAGGACCACCCAGCTGTAGTGCAAGGGAAGGAGGGCCCGACCCAGTGCGAAGGCAAGCGCCAGGGCGAGTGCCATTTGCAGCGCCATGCGCGTCGTCGCACTCGGACGCAAGCTGCTGGCAGCCGTTGGCGACTTGCCCCAGGTGCGTGGCGGCGCGGCCGGCAGCAGGCGTATCCGCACGGCATAAAGGCGAAGGGTCACGACGACAACCAGGGCGAGAAGTGCAATCAAGGGCGGCCCGAAACGACGATCACCTGGCGCAAGACCCGGCACCAGCATCAGCGTGACAAAAGGCAGTGCCAGAAGTGTCCCTGCACGGGCTGCGAAGGCGCCATAGCGCCTGAGCCAGATCGAGACGAAAAGCGCAACGACGAACAGCGCAGCGCCGTATAACGGGGCGCTTTTGAGCAACGAGCCAACCGCCATCGTCACCGTTGCAATCAGCGGCAAGAGGACCAGCGCCTCGAGGCGCCCGCGCCATGAATCGGCGAGGCGGTTGCGCGACAGCGTCATGGTCAAAACGCCAGCCAGGATCAGCGCGCCCGGGTTGGGAGCGAAGCGGCTGACCAGCCCGACAGTGATCGCCATGCCAAGGAAGGTGACCAGCGGCTCGCGCCATGACGAAAGCGGATGCGCGCGTCTTTTCGCGGATGCGACGGCAAACTCTGCGGGCGCGGGCTCAGTCATGGCTCATGGTCGATGCGCGCTCGCCCGTGGCTTGCCCGGGCCTTAGACCTCCGAGGTCTGGCCGTAGTCGCTGTTCGAGCTGCGCTTTTTCGTGCGATCCAGCACCTGCCTGATCTTTAATGACAGTTCGTCCGGATTGTACGGCTTCGAAATCAGGTCGACACCGCGATCGAGCCTGCCGTTGTGCATGATCGCGTTTTCGCTGTAGCCCGAGGTGTAGAGCACGGCGATCGCAGGATAGCGTTCCTTGATGCGGGCGACCATCTCGGTGGTCTGAAGCGGCCCGGGCATGATGACATCGGTGAAGACCAGATCGACATGGGCACCGCTTTCGATCAGATCGAACGCTTCAGCCGCACTTGCTGCAGACATGACGCCATAGCCCAGTGCAGCGATGACTTCCATGGCAGCTGCCTTGACGGCTGGGTCGTCTTCAACCACGAGGATGGTTTCACTGCCGCCATCGGCATTTTGATACTCGGGACGCGCGGCTCGTGTCGATGCCAGCGAGCGCGGCAAGTACAGCTTCACGGTCGTGCCGTGCCCGAGTTCGGTTAACACCTTGATGTGTCCTGCGCTTTGCTTGACGAAGCCATAGACCATGCTAAGACCAAGGCCCGTGCCCTTGTCGACCGCCTTGGTCGTGAAAAAAGGCTCGAACATTCGATCCAGAACGGCAGCCTCGATGCCGGTGCCGGTATCGGTGACCGCGATGACAACATACTGGCCAGGGCTGAAGTCTTGCCCCAGCTCGAGCGCGAACTGATCGCTTAACGTCTCGTTTGACGCCTCGATCGTGAGCCTGCCACCGCCTTGCATCGCATCGCGGGCGTTAAGGGCGAGATTGAGTAGCGCGTTTTCCAGGAGGGCCGGGTCAATCAAAGCGTGCCAGAGACCCTCTGCGATACGTGTCTCGATTTCGAATTCACTGCCAATCGTGGGCCTGAGTACATCGTCCATCTCTTTCAGCACGCGAGCGATATCGGTGGCTTCCGGACGCAACGGCTGCTTGCGCGCGAACGACAGCAAGGAGGCGGACAGGCGCGCACCTTTCTGTACGCTCTCGAGCGATCGTGTCAGCCCTTCGCGCACGCCATCGAGCTCGCCATGTTTCATCTTCAGGATGTGCAGGTTCAGACTGATGACTTGCAAGACGTTATTGAAGTCGTGCGCAACGCCGCCGGTCAATTGACCCATCGCATCGAGCCGCTGCGCCCGGGCCAGCGCCGTGCGCGATTCGTTGGCTTCGAGAAGCTTTTTGCTGGCAAGATCGATCGACGCAGCCAGCAAACCATAGAGCTGATTGCTCTCCCAGAGCAAAAGCATCAGCACAATCGTGCCACCGATCCAGCCAAAGCAGCGGCCCACGTACCAGCCGAGATCAAAGCGCGCCGATCCGAGCACGGCGGCCAGCGCCACGTCGAGCACGCCAACCGCCATGACCGTCAAGACCCAGATGTCAAGCGTGGTGCCGCGCGACTCGCGCAGCACGGCAAGAAAGCAGATGACGTAAAGGGCCAGGACAGCCGGACTGATGCCCTTGGAGACCAGAAGAGAATAGTTGCTGCCTTGGATGATCGTCGGTAGAACCGATTCGCCCCTGGTGCAAAGCCAGGTGATGGCAAGCACGAGTACGACGACGCCAATGATCAGCCAGACGAACTCGCGCGCGCGCGGGGGGGTTCTTATCGCCGGCGCCTCGCGGGAGTTGAAGACATAGCCCAGCACGAAAAGCGGGAATCCGGCGTGCCAGAAGATGTAGATCCAAGACGCCGTCTGATTGCTCGCACCGAGAAGCCCGGTTTCCGAGAAAACGCCCGGATAGACCAGCTCGTGCGGAATCATGATGAGAAACGTAAACAGATATCCGGCGGCAAGAATGCGGATTCGCGGAACGCCGGTGCGCAGATACTGAAGGGCCAACAGCACCGCGGTCAGGAGTTCGCACAGCGCCAGCGCCGATTCGTAGGCGGGGATGAAGGCCGGCACACGGGGCAGGGGGGTGCGCACGAACGGAACCGTCGCAAGAAATCCGACGAAGGTGGCAAGCACGATGCCGGTTGCAAGGATGCGATGCCGGGCGTCCGCAGGAAGCTGCGAGCGGAGCATCTCCCCGGCTTCCACAATCACCGACTCGGCTGGGACCTGGTGCGCAACGGACGTGTCTTGCAAGGCTTGGCCTTTCGGGGTGCAAATCCTTTGCCAGAAGACCCGCCTAAGGTATGCGCGGGCGATCTTGCCAAGGAATGATTTTGTCACCAGTTCTGTGCCGGGCAAATATGCTTTGGCCGGTTTTTTCAAGCGCAGCTTGTCTGCAAGATCCGGTCCATCGGGCGGGAATGCTGATCGAGAAATCCAGCGATTTATCGACGACTGGAAATGGCACGGCGCTCAGTCGTAAATGAACTTGCCGTCAACTCGGCTTGCTTTCGCTCAGGGCAATTAATGGTGCGAGTAGCTCCTGGAGGTCAACTGCCGAAGCTTCCGAAAAAATGGATACTGGCTGTCGGCCTGGCCGGTCTGATCGTGCTCGTTTCACCCGACTACCGAAGAATGGCGAAAGTCGTGCAAGATGTGTACTCCACAACCCAGATTCCGCAGACGTGAGGTCCGCCAGGGGGTGGTGGGAGTCTTGTTCTAATGGAAAAATAGGTCTCGCAAACCCCAACATCCATGAGTGAGATTGTTTTGGAAAAGCTTCCAAACAAACGGGGACGAGCCCGAACTGAGGGTCCGGGACCTGAACTGAGCGGGCCAACAGCCGCCTTAAAAGGCAAGCTCGACGCCATGCCGGGCGCCGTATCGAAGCCCATGTCCGCTCCAAGGGCATCTACGCCCGGGATCTTGATCTACAAGGTCATGGGAAAGATGTTCGCTATCTTGTCCATCCGGGGCATCGAAAACGTCATTCTGAAGTGCGACCCGAATCTGGCGCATGTTCTGCGGCAGCAATACACAGGTGTTGGCCATCGCTCCCACCTGGACCGGCACTATTGGATCAGTGTGAATCTCGACGCTGACGTACCGACCGACGAAATCGAACGCCTCGCCGAACACTCGTATGGATTGGTGTGCTCTGGCCTCAACCGTAAACAGAAGGCCGAACTGGCGGCGCTGTCGCCGTAAGTACGGACGGTTCGCCGATGAAACCGGCCACAGCGAATGATCGTTGTACTCGCGCAGTGAACAGCATGAATTGCTGCGCGCTATACACGGCTGCCCGCAAGATTTCCACCTGAAAGCGTTCTCCCGATTTGTCATCCATCTCAAAAGCAGAGAGCGAGTCGCAGAGCGTGATGATCAGACCCTTGCGGCCTGAAGACAGAGAGCCTTTGTTCGATGCGGTCCGAGAGTCGATCGCAACGGTGGGACGGTGGATGTCCTGGTGTACCGATACCTATTCACGCTTGGATACGGAGGAGTGGATCACCAGATGCCAGCGAAACTGGGCCTCGGGGAGCGACCGAGAGTTCGGCATTTTCGATTCGGTATCGGGGGAGGCCCTGGGATGCGTAGGAATCAATCAAATCAATTCGGTAAACCGATTTGCCAACTTGGGCTACTGGGTACGCGAACGCCGGCTCGGCCGTGGCGTCGCGGTGAGCGCGGCGCGGCTGGCAGCTAAATTTGCCTTCCAGGAAATGAACCTGGTACGCCTGGAAGTGGTCACTCGCCTTGAAAACATGGCAAGTAGGCGCGTGGCCGAGAAGTTGGGCTGTCAGTTCGAGGCAATTGCCAGAACCAGAATCATCCATGATGACCAGGCGCACGAGGCGGCTATCTATTCCTTGCTCCTCTCAGATCTCACCGATGCGCAAGCGAGTGGGAAGAAAAGGCGCGGAGGCAGCTGACCATTAGCGATGGCACATTGGTCGAGACTTCGACTGGGCCGACGGCTGACGCTTAGTCGTGAAAGTGGCGCTGGGGAGAAAACCGGGCCTTGTCCGCGTTTTTCGCGATGGTGGCGAGCTAAAGGAATACTGACTGTCTGTTGTAGATTAGACCAATAGTCGCATTGGAGACAAAAGTGTGAATTATTTTGTCGTGGCAGATTGACACTTTAGTTAGAATATCGAAAAAATAAAATATCCGCCTCCTTTTAGCGGAACTATTGACTTCTCGTTTGTGGAAGTCGAGACACCTTTAACTTTGATCCACAAGAAA
>CAJCIC010000037.1 GCA_903970185.1 Gammaproteobacteria bacterium
GCCAAGGCGGCCTGGCTGGCGGTATCGTCAGTCGAGCCGTTGTCAACGACGATGACTTCATCGACCCCTTGCGCCAGCACATCCTTGACGACATCGCCAATCGCACCTGCCTCGTTCAGACACGGAATGACGACAGATACCGTCTGCGAACCCGATCCAAAGTTCACCGCCACGCCCCGGCGGCAACCACACTAGATACGGCCATGGCGTGCTTCCAGGAAACGCCGGGTGGAGGGCGCGTGCGAGCCAGGCAGTGCGGTAAACGGCAAAGCCTTGCCCGAGATTTCGTCCTCAAGCAGCTTTAGCGAGTCGGCGTCGTCAATGTCGTACCAGCCGGGGACATGGGCCACGCGAACACCGATTTCCGCAGCACGCTTGAGCGTCAGTTCAAAGACTGCGGCAGTGCTCCATGGAATGTCGTGAAACAGGTGCGAGTAAAGCTTCGTCAAGCCGATCAGCGTGTAGCCGCCGTCGTGGGCAGGACCTAAAACGATCTCGTCGTTGGCTAGAGCATCGACGGCTGCGCGCAGGATCTCGCGCGGCAAGGTCGGGCTGTCGGAATTGACCAGGATTGCGCCATCGTGCTCGCTAAGAAGGTCCGCTGCGCCAGCCATCAGCCGCTCGCCAAAGTCGCCATCGCGCTGCGGCAGCACCTGGAATATCTCGGGCAGCAGCTTGCGCAGCTGCGGCGCGGAGCCCACCGGCGTATACAGGGCGTAGCCGGTCACATCGCCATCGCGGCAAAGCGAATTCACCGTGCGCGACAGGTCCTCGATGAAGCAGGCGGAAAGCGCCGCGCAATCTTCAGGATCGAGCGGCGGCGACAGGCGCGTCTTGGAATAACCGGGCAGAGGCGTCTTGCAGACGATGGCAACCGCCACGTTCCTCACGGCGCGATCGCCTCGCGCAACGGCTTGACGCGGGCACGAGACGACGAAAAAGCGTTGACCAGGTCAAAGTAGAGATCGTCCGGATCTTCAAGACCTGCGGACAGCCGCAACAAATCCGGCGGACACGGCGTTCCAGCGCCCTCGATGGAAGCCCGATGCTCGATCAAGCTCTCGACGCCGCCCAAGGATGTGGCCCGCGTCCACACTTCAACCTTGGATGCCGCTTCAACCGCGGCGCGTTCCCCTCCGCGCATGCGGATTGACAGCATGCCTCCGAAGCCGCCTTTCATCTGCTTCACCGCAATGGCATGCCCCGGGTGCGTGGGCAGCCCGGGATACAGGACGCTTGCGATCTCATCGCGGCGCAACAACAATTCGGCCAGCCGTTGCGCCGTCTTCGACTGCTCGCGGACTCGAACGTCCAGGGTACGCAGCCCGCGCATGAGTAGCCAGGCTTCAAACGGTCCGAGGATCGAACCGATCTGGCCGCGGATATTCTGAATCCGGCTCCAGAAATCCGATTCCGCCCTGGCGACGATGCCACCGGCGATGACATCGGAATGGCCGTTCAGGTACTTGGTCGCGGAATGAACGACGAAGTCGGCGCCAAGGTCGAGCGGCCTCGTGATCAGGGGCGTGGATACGGTCGAATCGACGCAAACCACTGCCCCTGCGCGATGGGCAATCTCGGCAACCGCCTGGATATCAGTCAAGGTCCAGACCGGATTGCTTGGCGTTTCGATCCAAAATAGCCCGGTCTGACCTGGCCTTACAGCCGCCTGCACGGCCTCGAGGTCCGAGGTATCGACAAAACTCACGCTATGCCCGAATTTCGGTATTTCGGCGAGCCATTTGCGAAATCCCCAGTACATCACCGTCGGCGCAATGACATGCGTGGGGCGCTCTAGCGCCAGGAAGATGGCTGTCGCGGCAGCCATGCCGGAGCTAAACATCATCGCCGCAGCCCCGCCCTCCAGGTTCGCAAGGATCGCCTCGACCTGTTTCACGGTCGCATTGTCCGTGCGCCCGTAGACATAGCCAGACTCGTAGCCGTTATCCGCATCGCGAACAAAAGTCGTCGACATGTGAATCGGAGGGATGAGAGCCTTGGTGGTCGGATCGTTCGCGCCAAGCGCCTGGGCGAGGATGGTTCGCGCTTTCAAAAACATTCGAGACTGCTCGTACATGAGTGCCCAGAAGTATGGCTTGCGCCACGTTGTGAATTCGAGTGCCTGCAAAAGCGCGACCCGCGATTAACCAGCACGCACCAGCGCGGGTCTCCAGAAGGTGGCCCGCCGGCATCGGTCTTTGCCATCCAAATAGTCTAAAGCAGGATTCCTGCCTTCGAAGTGAATCGGGCCCACCTTGGAGTCCGATTTTCGCAAGAAAGATCCATCGGAACATATTTTGCTTGCAGCGCGCTTAAGCCCGCCAGCTTCAAGTCCGGTGCATTTTGTAAGGATTGCTGGCCTGTAACGACCTTCCAGGGAGCCGGCAAACATCGGGGCTGCTCGGCGTTTTGACATCTGGAGAGCACTATGCAGGTCAGCAACGGGTTGGAGAGCGGGCTTTCGCGGGTGCACCCGGCCCGCATCAGTCCGGATACCTGGGCTGCAACGATCTCTGCTTCCCCGGAATTGACGACACAGCCCAGCGATTGGCCCTCGGCACTGCTGCGCCAGTGGTCGAACACATCGGCGGAAATGGATCAGCCGCCCCTTGACCACCATTACGTCGTGCAGCATCTGGGCGGGGCCAAGCAGGTCACGCGCTGGGGTGGCACGAAATGCGTGTCGAGCGTGGTGGAATGCGGTTCCCTGTCATTTGTCACGGCCGGCACGAACTACCGCTGGCGGACCCAGGGCCCGATCAAATTTGCCCATTTGTATTTGCCGCCGACGCTGCTCAATTCGACCTTGCATCGACTGGGCAAGGGCAATGACCCGGTGCTTCTGGACCATATTGGTCGCCGGGATCCGTTGCTCGAGGCGCTCATGAGCGCCATGCTCGACGAAGCACAGACGCGCAACCCGGTCTCCGGTCTCTATATGGACAGCCTGCTCGAAACCTTCGTCATCAAGCTTCTGATGAGTTATACCAACGCACGAGTACGGCCGACCAAAGGCAGCGAGGTGCTGCCGGCGTTCCAGCTCAAGCGCATTGTTGAGTTCGTCGATAGCAACCTTTCGGCACCGCTCACACTCGATAACCTGGCCCGCATTGCGGGCAGCAGCGTGTTCCACTTTTGCAGGGCGTTTCGAAACGCGGTGGGCGAACCCCCCCATGCCTACGTCATGCGCCGCCGCGTGGCGCGCGCGGCAGCGCTGTTACAAAAGAGCGACTTGACTATCGACGCAATCGCAGCGGACTGCGGATTTGGCAGCGCTGTGCATTTGACCAAGACCTTCACAAGATGGGTGGGACAAACCCCGCGCGTTTACCGCCGCGGGCGTCGCGCCCGCTGAACACGGGGGGCGCCGCTTGCTGCAGCACAGGCAGTAACTAGGCGTGAGGGCCGGCACGACGCCAACAGTCCACGCCCCTGATTTTGCAATCAATCCCGGAAAAACTGCATTTCATCGAATTGCCTGAAATCGATTCATTGGCACGAGTTATGGTGCGTGGCAGCACCATACCTGGAGAGGATGCGAATGAATTCGGCAAAATTGGCGGCCCTGCTATCCGTTTTTCTGGTTGCAGGTGGCGTTCGCGCCGGTGATGCGGGCACGGCTTCGCCGAGCGCGGCCCACGTCTCGTATACGGCTGATGGGCGGCTCGAGGTGCCCACGACATATCGCGATTGGCCGTTTCTGACCTCAGGACTCGACATGAACTATGCGAGCGGCGAAGGCGGCGAGGATCATCACATGTTCGACAATGTCTTCGTTGACCCAGACTCGTTACGGGCCTTCAGGAAGACCGGCAGCTGGCCTGAAGGCACGGTGTTCGTCAAGGAAGGACGCGAAGGCTTGACGAAGGGATCGATCAACAGGTCAGGCCAGTTCCAGGCGGAGCCGGTGATGTCCCTTGAGCTCCATATCAAGGATAGCGCGCGCTTCGAGGGAGGATGGGGATTCTTCGACTTTGGCGGCAATGCGCCGGCGCAGAAGATCCCGCTTGCCGCGGGTTGTTACTCCTGCCATCAGAGCCACGGTGCGGTGGAGACGACTTTTGTGCAATTTTACCCAACGCTCATCGGCGTCGCGCGGTCGATGCACACCCTCTCCACCGACACAAGCGCGGGACTGGCCAGGCGCGAACAGAAGTGAGCCTGCGGTCCGAGCGGCTCTTGCCACACCTGGCAAGACGCGGCATCAGGCCCGCCTTGAGTCCCGCGCACCCTCCTTGTGCAATGGTACGATTTGCTTTTTTGATCGTCGCCGTCGGCTTGCCTGTCTCGCGCAGTTCGAACACCCATGCCAGACAATCCCTTGCCAAGCCCGATCGACTCATCGACTGCGAACCCCTGGCGCAGACAGCGCGTGTTCGTGCTCGGCGCCACCGGCACCATCGGCCGCGCCACGGTTCTCGCGCTCCTTGAGCGCGGCCACGAGGTCGTCTGCCTGGTCCGCCCGCACGCGGCAGGCAAGCCTTCGCAAAGCCAGCCGCGACCGCTGCCCGCTGGCGCCATCGTTCGAATCGGCGACGCTAGCGACCCCGCCTCAATTGCCAACGACGGATTCCAGGGAGAAGCGTTTGACGCTCTCGTGTCGTGTCTGGCGTCACGCACCGGCGCATCGGACGACGCCTGGGCGATTGATTACGCCGCGCACTGCGGTGCTCTAGAAGCTGCACGGGGCGCAGGGGTTTCGCACTTCGTCTTGCTTTCGGCGATCTGTGTTCAAAAGCCACTCCTGGCTTTTCAGCACGCGAAGTTGGCTTTCGAAAAGAGGCTGATCGAATCCGGTCTGACCTATTCGATCGTTCGCCCGACGGCTTTTTTCAAGTCACTTTCCGGTCAGCTCGATCGACTCAGGCGCGGCAAGCCGTTTCTTATCTTCGGTGACGGCACGTTGACCGCCTGCAAGCCAATTAGCGATGGCGATCTCGCAGCCTTTCTGGCGGACTGCCTGAGCGACCCGGCACGCCACAATCGCGTCATGCCGATTGGAGGACCGGGCGAGGCCATCACGCCATTGCAACAGGGCGAGCACCTGTTCGCGCTCCTGGGTTTGCCACCGCGCTTTAAGCGCGTGCCGCTCGCCGTGCTCGATGCCATTATCGGATTTCTGGGCGTCGCAGGGCGGATTGTCCCGTGGTTTGGAAGATATGCGGAGCTTGCGCGCATCGGGCGCTATTACGCAACCGAATCCATGCTGGTACTGAACGCGCAAACCGGTCGCTACGATGCCGCGAGCACGCCGTCGACGGGCAGTGACACCCTGTTTGACTACTATGGTGAGCTGGTGCGCGAAAGCAAATTGGCCGAACGTGGCGATCACGCCGTGTTTTAGTCGTGCCGTGCACGCGCCAACTGGGCGCTCTCGGCAAAGGCAGGTGCTCCTCTGCCCTCCTCGCGATACACAATCGCTGACGGCACGACAAGACAGCGCGGCGGTTGGCGCTATATCCCGGATACCGCCCAAACATCCAGCGTTGCTGCGCCGGCACGCAGCGCTTTCACCTTTGCGTATTCGGCAGAATTCCAGAAGGTATGGATTGATTCCATCGAAGGGAATTCGAAGATGACCAGGCGGCGCCCGTCATGGCTGCCTTCCAGAACTTCAACGGCTGTGCCTCGCGCCAGATAGCGGGCACCGAATTTTTCAGCGAGCGGCCCGACCTCGGCTCGATAGTGTGACCAGACGTCTTCATTGGTGACCCTGATCTGAGCAAGCAGGTAGGCGGGCATGATCTGTTCCTTATGAATGGTCTTGCGTGTTGAGGGCAGGATGCACTTCACCGAGCCTAGCGCATCGTGCGCGCGCGATCCGGGCAATGCGGCAGCGACTCCGAACGTGCCTGCCTTGGCACCCGGACTTCTGCTTGAGCGGGGTATCATCCTCGCGACAGAATGCTACAGACGATCATCGTAAAGCCCCAAGGCGACGGTAGCAAAGGGCTTCTTTCTGCGGGTTCCCATGACGACTGCAAAGTTTCGCCTCGAACACGACCTGCTGGGGGACCGTCAGGTACCCGCGGCTTCCTACTACGGCGTCCATACGCTGCGCGCCCTCGAGAATTTTCCGATTACAGGCACGCCGATTTCGATCTATCCGGAACTGGTCAAATCGCTCGCATGGATCAAGCAGGCGGCAGCGCTTGCCAACTGTGAACTGGGCTTGCTTGACGCGCAACGCTGCGAGGCGATCGTTGCGGCGTGCATCGAAATCGCCGAAGGCAAACTGCACGACCAGTTCGTGGTCGACGTGATCCAGGGTGGCGCTGGCACATCAACCAACATGAACGCAAATGAAGTGATTGCGAACCGCGCGTTGGAACTGATGGGGCACGAGCGTGGCGAATATCAGTACCTGCATCCGAATGAACAGGTGAACATGGGACAAAGCACGAACGACGTGTATCCCTCGGCGCTCAAGCTCGCAACCTGGTACGGGATTTTTGGATTGGTTGGCGCCATGGCGCAGTTGCGCGCGGCTTTCGAGGCCAAGGCTAGCGAGTTCAAGGATGTCTTGAAGATGGGCCGCACACAGTTGCAAGATGCGGTGCCGATGACGCTTGGGCAGGAGTTCAGCACCTATGCCGTGATGCTCGGCGAGGATGAGGAAAGGCTTCGCGAAGCGTCACTTCTCATCTGCGAGTTGAATCTGGGTGCCACGGCCATTGGAACCGGGATTACAGCGCATCCCGACTATGCAGCACTGGTCATCCGGCGGCTGCGCGAGATCACGGGAATTCCTGTGGTGACGGCAGTCAACCTGGTCGAGGCAACGCAAGACTGCGGCGCGTTCGTGCAACTCTCTGGCGTATTGAAACGCGTCGCCGTGAAGCTCTCGAAAACGTGCAACGACCTCAGGCTGCTATCAAGCGGTCCACGCGCCGGGTTGGGCGAAATCAACCTGCCGCCGATGCAGGCCGGCTCGAGCATCATGCCGGGCAAGGTCAATCCGGTCATCCCCGAAGTGGTTAATCAGATCGCCTTTGAAGTCATCGGCAACGATCTTACGGTGAGTTTTGCCGCAGAGGCTGGCCAGCTGCAGCTCAACGCGTTCGAGCCGATCATCGCCCACAGTTTGTTCAAGAGCATCCAGCACCTGCGCAACGGCTGCTTTGTGCTCGCCGAGCGATGCGTAAAGGGCATTACCGCCAACGTCGATCACCTGCGCGCGTCGGTCGAGAATTCGATCGGCATCGTTACCGCACTGAATCCTTACATCGGATACGCGAACGCAACTTCGATCGCGCAAGAGGCGCACGCCACAGGTGCCGGTGTCTACGAGATCGTGCTGCAGCGGGGTCTGCTCTCCAAAAGCCAGCTCGACGAGATTCTCAGGCCAGAAGTATTGACCCGCCCAGGTCCCATCAAGCTGCCGCCAGCCGCCTAGACCTGATCGAGACCGTCCGATCGATATCGTGCTTGACAGGCAAGTAAATGCTTGCGTATTATAATGGCAAGTAAATACTTGCCTATTGCATTGGCTGGATTTCGTGACCGTGACGATCTGCTCTTCAAGGCGCTGGCCGATCCCAGTCGCCGGAAACTGCTCGACCTGCTTCACGCGCACGATGGCCGCACGCTAAATGAGTTATGCGAGCACCTCGAGATGACGCGGCAAGCCGTGACACAACATCTGGCGCTGCTCGAGGCAGCAAATCTTGTCGCCACCCTTCGCCGCGGTCGCGAGAAATTCCATTTTCTCAACCCGGTGCCCCTGCAACAGATCTACGAACGCTGGATTGCAAAGTTCGAAAAGCCGCGCCTTAAGGCATTGAGCAACCTCAAACGACGACTGGAGAATAACGATGGCTAAATCCACCTTTGTCTACGTCACCTACATTCGCACCACCCCGGAAAAGCTCTGGCAAGCCCTGACCGACGCGGAGTTCATGAAGCAGTACTGGTTTGGCATGCACTGCGAGAGCGAGTGGACGGCCGGAGCGAATTGGAAGCTGGTGTCAAGCAGCGGACAGATTTACGATTCCGGGGAAATCGTCGAGGCCGAGCCGCTGCGACGGCTTGTCCTCCGCTGGCGGCACCAGAACAAGCCCGAACTCTCGGCCGAGGGGCCGTCGCTTTGCACGATCGAATTGGAGCACATCGCACCTGCAGTCAAGCTTTCCATCACCCATACGATTGAATGCGAACCCTCGAAGTTGATCGACGCCGTGTCAGGCGGCTGGCCAAAGATCATCTCCAACCTCAAGTCCCTGCTCGAAACCGGTTCAGCCGTGATGCAGGACGCTATGGCGGTGCAAAGCGAGTCTCGCACGCACGCGTTGCGATGACAGCTGACGGCGTGACTGGCCGCCAAAGCGCTGTCCTCGTGCGCTTGGCGTTGCCTTCGCACACGCAAGGCAACGCCATCCATCGAAGCGCAAAGGGTTTGGCGCATTCGATCTAAGGCTGGGCCACAAATTTCTGGATGCGCTTGCCGGTGTCGACTTCGCCCGTATAAATATTCCCGCTGGAATCAATTGCGATGTCGTGGACCCAGTGGAAGTGACCCGCGTTTCGGCCAGGTGCGCCAGCTGTTGCGCGGATCTCACCGCTTGCACGCGAGACGGTCAGGATCTGATTGTTGCGCCCGTCGGCAATGTAGAGCCAGCGCTGCTCGGGATCGCGCGAAAACACGATATCCCACACCGAGCCGTTGCCGGCGGTCGCGGGCTCGATGACAAACTCTTTCACGAAGGTACCATCTTTATTGAAGATCTGGATGCGGTCGTTAAGCCGGTCGCAGACGTACACAAGGCCGTCGTTGGCGATACGGACACAGTGCACGGGATTGCCGAAGTGCGTGAGCTGCTCAGCCGTCGGTGGCGCCGTGCGCCGCAAATTGGGTTTGCCCGCATCGTCGGGCGATTTGCCAAAAGCGCCCCATTTGCGATGGAACGCACCCGTTTGCGAATCGAAGACGATGACACGGTGGTTGAAATAGCCGTCGGCGACATAGACTTCCCTTGCCGCGACATCGACCGCGAGTCCTGCCGCCTGCCCCAGGCGGGTCGTGTCGGCATCCCCGGTTTGTGGCCCGACTTTGCCGATCTGCAAGACAAATGTGCCGTCGCGCTTGAACTTCAGGACCTGCCCATCCTGCTCGCCGTTGCCTGTGATCCACACGAAACCTTCTGCGTCGATGTAGATGCCGTGTTCGTTTTGCGGCCAGTCGTAGCCCTGGCCCGGTCCGCCCCAGGAGTTCAAGAGGTGGCCCGCCGTATCAAATTCGAGCACGGGTGGTGCCGGCGCACAGCATTTTGACAGCGGCGGATTAAACGTTGCACCACGCTCGTCATCGGTGAGGCTCAAGGGCCGCTGGAGCACCCAGACGTGATCTTCGGCGTCAGTCGTCATGCCGCTGACTTGTCCGAGGATCCAGTTGTTTGGCAACGGCAAGGGCCAGGACGGATCGACCTTGAAGGTGCCCGGCGGACCCGACGCCGCCGCAAACGAGCAGCTCGGCACGCAGAACGAAGCAACAACGGCAAGACAAGAGAAAAATAGCAAGGGGTGCAATGAGCGGGCCACGTGTGTCTCCATAGTCGACGGACTGAGCCCGTCTTGTGTTTTTTGCTGCGGGCATGGTGCGCATCATGCCACCGCTTACCGACCCTTTCAAAAGAGCTTCGCCCGTTGTGCCAGACGAAATGCTTGCCCTCGAATTGGAACGTACCTAGACTTCCTCTGCTGCACGATCTGCGCACCCCATAAAGCGCGGAGTGATTGAGGAGACCTGCATGTCCACTGACACAGCGGCAGAGATCGCCGCGCGCATCGACCGCCTGCCGCCATCACGCACGATCTGGATGATGGTGATCCTGCTCTCGCTAGGCGGCATATTCGAGTTCTATGACCTGTTTTTCACCGGCTACGTTGCGCCTGGCATGGTCAAGTCAGGGCTCTTCACTCCCGAGTCGCTCGGTGCCCTGGCGCTCCTAAAGCCGCTCGCCATCGCTGGCGTCGGTACGTTCGTTTTCTGCACCTTCGCGGGTCTTTGGCTTGGCAGCTTCCTTTTTGGCTTCGTCGCGGACCGCTTCGGCCGCCGCGTGGTGTTCACCTGGTCCCTCATCTGGTACATCGTCTGCACTGCGATCATGGCGTTTCAGAGCACCGGCCTCGCGCTCGATATCTGGCGCGTAATCGCGGGCATTGGCATTGGCGTCGAACTGGTCACGCTTGACACCTACATCTCGGAACTGATTCCTGGCGCCAAGCGCGGCCGGGCATTTGCAGTCAACCAGGCCATCATGTTCTGCGCCGTGCCGCTCGTGGCATTTCTTGCCTATGTTTTCGAGGGCAGCACGCCGTTTGGTCTGGATTATTGGCGCGTGGTCATTCTTGCAGGCTCGATCGGCGCCGTGGTGGTGTGGATTTTGCGCCGGCACGTCCCCGAAAGCCCTCGCTGGCTGGTGCAGCGCGGCCGCCTCGAAGAGGCCGAGCGCATCACGGCGGAACTCGAGCGAAAGGTGATTGCCGAGACCGGCGCGCCGCTGCCGCCTCCCGTCGTGCGCCTCGGAGAGCACATCGGGGTTGGGGCCGCCAGCGAAATGTTTGCGCCACAGTTCAGAAAACGCACCTTCCTCCTGTCGATTTTCAACATGGCGCAGGTGATCGGCTTTTATGGCTTCGCAGCCTGGGTGCCGACCCTTCTCGTGCAGCGCGGCATTCACATCACGGCGAGCTTGCAATACGCCTTCATCATCGCCATCGCCAATCCCTTCGGCCCGCTCCTTGGCGCCTGGTTTGCCGATCGGCTCGAGCGCAAGACCCAGATCTGCGTCGGACTCGGCGTCATGGGGGTGACCATCCTGGTTTTCTCCCAGATGACCGATGCCACGACGCTGATTGCGCTTGGCGTGCTCTTTACGCTGGCGTCGAACATCATGTCGTTTGCCTATCACGGCTATCAGGCCGAAGTCTTTCCCACCCGCATCCGTTCGCGCGCCGTGGGCTTTGTCTACTCGTGGAGCCGCATCTCGGCCGCCTTTGCCGGACTGATCATCGGTAACCTGCTTCACTATCAAGGCGTCATCGGCGTTGCTGTTTTCATTGCCGCTGCCATGGTCGTGGCAGCAGCCATGGTGCTGATGGGCCCCGCCACCAGCGGCCGCGCGCTTGAAGACATCAGCCACTAGCCCCAATCCGATGCGCGCAGCCCCACTCTTTTCCCGGCCGTCGCCAGACAGTGACAACCCAGGTGTCGCAGCCGTGAAGCGCGCCTTGTCGCTGCTCGAGGCGTTTTCGCGCGACGCTGGCGCTTTGACACTCGCAGCGCTTGCAAGGCGCACCGGGCTTCACAAGAGCACGATCTTAAGAATGCCGGAATCCCTCATCGCGTTGGGTTATCTGAGGCGCTCGGTGAACATCGATGGCGCCACGGCCCCGCAAACGACCAGCGTCGAGATCGTCAGTAGCGCCGGGGTGGATACCTTCGCGGCGCGGCCTTTGCGTTCAGAGTCCTGGCAGACCCCGCTCAACCAAGGCACTGCCCGCATATCGCGCATCGTGGGTCACTTCCAGGCTGAAATATTCGGGTGGCCGGAATTGGTGCATCGCCTCATCGGAGGGAAACTCGGCCTCGGCCATGACAAGACCTTGCAAGGCGTCATGAAAGACATCCACGGACATCGAGATATCTCCCTCGGAAGGCAGATGATGGCGCGTCTTTCTTAAACGTTTTCCCGGCAGGTCTACGAGAAGCGCGAACTCGGCTGCCGATAGGTAGAGCGAGGTAATCAGCCGCATATCAGAGCGCACATCTGCCTTTCTCGCGAGCCTTAGCAAAGGTGCGCCGCCATCAATCGGCACCGCTTCACGCAAGCGCAATCGCGTGCCCGTGACGTAGAGGTCGGTAATGACTTCGGCGCGAATGACACGATCGAGAAACGCATCTGCGCAAAGCCAGCGGCGCTCGCGTTCGACAAAGGCGTATTTGAGTTTTGGCCAGCCAAGCGAAGCGGCAAGTGCAGTATCGATAGGGTCGTTTGAGGTCATGGGTCGTGACGGATGTCGGCTTTCAAGTCAATCGGGATGCTAGCGGAGAAGCGAATCATTGCCTTGGAATCACGCAGTGCTCGCGGCGTCTGCCCGCGGGCGGCGCGCTGACGCAATCGTTGGGTTCAACCATCGCGACGGAAAGCTGTTACCGTTGCGTCCATCCATCGTGCGCTTCAAAGGCAAATGAATCAGTGCAACGAAATCAGCGGTGGCTGCCATTGCGGCGCCCTCACCTTTCGCCTTGAAACCCCGCGAAAACCTGCCGATTTCGCGCCTCGCGCCTGCGACTGTTCCTACTGTTTGCGCCATGGTGCAGCCTGGATTTCAGATGCAGAAGGCGCCCTTGAGATTCGCGCCACCGAGCCGTCAGCAGTCGGTCATTACCGTCAGGGGGCGAATCTCGCAGACCTGGTTTTCTGCCGCGCATGCGGAACGCTCGTCGCTGTCCTCTTCGCACAGGCGGGGCAGACCCACGGCGCTGTCAATGCACGCTGCGCCAATGATCGCGACCACTTCGCGCAAGCACAAACTGCGTCGCCGCAATTTCTCTCTGCCGAGCAGAAGCAGGACCGCTGGACGCGCCTTTGGTGCCACGATGTCCGGCTCCATGGCCTCTCCTAGGGACATCGAACGCGGCTCGATCTTCGGCGGGCGTTTCTTGCCTGTCACTTGGCGCTCGCAGGGCCGGTCTTCTTCAGGGTGCGGATCAAGCTGCCATCCTCATACGAGACGTCAAGAACAGGCGCGCCCTCAGGTGTGCGATAGAACCGGTAGCGAGAGTATTCAGCGAGGTCGTTGGGATCGAATACCAGAAACTCGGTGTCGGAGGTCGGAATCGCCTGGTAGATTTTGTCCTTGCGCTTGACGATCAAGCGGTCCCCCCCAGACGAAATGGCAATCGGCGGCTTGTCTTCGTATTGATAGGACCCCGCATACGTCTGCAGAACTCCAGGGTCCACCCGCACCGGCTCGGGCATGGTTTCGAAATGATGAAAATACGGGATGCGCAGGTCTGCGACGCGAGAAAGGATTTCACGCCAGCGGCCGTCAATGCGACGAAATATCGTCGTGGTGCGTCCCCAGCGATCGGGGCCCGCCTTGGTTTCTCCGGCATAAACCTGTCCGGCAATATGCCAGTACTCGTCGGCAACGGCCAGATCATGGTCGAGGAATTTCACCTTGATTTCGAGCGTCTGGTCCGCCGTGAGATCGGCCATTTGCGGCGTCACAACCTCGTTGTAAAAAGCGTCGCGCTTGTCGCGATCCGTATAGCGGATTCCGAACGCGTTTTCCCAGTCAAGGTCGGGCTCGGCATCGGTATCGCGAGTGGCATTGGCCTGCCGACGAATCAGCGCCTCGATTGCAGCAACGTCCTCAGGCGATCCGGCAACAAACGATGAAGCAAAGGCCGCAAGCGGCACACTTAAGACGAGAATCAAGACGAGAACGAGCGAATTTCGAAGAAGACGCATGGAAGTTTGGGCAATCGAAAAAAGAGCCGAAAGATTGACCGAATTTAATCGCGCTCGCAAGGTAAATATTGCCATTCACCTCTAGGCAAGGACCTCGTATTCGCTTCTCACGAGGCCGCTCTTGTACTGACCGGTATCGATGTGCTTGAGCGAAATGTCATGCGCAACTGCACCAAAAGCGGTATGCCGCCGATCAAAACGGGCACGCGGGGAATGATGATGCACTGGATCAAGCCGGCGCGTAGGAAGCCCTGGATCGTGATGCCGCGATCGATGTAGGCATGCAATGAATTCCCGCGCTTTGAGCTCTGCAACGACGCCCAGCGGATTAAAGCCTGCCGAGCTCAAAAGCGTCGAGCGCAATAGGGACAATTGCAAGACCCGGACATCACAGATACTGTTGATCCTATGGTTGGCCGGGCAAGAAAATAAGCCTCGCGCGACGGCCAGGCGCATGGAGGATTCGATGCCACAGCATTTTCCGATCAGCGGCAGAAGCCTGTCCCACATGCTTCTTGCCGTGAGCGCCACGCTGATGATGATTCCTGCAAATTCGACGGAGTCAAGCGCCGTGCGCATCGCCCTTGTCATGGGTAACGGCAGATATGAAGGTGCTCCGCTGCAAAACCCCGTCAGCGATGCCAGGGCCGTCGCTCAATTGTTGCGCGAGATGAAGTTCGACGTCATCGAAGCCGAGGATGCCGACAAGGCCGCGATGGCAGAGGCGCTCGAGCGCGCGCGCAACAAACTCAAGGAGGGCCACGGCACGATTCTGGTCTATTACGCCGGGCATGGCGTCCAGCTCAACTGGCACAATTATCTCGTACCGATCGGTGCCGATCTGACATCCGCAGAAGACGCGCCAACGAAGGCTGTAGGCGTTCCGGAAATGATCGACGCATTGCGGCGCGCCGGCAGTGCAGAAGACATCCTCATTCTTGATGCCTGTCGCGACAATCCGTTTTCCGAGCGTGCGTCTGGCAAGGGCCTGGCACAGATGGATGCGCCAGCCTCGACATTTCTCGCGTATTCCACGGCGCCTGGGAACACCGCGTCAGATGGCGAAGGATCGCACGGGCTCTACACTGATGCGCTGTTGCGCGAGATGGCACGGCCCGGCCAAAAGATCGAGGACATCCTAAAACGCGTGCGCCTCGAGGTGCGCATCCAGTCGCACGGCGCGCAGATTCCCTGGGAGAGTACGAGCCTCGAGGACGACTTCTACTTCATCCCGCCCAAGGAAATGCCAGCCACCAACGCGGCAGCAAATGCCGCGCAGATGGAGAAGGAATTGGGCGAATGGGACAAGATCAAGGAATCGACGCGCCCGGCTGACTATGTCACCTATCTGCGCACCTTTCCCAGTGGTTACTATGCCGAGGCCGCCCAGTTCCGACTTGATCATCTGCAGGCACCGGCGGTTCGGCCCCAGCCTTCGCCGGTCGAGATCGACAGTGGCACGCCCGGAAAGCCCCTGATGGTCCAGGAACGCCAACTCGTATCCGGATCGAACCGCTATCACCTTGGCGATGATTTCTACTACAAGGACACCAACATGCTGACCCAGCAAAGCCGGGTGCGGGAATCCAAGGT
>CAJCIC010000038.1 GCA_903970185.1 Gammaproteobacteria bacterium
GGCGCGCGGCACGAGGGTATAGCGGTACATGCCCCAGATTCCGCTTGCGACGACGCAGATCATGAGTGCGTAGGCGGTCGTGTGGATGTTCCATCCGAACGAGAAACCGCAGTGCAGGGTGGCCAGGACCGGCACCGCGAGCCCCAGATAGACGTGGGCCGAGAGCCAGCCGTTGAGATTCGAGCGCCCCGCAGCGTAGCGGCGCTTGCGCAGGCCAAACAGCGTCAGGATCAGCATGAAAAACGCCGCCGTGATGCCAAGCGCGTAGCCTGTGACCGTGGCGCCAAACGGGTAGGGCACGGCCTCGCCACCAGGACGCATATAGATATAGAGGGCGAGGCCGGCAAGGGTGAAGAACAGCGAGGTCTTCAGATATCGAAAGCGACGGTACTCCAACACGCTTGGATGGCGCATCTGGCTTACTCTCCCTTGCCTCGTACGGACGCGGCGCTGCTGAGGTCTTGCGCCCCTGCGCCGCCGTTTCGGCAATATGCGAACACTGTCCGGCAGTGTAGACGCACACGGACGATTAGTGAACGGTGTTAATTACCGTCAACGCCGATGCGTCGCATCTCTGCAACCTCGAGAAGCAAATCACGTGAAATTCGGGTGTTTTATGCTACCAAGGCCCGCCTCTCGTATAATTTGCCGCCTTGACGACCGACTTCACCCTCTATCTGCTGCTCGCGGTTTTGGCGCTTTTGGCCTTGGCGCCGATCCTGATTTCGCTGCTGCGAAAACCGCGCCGCCAAAAAGCAACTGCGACGCCAGACCTGCCCCTGCCTCCCGTGGAAGAGGGCGCAGCGCTCTGGCGCGAGCAGCGTTTGGCGCTTGACGAGGAGCTCTCGCTAGGCCTCATCGGCGAGGGCGAGCACAAGGCGGCGCTGGCCGCGCTCGCCCAGGCGGCAAAAAGTGATCTGGCAGCGCCAGCGGACGCCGTCAAGCAGCGGCCGGAGATGGCCCGCTCAAGGCGCGCATGGCTTGGCGCGGGAATGGCACTGCTGGTGCTGGCGCTGGCAATCCCGCTCTATCTGGGCGTGGGCCGGCCTGATGCGCGCGCGCGCATGGCCGAGATTGCGCCGCAAACCGCGGACGCTGCGCGCGCGGTCGACCCGCAGGTCCTGGCGATGGTGCAAAGCCTTGCCAAAAAGCTTGCCGAGCACCCCGAGGATGCCAACGGCTTTCGCCTTCTTGGCCGCTCCTACATGGTGATTGGCAATTATGCCGGCGCTGCCTCGGCCTACCGCCATGTCCTGACGCTTGATGCCAGCGACGCGCAGTCGATGGTTGATCTGGCCGATGCCCGCGCCATGCAGGAGGGGGGCAGTCTTTCTGGCGAACCCAGCCAGCTGATCGCCAAGGCGCTCGTAATCGACCCGAAAAATCCGAAGGCGCTGGAACTCGAGGGCACCGCCGCCTTGCAAAGGAACGACGCACCGGCAGCGCGCGATGCCTGGCGCAAACTGCGCGCCGTGTTGCCGGCTGATTCTCCGGACGTGGCCCAGCTCGATAACGCACTTGCGCAACTCGATGCCGCGATCGATGGTCGCAGCAGCCGGGGCAATGCCAAAGTGGCGCAAGTTCCAGCCGCGAGTGGCGAGGCGATGGCGCCTGAACAGGGCGCGCAAAAGAGCGTCTCCGGGACCCTTGACATCGTGCCCGCGCTGACAAGCCAGGTCTCGCTTGCGGATGTCGTCTACATCGTTGCAAGGCCAAGGGACGCCAAGGCTGAGGGCTCGCGCATGCCGCTTGCCGTGATGCGCCTTGAGGCGCGCCAGCTGCCTGCACCGTTTACCCTGTCCGATGCCATGGCGATGGATCCCGCGCACAAGATTTCCGACGTCTCAAGCCTTGTCATCGAGGCGCACATCGCCAAGCACGGCACGCCGATCACGACGGCTGGCGATCTTGCCGCAGCGCCCGTGCAAGCCAGGCTTGGCGACGACAAGATCCACCTTGTGATCGACCACGTCGTGCCCTAGGATCTTTCGTCGCAATGGTATTGTTGGCACTCCCACAGCGTTAATCGAAGGCGCTTCGCATGATCCCTGAACTTGGCCATTTCGCTCTGATCCTGGCGCTTGCCATCGCTCTTATCGGCGCCATCGTGCCGCTTTGGGGCAGCGCCAGGGGGGACGTTGCCCTGATGGGCATCGCACGCACCACGGCGCAGGTGCATTTTGGCCTGATCGCGCTGGCTTTTGCATGCCTTGCGTATTCGTTCTACAGCAACGATTTTTCGGTCGAAAATGTCGCCGCCAATTCGAATTCGCTCTTGCCCGCACCTTACCGCCTGGCGGCGACCTGGGGCTCGCATGAAGGCTCGCTCCTGCTTTGGGTGCTGATGCTCTCGGGCTGGATGTTCGCGGTCAGCGTCTTGAGCCGCAGCCTGCCGCTCGAACTGGTGGCGCGCGTCTTGTCGGTGATGAGCATGATCAGCATCGGCTTTCTGACCTTTTTGATCTTCACCTCAAATCCGTTTCGCCGTCTGATTCCAGCGCCCCTGCAAGGCAATGATCTGAACCCGCTGCTTCAGGATCCGGGCATGGTCGTGCACCCGCCGATGCTCTACATGGGGTATGTCGGCTTCTCGGTGGCCTTTGCCTTTGCGATCGCGGCGCTGCTTGGCAAGCGTCTTGATGCGACCTGGGCGCGATGGGCGCGGCCCTGGACGACAGCGGCGTGGTGTTTCCTCACGGTTGGCATCTGTCTTGGCAGCGCCTGGGCTTACTACGTGCTCGGCTGGGGCGGCTGGTGGTTTTGGGATCCGGTCGAAAATGCATCGCTCATGCCCTGGCTGGTCGGCACGGCATTGATCCATTCGCTGGCGGTGACCGAAAAGCGCGCGGGCTTTAAGAGCTGGACCGTGCTGCTTGCGATCGTGGCATTTTCGATGTCGCTGTTGGGTACTTTTCTCGTGCGCTCCGGTGTTCTGACCTCGGTCCATGCGTTTGCGACCGACCCCACGCGCGGAACCTTCGTGCTGGTGTTTCTTGCCATCGTCATTGGCGCGTCGCTGGCGCTTTACGCCTGGCGCGCGCCAGGCATTGCGCGCGGGCCGGGATTTGCGCTGGTCTCGCGCGAAGCGGCGCTGCTTGGCAACAACCTGGTGTTTGCCATCGCCATGGGCGCGGTCGCGCTTGGCACGCTTTATCCCCTGATCCTGGATGGTCTTGGCTTGAGCAAGATCTCGGTGGGCGCGCCGTACTTCAATACAGTCTTCTTCCCGCTTGTCATGCCGGCCCTGGTGATGATCGGATTTGGCCCGGCACTGCGCTGGCGCGATGGCTCGTTTGCCGACATCGCGCGCCAGCACCTGCCTTATGCACTTCTTGCAGCGTTCGCAGCGGGCGTGTGGACGTTCGCCGTGCACGGCGGCATGGTCATGGCCCTTGCACTCTTTTTCGCGTTCTGGATCATCGCCACGACGGCGCTGCATGTCGTCGTGCCCTTCATGCGCATGCAGCGGCGCTCGTTCATCGGCCGCATCAGGGCCCAGCAGCCAAGCTTCTACGGCATGCACCTGGCGCACCTGGGCATTGCCGTCTTCATCATTGGCGTTACGCTGGTCAAGAATACCGAGACGGAGCTCGATACCAAGCTGTCGTTTGGCCAATCGGTGATGGTCGGGAACTATTCCTTTCACTTCGATTCGGTCACGCCGTTTGAAGGCCCCAACTACTCGGGATTGCGCGGGCGCGTCGATGTCTCGAAAAACGGCACGCCGATTGTCACCCTCCTGCCTGAGCAGCACACCTTCACGCGCTCCGGGCAAACCATGACCGATGCCGCGATCAGTGCTGGCGTGTTTCGTCAGATTTACGTCTCGATGGGCGAGCCCATTGGCGATTCGGCGTGGTCGCTAAGGATTTATATCAAGCCGTTCGTCTCGTGGATCTGGGGTGGAGCGCTGATGATGGCGATGGGCGGCGGCCTGGCGTTGCTCGATCGTCGCTATCGCCAGCGCTTAAAGGCGCGCGTCGTCGCCCCTGCCGTCATGCGCAGGAAAGGCAAGGGCATGCCAACGCCATCGCTCGCAAAGTCATGAAACTCCTCCGTTTTGCGATTCCGCTTGGCGTTTTTGCCTTGCTCGTGGTCTTTCTCTGGCGCGGTTTGGGGCGCGATCCGCACGAAGTGCCATCACCCCTTCTGGGCAAGGCGGCACCGGCGTTTGCATTGCCCGCGCTCTCAAAAGACGACAGCGTCGTGTCAAGCGATTCGATGAGGGGCAAGGTCTGGCTCCTGAACTTCTGGGGCTCGTGGTGCTTCGCCTGCCGCGATGAACATCCGACTCTGATGCGCCTTGCCGCAGCCAACGAGGTGCCGATCGTTGGCATCGACTGGAAAGACGATCCTTCAGCCGGAAAGGCGTGGCTTGCCAATCTGGGCGATCCCTACCTCACCACCGTCAAGGATGCGAGCGGCGTGGTCGCCATCGACTACGGCGTCTACGGCGCGCCCGAGACGTTTCTCATCGACCGGCAAGGCGTCATCCGCAAGAAGTTCATCGGGGCCATCACCGACGACGAAATCCGCAATGAACTGTTGCCCCTCGTGCATCAACTGAACCAGTGAGCCGCATCTTCATTTCGCTTTGCCTGGTGTTTTCTGCATTCGCCATGCCGGCGCATGCAGTCGAGCAGGCAGCCTCGCCCGATAGCGGCGTCGCAGCCACGCATGCAAAGCTTGATCCTGCCATGGCGAGGCGACTGAAAACGCTCGAGACCGAACTGCGCTGCCTCGTGTGCCAGAACCAGACGCTTGCCGATTCCGAAGCCGGGCTCGCGCAGGACCTGCGCAACCAGATCGAGGAACTCGCCCTTGAAGGCAAGAGCGACGAGGAAATCAAGCTCTGGCTGCAGGCGCGATACGGCGATTTTGTGCTCTATCGGCCGCCGGTCAAGCCGCAGACGTGGTTCCTCTGGTTCGGCCCGTTCGTGCTCCTGCTCGCCGCGCTTGCCTTCTGGATGTGGCGGCTCGCCTCGCGACGCGTCGAGCCGCGCGCGGATGAGCCCGCCGCCGAAGAATTCGAGCACGTCCTCGAGGCCGCGACCAAATCCAGCTAGCGCCAGACGTCCGGCCTGTATAGGACTTGCCAACATTGCGGCTTGCGCAGGCGAGCCATACAGCTTCGATACGCAGGCGTTCGGACTTCGATGCTCCAATCGGTCTTCAGCTTATTTTGTGGACCGGGTCATGTCGATTGCAAAGGGTTGGAAGTCATTCGGGCGGCCGAGCACGATCGTTTTGTTGTCCGCATTTTTCGCGGATACTGCAATCGCACAGAGCGCGACAGTGGCGCAAAACGCGACAGCGCCGGCAGCAGCCAGCGCTTCCCAGTGTGATCCCTACAAGGATTACGCCTGCCTTGACACCTATCTTGGCGAGGGCTTCTGGCAGCGCCTTGTCAACTACTACGGACTTGAATGGGGCCAGGCGAGCGGGCCCTCGGATCCTTCGGCACCGGCGCAACGGCGCACCGACTGGCCGCCTGCCGCGCAAAGCACGCCGCCGATGCCTTTTACCGAGTGGCCCTACGGCGGTACCACGCCACTTGGCGTGACGCGTCCGAATTCGGTCGACAGCCCGCTCATGAACGCCCTCGGCGATACCGACCTTGGCACCTGGATGACAAGAAATGATTTCCAGCTCTATGGCTGGGTCGATGTTGGCGCCAACCTCAGCACGAGTTCGGTCAAGCCTGGCGGCAACGCGCCTGCAGCCTACCTTTACACGCCAAACACGATCCAGCTTGATCAGGCCGTGATCTATCTCGATCGCTTCCCTGATACGGTCCAGACCGATCACATCGACTGGGGCATGCGCTTGTCCGCGATTTACGGCGAGAACTATCGTTACACCACGTCGTACGGTCTTGCCAGCTACCAGCTGCTCGACAAGAACAAGGTCTACGGCTACGACTTTCCGATGTTCTATGGCGAGCTTTTCATTCCCCAGGTCGCAGATGGCCTGATGCTGCGCGCGGGTCGCTACATTTCACTTCCGGACATTGAGGCCCAGCTGGCGCCCAACAACTACATGTATACCCATTCGATGACGTATACCTTTGACAACTACACCAACACCGGTGTGCAAAGCACGCTCGCGCTGAATTCCAACTGGATGTTGCAGCTGGGGATTTCGGCAGGCAGTGAAGCGGCGCTGACCCATCTGCACGAGACCATCGCCAACCCTTACCCGAATGTCCCGGGGACGGGTCCGGGCCAGTACGGCTACAACCCGCTTTATCCGTATTCGAGCTTCAAGAAGGATCCGGGCGCGGAGCCAAGCTATACCGCCTGCGTGCGCTACAACAGCAGCAGTGGCGCCGACGATGTCAACCTTTGCGCTGACGCCATCAACAACGGCCAGTACGGCTATAACAACCTGCAATGGTACGGCTTCACGGCATACCACAAGTTCAACGACGAGTGGCACATCTCATATGAGACCTATCACCTGTTCGAGCGTGAAGTGCCCAATGCGCTCAATCCTGACGTGCAGACCATCTACGCCAATGGCGGCGCACCATTTGCGCCCCGTTACATCCCGTACAACGCGCCTGGGTTGGCCATCTGCTCGAGCGCCAAAGTGATCAGCTGCCGCGCCGGAGCATGGGGCGAGGTGGCCTATATCAACTATTCGCCAGATCCCCTTGACAACTTTTCGATCCGGCCCGAGCTGTATTGGGATCAGCAAGGCCAGCGTACCGGCGTGCGCACGCACTATGTCAATTTCGCGCTGGGCTGGCAGCACTGGTTCTCGCCGCAAATCGAGGTCAGACCCGAGCTCGCGTACTACCGCTCGCTCGATGCGCCGGCCTTTAACGGCAATTCGAACGCCGGAATTGCACCGAACCGCTACTCCGAGACGATTTTATCTGCCGATCTGATCTGGCACTTCTAGCCTTGGCGGCTGAGGTCGTTCCACTATTCCAGGTGGGCGACTTCAGCCGTGTCCAGAGGCCTCGTCCTGATCGGTCGCACGAGAGCGACGAGCGGCAACGTCAAAAGCGTCAAGACCATCATGAAGAAGAAATCGTCGACATAAGAAATCATCGAGGCCTGACGGTTAACCTCGAGGTTCAGGCTCGCCAGCGTTGCAGGATTGGTCAGATCGCCCGCGCTCATCGCAAGCGGATTGAGCATGCCGACATGCTCGCTTAGACCGACGTGGGCAACTTCGGCGTTGCGCGTGTAGAGCGCTTCTACGATCGAGATGCCGATGCTGCTGCCGATGTTGCGCGACAGGCTGTAGATCGATGTGCCGGCTGGCCTCAGTTGCGCGCCGAGCGTGGAGAACGTGACGGCACTGAGCGGAACGAAAATGAAGCCGAGTCCGATGCCCTGGATGACCCCTGGCCAGACGATGTCGCTCTCGTTTAGCACGAGCGTGTAGTGGGTCATCTGCCAGAGGGAGAAAATGGTCAGGACAAAACCCAGGACCATGATCGCGCGCATATCGATGCGCCCGACCATGCGCCCTGCGATCATCATCGACAGCATCGTGCCGGCACCACTGGGTGCAAGCAAAAGGCCAGTGGTGATCACCGGATAGCCGATCAGTTGCTGCAACATCGGTGGCAAAAGTGCTCGCGTCGCGTACATGACAAGACCGATGACGAAAATCACGAGGACGCCGCTGACAAAATTCCGGTCCTTCAGGACGCGCGTATCGAAGTAGGAGCCACGACCTGCAGTCAGCGTATGGGCGACGAAGAAAATGCCCGCAATCGCGGCGCCACACGCTTCGATGCGGATCTCGTTCGAGCCGAACCAGTCGACGATCTCACCCCGATCGAGCAAGAGCTGCAGAAGTCCGACGGCAAGACTCAGGGTGGCGAAGCCGAAGAAGTCGAACCTGGTCTTGACCTCGTGCGCCTGTTCGCGCATGAAGGTCAGGATTCCAAAGAGCGCGAAAGCACCGACTGGCAGGTTGATATAGAACACCCAGCGCCAGTTGTAGTCTTCGGTGAGCCAGCCGCCAAGCGTCGGGCCGAGGATCGGGCCAACCATCACCCCCATGCCCCAGAGTGCCATCGCCTGGCCTTGACGCTCACGCGGATTGATGTCGAGCAAGGTCGCCTGCGACAGGGGAACCAGCGCAGCGCCAAAGACGCCCTGCAAGAATCGCGCGACGACGATTTGCAAGAGTGACTCCGACATGCCGCAAAGTGCCGACGCGACGGTGAAGCCCGCGACCGCAATGATGAAAATGCGCCTGCGACCGAATCGGTCGCAAAGCCAGCCGGTGGCGGGTGTCGCGATCGCCGAGGCGACAATGTAGGACGTCAAGACCCACGAGATCTGGTCCTGCGAGGCCGACAGGCTGCCTTGCATGTGCGGCAGCGCGACATTGGCGATCGTGCTGTCGAGCGTTTGCATGATGGTCGCAAGCATGATCGACAGCGAGATCATGGCGCGGTTGGCGACCGGCGGCGGCTGTGAACTCATGGTGAATCGAATCCGACGCTCAAGGCACGTTCTTCAGCATGCGCAAAAGCAGGGATTCAAGTTGCGCGACTTCGGCGGCGTTAAATCCCTGCAGCAGTTCGTTGAGCACGTCAACGATAAGGGGCCTGATTGCGGGATAGGCCTTGCGCCCGGCGTTGGTGAGAGAAAGAGTCACCGAGCGCCGATCCTTCCGGTTCGGCTCGCGAGTGACAAAGCCCTTGGCCTCGAGCCGGTCGATGAGACGGGTCATCGCGCCGCGGTCGTAATTGAGAAGACCCGCGAGTTCGGCAGGCGTCGAGGCGATGTCTTCGGCGAGATAGACGACAACTGACCATTGCGCTGCGGTCAGACCCAAAGGGGCGAGGCGTTCGTCGACGGCAAGCATCAAGGCATGCCGTATGCGGCTGATCAGGCGACCGACGTTGCTGTCGCTTGGCATCGTGGCGGCGGTGTACGGGGGCATCGCCTGAATTGTAATTGCCTAGGCGACTATCGTCTAGGCAGGCAGGGCTCCAGCCGCGCTACCCCGGGCCCGGATTGAGCGGAGTCGACTTTCGAATATAATATTGCCCGATGCGCCCGTAGCTCAGATGGATAGAGTACTTGGCTACGAACCAAGGGGTCGTGGGTTCGAATCCTGCCGGGCGCGCCAATAACAACAAGGTCTATTCTGATCACATAGTTGACGGTTTATACCGGCGGTGGGTGTCAAGATAGTTGACGCCTATCATCCGGTCCCGGGAATTACTCCCCGTGGGTTCAGCACGACCTCTGCGTTTGAGACCCAATTTCTTATTGCTCCCGTCCGCAAGCGCGGCGAGCCCTTCCACATTGCCCCGATAAGCGAACTTTTTGCAGGAAGAATTCTTGTGCCTCTCCACAACGATGTCGAGGGTCACCTTGTTTGCGCCGGTCATTCCCTTGAAGAAACTCGTCAAATCATTCGAAATTATGCCGAGCGCCACGGCTACGGCCAGCGGGTATCCGTCATCAATGCTGACGAGATAAACAGCGTGGGACCTACCCACGCGAATGCATTGTTTTGAATGTAGGGAATACGCTCTGACTTGGGCAGTATTTCGTCGAGCAACAAGCCGTTGGTTCTGAACAACGTCTTTACGGTCGCGGCTTCAGAGCGCTGGCGAAGATGCGCATGGTCCGGCGCGGTCTCGAAGTATTCGGGGAGGATCGCAATGCCCGTCGGACGATGGAGTCCAAGTTCATCGGCGCTTCCAGCAACCTGAATGTAATCCGTAATCGCGCTTTTGTCGGTCATAAATTCTCCACTGCGGTCTTAGGCGGGCTGCGCATTCACATGAATGGAACCCCGCTTGGTCGTGGCTTTGCCACGGCCGCGGATGACGATGTCGACGTCATAGCCAAGTTTGGTCAACATCCGCATCAGGCGTTCGACTGATACCTCCCGAAACTGTCCGCGGAGGAGACGCGAAACGTCAGGTTGGCTGAGCCCCATCCGTTCGGCGGCCTCGGTTTGGGTCAGCTTTGATTCACTGATGATGTCTCGGATTCGGGTAACAAGACCGGCCTTGAGCAGATGGGTCTCAGGATCGGCGTGGCCGAGGTCCTTAAACAGATTCTTGCTGCCGCGCCGGATGGTGGTGTCGTCGATCATGATTTCTTTCCTTTCGCAAGCCGGGCTTTGTAGTCCGCCTCGGCGACTTTGAGCCTTCGCTCGATCAATGCCATATCCGGTGCGGGCGTCTTGCTGCCCGTCTTCGATTTTTTCTGAAACGCGTGCAGCACATAAATGACCGTTGCGAATTTCACCGTATAAACCGCCCGGAACGTGTCGCCCACATGGTCCGACACGATTTCGAGGACGCCGGCCCCGCTGAATCCTTTAAGAGGCTTCGCGTCCTCATGCTTGGCCCCGATCTGGGCCAGGTGCAAGGCATAGCCCATGTGGTCCTGGACCTCGTCCGGAAATGCCCGGAAGTCCTTGTAGCTGGAACCAACCCAGTCGACGTGTTTGGGATTGTTTTCTGCCATCGCATAATATGTCGGAACCACCATAATTTGTCAAATCCTTTGTTTCTGGTGGGGTGACGGCAACTTGCCGGCGATCCCCCTCGCCGCGCCTAACGGCACCGGACCGCGTCTTTTCAGAACCGTTGGCGTATGTCACGATCAACTACGACCATGCGAAGCGGCGGCCGATGCTGATGGTGACGTTTCCCAGGGGCTAGTCCACGCCATGCTCCGCTCGAAATCACTTCATGGCGCGAGAATTCTGCGACGACTCATTCGGTAATCCCCCCACGAACCATTGGTAATTAGCGGATCGCGCGACGGGCGGACACCTTCAATTTCTTGGCAGCGGACAACATCCCTTCATCGAGGGTTGCAACAAACTCGACTTGATGGTTGTATGCAACCGCAAGATGAAGCGCATCGGGTCCACGAAGATGCGTCGAGAAATGAGAAACGTACTCATGGTCAAGTGCGAAGTCATTCGCGCTTGGAGTAACGCTGTATAAGGATGCGGCGACCAGCGCATCAGATTCGTTCATGCAATGACGACCTTGATCTGCCGTCAAAGCCCCTACCCGGACGTCTCGTGAGGCCATGCTCGCGAATTCCACTCCGACCCACTGGCTAACCATCAGATTGCCGGGCTGCTGCCGAGAAAGGAATTCCGATACCTTCTTAGAGCTGGGCTTCTCGCGGAAGAGCGGTGCGAGGAACCTTGTGTCGAGATAAATCATTCGGCGTTTCTCAAGTCACGCAATACCTTTGCGCTGCTCTCTTGCCGTTTCGGAAGCTGCTGGCGAAGTTGGGCCAGGCGCTGCAGCGGTAGCTGCTTTTTCTCGGGAAAAGCGGGCGACACGCGCGCGACAGGACGTCCGTGTCGCGTTATCAAGAGTTCTTCGCCTGCCTCCACCGCATCGAGTAGTTCACTCAGATGTGCCTTGGCATGTGCCAAGCTGACCGCAAGCATTTTTACTCCCCACTGACATGACTATAGATATAGTCATATTAAGCGCGACTTTGGTACCGGGATGTGGCCCTTCATTGGATAACATCAAACATCACGCATCATGCACCAACTAGTACATCGCGGGTGCTTGAGTGAAACTCCCAGCGACAGCCCTCGCGGATTGGATGCACAGCTCAAGCTGGAACGTACGCCAGCCTGATCGTGTCCTCGCCGATGACGTCGTTGGCCACAAGGCGGAGCGGGGGCCTCTGGCCGGCGAAGAATGGCGTGCCGTGGCCAAGTACAAGGGGTCGGAAGTAGAGCCGATATTCATCAACAAGATGCATGTCGGTCAGGCTTCTCGCAAGGTCTGGTCCGGCGACGTCAATCTCTCCGACGAGCCGATCCTTTAGCTCGCGCAACACGGCCTCGACGTCAGTTTGGACCAGGGTGGCGTTGGGGCCAACCGGGTTCAACGAGCGAGACACGACCCACTTGGGTCGGCTTCGCCACACCGCAGCGAAGTCGTGATCCTGCGCGTCCCACTCGGGCCAGTCTTGGTCCCAATAGCGCATGATCTCGTACGTGCGGCGACCGTAGACGATGCCGGCGAGGTCGCGCACGTGCTGAACAAAGTGACGGGAAACCGCGGGGGGTGGTGGCCCCAATTGCAGGTGGTCGACGTAGCCGTCAAGAGACTGCTGCAATCCGAATATGAGCTTTGCCATGCCGCAAAATCTCCCAGAAGTTCTTCGCAAAAGCGTGAGACGAACCGCGTTCCTCGAAAGCCTGAAATTCCGGACCGTTTGCCAGCAGCCCCCGAGGAGCCCAAAACCCCCGAGCGTGGCGACGATCAGTACGTGTTCGCCCCCAAGGACGAGGTCTTTCGGCGCCGCAGAATAAACATCCCTTGCAACTCAGGCGCGTCTCGTGTGGGCTCAACGCTTAAGCTTCAAGCAGCTTGCGGCTCGCTACGGCAGTTCGTAGTCAAATTCGAACGAATGTTTTCCTGCGCCATCGATGATGATCGTCAACTCGCCGCCAAGCCCCGCGAGTTCGCCCGTTGCCGAGCCCTTCACGACAACGATACTGAGCTTTGCTGAAGCAGCATCGCCTTTTGTCATCGTCGCCCTGTGCATCAGGTAGAAGCTGCCGCTCTTGCCGCCAAGCTTGCCTGTCACCTGCTCCATCGCGACGTAGGCCATGGCGTTGGTGCTTTCCGTGAAGCTGCTGACCATCTCTGCCTTTGAGGTGCCCTCGAAGTCGCCGCTCCACACCTTGTCGATTTCATAGCGGCTCACGCCCATGTCTTTCTCAAATTGCGTGGCCTCCGCCGGTTTGATCTTTACCTCAAACGTCCCTGTCGCTCTCATGTGGTTTCCTTTGGTGTCGGTGTGGCCGCTAGCGGGCAGCAGCAGCGCAGCCACGGCAAGTATCCTGAAAAATCGGTGCATGCTGGTTTCTCCCGGCAGTAAAATACGACAATGCGTGCCGCCACGATTGAAAAAACGCGACGAGAACCTGCGTCTTTTCCGCCAACGGTCGAGCCACCACGTGGCGTGCTGCAACCCACCGAACCCCGCAACGGGGCGTTCTTCCACCAGCGGCTCGCCGTGCCGCATGAACTCGCCCCTTTTGCGCACCACTTCTGGTACGTTCACTGGGACGCTGGCAGTGCAACGCCAGGCAGGGCGGAGACGTTTCCGCATCCGAGCTGTTATCTCATTTTCGAGCACGACCTTGAGCGACCGATTGATGACCCGTGTGTCTTGCGCGGGGCAGAAGTTGCTGGCGTTACCACGGGGAAATTCTCGCGCGCGATGGCAGGCCACGGCCGCGTCTTTGGCCTCAAGTTCACGTCGGGAGGACTGCGTCCGTTTCTGAAGACGGGCGTCTTTGCACTGACCGATCGCGTCGTTGCCGCCCAGGAAATTTTCGGATCGGACGTGCTCACCCTGGCAATGCAAATAAGAAGGCTTGATGACGCCACTGCCATGGCAGCGCGCCTTGCCGATTTTCTTGCGCAAAGGCTTCCTGCGCCTGACCCGGACGCGCTGTTAGCCACAAGGCTTGTCGACACCATCCTTCACGATGCCGCCATCGGCACGGTCGAGGCGCTAGCGAGCGAGAGCGGCCTTGGCATTCGTGCGTTGCAGCGGCTCTTCAAGTCCTATGTCGGCGTGTCGCCGAAGTGGGTGATTCGACGTTTCCGCCTGCATGAGCTGCTTTTCCGCCTGAATTCGGGCGGCCCCTTCGATGGCGCGCAAATCGCTCTCGATCTTGGCTATGCCGACCAGGCGCACCTCATCAATGACTTTCGCAAGCTCGCAGGTTGCGCGCCGACAGAGTACCTGCGCCGCGTCGCCCGCCTGAAAAACTGCCGGTCCTAGTTTGGAAAGGCGAAGTGTCAGCTCCCGTGCCAGTACTCGCCTGCAGTTTTTCTGCCTGGGCGAGAAGGTCATGCTTGACTCGCGGGCCCAATATAATCCCGGCTGTGCTGCGGCCCTTTCTGCAACTGACCGCAACGCAGGACGCGCGGCGTAGCGCTTGCGGGCGGCAAAGGATCACTCAAGGAAACTCATGCAGCAAGATCTGCGGGTAGAAGCAGGCAAGGATTCAAAGGGCAACGATGGCGTCAGACTTTCGATCGGATCGCAATCCGTAGGCCTTGACCCCAAGACGCTGTCGGACCTGATCGCGACGCTTGCCAGGTTGCGCGCGGGGATGTCGCCGCCGATCGAATGGAAGGAGCCCAACGCCGGCGGCCCGATCGAGGCGCTTGACGACCCGAGCTGGTATCTGCAGCCTGCGACCGACTCTGCCGTGATGATCCTGACGCTGCGCCATCCAGGCTATGGGCAGATGCATTTCGCATTGCCGCAAAAGAGCTATCTGCTCCTGCAAGAGCGCTTGAATGCGCAACTCGAACGCGCCAACGCGCAGCCAGGCACGAACGCCTAGCGCGATTGCGCCAGACGCAATCAGGCCTTGATCGGGGTCAGGCTCGTGCGCGGGAAGACCATCGCCAGTGCGAAGTAGGCGGCACCAGCGATGGCCACGCCAAAGAACCACCCGTAGATACCCCACCACGAGGGCAACACGGTCGTGAAGTTCGGCAGGATCGTCGAAAACAGCGCGCCGATTGCCGCTGCAACCAGCGCCGCGACGTTCCAGCCGCCCGCATAGCGATAGATGCCATCCTCGTGGTAGAGCGCCGCGACGTCGACGTTGGTCTTTTGCACCAGGTAGTAGTCAACCAGGATGACACCGAGCAAGGGTCCCATGATCGAGCCGATGGCGCTGACAAAGCCCGCCGCGTTGCCTTCCCAGGGTGCAAACGGATAGAGCACAAGCGCAATCAGGGCGGCAATGTAGCCGCCGCGCTTGAAGCTGATGAGCTTCGGGAAGACATTGGAAAAATCAAACGCCGGAGACACGAAATTGGCGACGACGTTGATGCCAAGGGTGGCGATGCAAAACGTCAGCGCGGCTAATGCGGCGAGCGCCCAATTGTCGAACTTGGCTGAAATCTGGTCGGGGTGCAGCAGGACTTCGCCATACACCTGATAGGCGGCAATGGTCGTGACACCGGCGACCACGGAGAACAGCACGAGATTGATCGGCAGGCCCCACAGGTTGCCCGTGCGCACGGTTTTCTGGTCTGGCGCGTAGCGCGCAAAGTCGCAGAAATTCAGATAGAGGGCGGCGAAGTAGGTGACCCAGGTCGCGGCGGCAGCGAACAGCAAGGGCAGCGAGCCGGGCTCGCCTGGCACGCCGATGTCCTTGGTTCCTGCGAGCAGCAGATTCCTGGGAATTTCATAGCTCAACGAAAAGCCCCCGGCCTTGTAGCAAAGCCCGATGGCAAGAAACAGCATCATGACCCACACCGCGGGACCGGCCCAATCCTGAAATTTCCGCACGGTCTCCATGCCGCGCTGGATGACGAGGAGCTGCAGCGCCCAGACGATGACAAAGCAGATGACTTCGAGGCCCGAATGGCCAAGCACATGGGTTGACTGATTAAATGAAGCGAAGCTGCCGGTGCGAATCAGAAGCGCGACGATCGCGCCTGAGGCCGCGCTGGTCTGGGCGCCATACCAGAAGCAGGCGACGATCGCGCGCACGAGCGCAGGCACGTTTGCGCCCCATACGCCAAATGACGAGCGTGCCAAGACCGGATAGGGCACGCCGGTTTTCACGCCGGCATAACCGACCAGGTTCATCAGCAGAAAAATCACCACCGAGCCAATGCCAATGGCAATCAGGAAGGAAACGAAGTTGCCGCAGATCAGAAAGAGACTGGCCGCGAGGTAATAGCCCCAAAGGCTGTGCACGTCCGACGTCCAGACGTTAAAGATGCTAAATGCCCCCCAGTTCCGGTTTGCGGCAGGCGCAAGGTCTTCGTTGTACAGGTCAGGAGAGGGATTGCTGATCTTCATATCGGCGCTCCTTGTGCGTTGGCGTGACGTTTGTCACGCTGCTGATGCAAGGACCGTGCAATGTCGGGCGCTCCTGTAAATCGCCCGCACTGCACGAAATTCGCGGGGGCCAGGGGCTGCGGCCGTCCCTTATGCGCCATCTTGGTGCGGAAGATCTCCCTGATACGGGTGCGTTTTGATCCAATGCCGTGCGATATCGACGCGGCGACAAATCCACACGCGCTCGTGGCCTTCGAGGTAATCGAGAAAGCGCTGCAGCGCCCGCAAGCGGCCGGGACGTCCAAGGATGCGGCAATGCATGCCGATCGAGAGCATTTTGGGCGACTCGCTTCCCTCGGCGTAGAGCACGTCGAAGCTGTCTTTCAGATAGGCATAGAACTGCTCGCCCGTATTGAATCCCTGGGGTGTCGCAAACCGCATGTCGTTGGTATCAAGCGTATAGGGCACGATGAGGTGGGGCTTGACCACGCCCTGGGCGAGTTTCACCTCGGTCCAGAATGGCAGGTCATCGCCGTAGTAATCGGAGTCGTACAGGAAGCCGCCGCTCTCAACCACCAGTTTTCGCGTGTTCGGACTGTCGCGCCCGGTGTACCAGCCAACCGGCGCATGACCGGTCATGCGCCTGATGATGTCGATGCCTATGCGCATGTGCTCGCGCTCGGTCGCCTCGTCGATGTTCTGGTAATGAATCCAGCGCCAGCCGTGGCATGCGATCTCGTGGCCGGCTTCGACGAATGCCGCGGTCACTTCCGGGTGGCGTTCAAGCGCCATGGAGACGCCAAACACCGTGAGCGGCAATGCGCGGCGCTCGAATTCGCGCAGGATGCGCCAGACGCCCTGGCGAGAACCGTATTCGTAGAGCGATTCCATCGACAAATGCCGTGCGGGAAACGGCGTCGCACCGATGATTTCGGAGAGAAACTGTTCGGAGGCAGGATCGCCGTGAAGGACGCTGCTTTCAGCGCCTTCCTCGTAGTTGAGGACGAACTGCACGGCGATGCGGGCAGTGCCTGGCCAGTGCGCCTGCGGCGAATGCCGGCCATATCCCTTCAAATCGCGCGGGTAGGACGGGTCCTGGTTCATCAAGGCCCGGTCGAGCCGTTGCAACTCAGTCGGCGACGATCGGGCGCGCGCCGCATCGCGCGTTGCCTACGCACCGATGGCGAGTCTTGGGGAGCCACGCGTGCGGCGCATGATGGCCATGGCCAGAAAGAACAAGCCAAACACCAGCAAGTGCGCGAGCACGTACCAGAAAAGGAGGTGAAGAATTTTGATCACGGCATGCCCCCGAGCACCGAGCAAAGCTTATTCTAAGGTGCCGCGGGGTTCGTCGCCACCCTCCGTTGAAAAACGAGGGCAGGCGCAGGCGCTATACGCCTGCGCCTGCCGTCTGTCGCTTGCGGCGGCGCTTGGCTAGCGCCAGTGACCTTCGCGCCAGACCCAGCCACCGCCGCGGTGATCCCAGTGCCCCGGAACCCATACCGCGCCGCGACGTGGCGGCTCCTCGAACCGGCCTGGAACCCAGACATAGCCCGTGCCGTCCCAGCGGTGGTAGCCGCCGTGCCACACCCAGTCGGCGTGTTCCGGCGGAGGCGGCGGTACGGTCTCGACGATCGGCGCCGGTGGAGCGACGCGCACGACCACCTGGGCGTGGGCACTGGTAAGCGCCAGAGCACTGGCCAGGGTGGCAATCAACAGTTGTTTTTTCATGGTTGAACCCGCAGACAAGAATTGAAGGGAGTTGCCGGGAAGCACGCTGCCGCGCTGCCCGTGCCCCACTGCCAGCAAGACTCGAACCCCTGTCCGGGATCTTTGCAGGGGAGGAGCGACGAGGTCAACCGGGTCTGTCACCGTGGCCCGCGTCCTGTGACATTTCCTGATCCATTCACCGACTGGGCGAGGCTGGGTTGGCCGAAGTATTCGACGTCACCGCTGCCCTTGATCGATACGGCGAGCGCGTCTTGCGCCCATACCGAGGCGTCACCCGAGCCAAGAATGGCCACCGTCGCCGAGGCCGCCTTGAGATCGCCTGCACGATAGTCGCCTGAGCCCAGGATGCGCACTTCTTCCTCGGCCGCCGTTCCCGCCAGTTCAACGTCTGCGCTGCCTTTGATCGTGGTCGTGACCTTCTTCGCGCTCAAGTGATGGATCTTGAGATCCCCTGAACTGTTCAGATCGAGGCGCAACTCCGACGGGCTCGACCAGGCGTTAGACGTGAGGTTGCCAGTGCCCGTGATTTCGATTCGGCCAAGCGCGGGCACATGGACGGTGATCATCGGATGCGAGCCATGCGTGAAGGGAAGCTCGATTCTCGTCATCGGTTCGGTATCGATGCCAAGCACACCGTTATCGACGGCCACGCGGACCAGCTTGGCGAGGGCAGGAGCGGCGTTGATGTCGACTTGCATGGTGCCGTCCTGGACCAGCAAGACGTCGAACTCGCCATGCACCGACAGCGTCTCGATCGGGCCGGAAAGCGGCCGGATGTCGTGGATCGGCTCGGCCGCCGCAGCGGACGTTGAAATCATCATGGCAAGACAGAGGATGAAAAGGCCGGACGGGGAAAAGCGCAGGCGCATGGGACGTTCCTTGGCGAAAATGAGGATGGCAGCAATAGTCGTATTGCCGCCTGCGCCTGGCAATGGCGGGTCGATGAAGCGCGCGGGTCGGGGTGCAAAATGCATCCTGACGGGGGCGAGAGGCGCGGGCCTTGAGCCAGCGATGGCCAGCACCCGGCGTAAACTTCGGAGGTTTCGCAGTGCTTTCAGGGTCGTAGCCCATGCTCCCAAGACTGGCTTTCAGCTTCTTGCCCTATCGCCTCTCAGGCGTTGTCTACGGCTGCCTGCTGAATGATCGGGGCGGTCTTGAGGCCCTGGCAGATGCGCTCCACAGCCCGCCGTACAAGGCTCCGCCGAAAGCCCCGATCCTGTATTTGAAGCCACGCAATACGCTCGCCGATGCCGGCTTTGCCGCGCTTGTTCCAGACGAGGGCTCACGGCAATATTCAATCGGTGCATCGCTTGCCATCGTCATCAAGCATGGCACGCGTCGCGCTACACTTGCCAAGGCGCGTGAGGCGATTGCCGGCTTTACGCTGGCCTGTGACCTGAGCGTTCCCCACGAATCCTATTATCGACCGGCGGTGCGGTTCAAGGCGCGCGATGGCTCGTGCCTGCTGGGCCCAGCGGTGATCGCCCTTGAAGAAGCCATGGCATCACCCGGGGGCCTTGATCTGACGGTGTCAATCGATCGGCAGGCGGTCCAGCATGCACCGCTTGCCGGCATGATCCGAGAGCCTGCGCAACTGATCGCCGACATCAGTGAATTTCTGACGCTCGACGGCGGTGACGTCGTGCTGCTTGGCGCATCCTGGCCGTCTCCCCTTGCGCACGCGGGCCAGGTGTTTGCCATCGAGGCGCCTTCGCTGGGACGCCTTCATGGGTCGTTGCGGGCCGCAAACGCAATGGCCGGCGCGTGAGGACGGCGCGCGTGGCCTATGCCGGCGCGATCCATCAGGCGCTGCCCGATGCGCATGGCTTACGGCTTGGCGACGGTCGCGTTGTCAATGAGCGCGACGTGGTCTGGCTGCCGCCATTTGTGGCGGCAACGGTGATCGCCCTCGGCCTGAATTATCGCGACCACGTCAAGGAATTGGCCCCCGAACTGACCGTGACATCGCGTGACGAGCCGCTCGTGTTCTTCAAGGGGCCCAACAGCCTCGTCGGCCATCGCGGCACCACGCCCAGGCCCGATGGCGTGGCCTTCATGCACTACGAGTGCGAGCTCGCCGTGGTCATTGGCGCCAGGGCGCGCAAGGTCAGTCGCGCCAACGCCTTGGAGCATGTCCGCGGCTATACCGTGTGTAACGATTACGCCGTCCGCGACTATCTGGAAAATTGGTATCGTCCGAATTTCCGCGCGAAGGGCCGCGATCGATGTACGGTCCTTGGGCCATGGCTTGTCGATGCCGCCGACGTCCCGGATCCCCAGGCGCTTGCTCTTCGCACGCGCGTCAATGGCGTTGTCACGCAAGAGGGCCACACCGAAGACATGATCAACGACGTCGCTACCCTGATCGAATACCTGACAAGCTTCATGACGCTCGATTGCGGTGACGTGATCCTGACAGGCACGCCAGACGGCGTTGTCAATGTCAATGAGGGAGATGTCGTCGAGTGTGAAATCGATGGCGTCGGAACGCTGATCAACACCATCGTCAACGACAAGGATTACGGGCAAGCGTGATGCGCATAGAGCATTTGATCGATGGCCAGGCGGTTGGCACCGGCGCGTTTTTCGAGACCATCAATCCGGCCAACCAGGCTCCCTTGGCTGCAGTCGCGCGGGGTGGCAAGGCCGAGGTCGAGGCGGCGGTTGCCGCGGCCAAGAGGGCGTTTCCGAAATGGTCCAAAACGCCTGCAGCGCAGCGCGCCAAGCTGATGCGCGCCCTGGGCGATCTGATCGCCTCGCACGTGCCGGAGATCGCGCGCATCGAAACCATGGACACGGGCCAGGTGATTTCGCAAACCGGCAATCAGCTGGTGCCGCGCGCTGCCGACAATTTCTACTATTTCGCGGAGATGTGCACGCGCGTCGATGGCCATACCTATCCGACTGCGACCCATCTCAACTACACGCTGTTTCACCCGGTTGGCGTTTGCGCCTTGATCAGCCCCTGGAACGTGCCGTTCATGACGGCCACCTGGAAAGTGGCCCCGGCGCTCGCGTTTGGCAATACCGCGGTACTCAAGATGAGCGAACTGTCGCCGATGAGCGCGGCACGCCTTGGGGAGCTCGCCCTCGAGGCGGGCATTCCTGCCGGTGTGCTCAATGTCGTGCACGGATTCGGACGTGAAGTCGGCGAGCCCCTTTGCGCCCACCCCGACGTTCGCGCCATCTCGTTCACCGGCTCGACGGTGACCGGCAACCGCATCGTGTCGGTTGCAGGCCTGAAGAAATTCAGCATGGAACTTGGCGGCAAGAGTCCGTTTGTCGTTTTCGATGACGCCGACATGGAGCGCGCCCTTGACGCCGCGCTCTTCATGATCTTTAGCAACAATGGCGAGCGCTGTACCGCGGGCAGCCGCATCCTGATCCAAAAGGGCAGCTACGCCGAGTTCGCAAAACGCTTTGCCGAACGCGCAAGCCGCATCACCGTTGGCGATCCGATGGATAAGAATACCGTCATCGGCCCGATGATCAGCCAGGATCACCTCGCCAAGGTGCGTCACTATATCGAGCTTGGCGTCAGCGAGGGTGCGACACTTCTTTGCGGCAGTTCCCGCCCGCCTGCGCTTGCGGGCGCGCTCGCCGCGGGCAACTTCGTTGACGCCTGCGTGTTTGCCGATGTCGACAATCGCATGCGCATCGCCCAGGAGGAGATCTTCGGGCCGGTGGCGTGCCTGATTGCCTTCGACGACGAAGCCGACGCGATTGCCAAGAGCAATGACATTGCCTATGGCCTGTCGAGCTATGTCTTCACCGAGAATCTTGGACGTGCCCATCGCGTCGCTGCGGCGATCGAGGCTGGCATGTGCTTCGTCAACAGCCAGAACGTGCGGGATCTGCGCCAGCCGTTTGGCGGCACCAAGGCAAGCGGCACCGGTCGCGAAGGCGGCACGTGGAGCTATGAAGTGTTCCTCGAGCCAAAGAATGTCGCCGTGTCGCTTGGCACTCACCACATTCCGCACTGGGGAGAGCCGTGAGCCTGTACGGCATGCAAAAATTCCTCTATCACCTCAACCGCGATGGCCTCGTTCAGGCCGAGTATCGCGACAATCGTGATGAGCTCCTCAAGCGCTATCGCCTCACCGTCGAGGAGCGCCGTGCCATCGCTGCAGGTGACATCGGCCTTCTTTACGTGCTTGGCGCCAACGGCCAGCTGTTGATGCACTTCGCTGCCTACCTCGGCATGCCCTGGGCCGACTACATCCAGGCGATGCGCGATGGCGTTCACAAGCACGGGCCGGTCAGGGCAGGTGTGTATGCCATGACCACCGCGCTTGACGAAAAAGTGGCCGGCGTATGAGCCTCGTCTTTGCCGGCGTTTGCAGTCACGCGCCGGGCATCACCGGCCGCGCGCAGCTTGCCGATGCGGCGTTGCGCGAGCCGTTTTACGCGGCGTTTCGAAAGCTCGGTGACGATCTGCGCAAGACCCGGCCCGATGCGCTGGTGCTGGTTGGCGCTGAACATTTTGCCAATTTCTTCATGGACAACATGCCGGCCTATGCCATCGGCATGGCCGATGAATACGAGGGGCCAATCGAAGATCCCGCCTGGCTCGGTATCGGCAAGACGCGCATTCCCGGTGCGCCTGGCTTGAGCCAGCGCCTGATTGCCGAAGTCATGCAAAGCGTTGATGTCGCCTTCGCCGAGGAATGGAAATTCGATCACGGGCTGATCGTGCCGCTGCATTTCCTCACGCCCGAGTATGACTTGCCGGTGATTCCCGCCAACATCAACTGCCAGGGCCCGCCGCTAACGCCCTTGCACCGTGCCTTCGCCTTTGGCGAGGCCTTGCGGCGCGCTGCGGACAGCGTCGCGGAGCGGGTCGCGATCATCGCCACCGGCGGCATCAGCCACTGGCCGGCGACGCCTGATTCGGGCAAGATCAATGAGGCTTGGGACCGCGATTTCATGGATCGCTGGAGTCGCTGCGACAAGGACGCGCTGCTTGGATACACCGACGCGGAAATCTATCGCGACGCCGGCCAGGGCGGCTTTGAGATCCGCACCTTTATCGCCCTTGCCGGCGCTGCACGCGGCGCCGGCACGGTCCGGCACTTCCAGCCGATCCCGATCTTTTCTGTCACGTGCACGATCGGTGTCATGGAGGTCGCCTGAGATGCCGCATCTCGTCATCCTCTATACCTCCAACATCGAGGCCAAGGCCGACATGCCCAAATTCTGCCGTGCCCTCGCCGATGTCATGGTCGAGATCGCTGACGAGGAGGGCAAGAAGGTCTTCCCAACGGGTGGCGTTCGCGTTCTGGCTTACCCGGCAGCGCATGGCGCTGTGGCCGATGGCAAACACGATTACGGCTTTGCGTATCTCAACTTGCGCATGGCCAAGGGCCGCAGCGATGCCGTCAAGTCGAAAACCGGCGAGCGCCTGATGGCTGTCGCACGTGAATTTCTCGACCCGCTCTTCTCATCGGGTTATCTCGGCGTGACCTTGCACATTGACGAGGGTCACGAGGTCGTTGACGTCAAGCACAGCACGATCCACCCGCTTTTCGGAAAGCCCTAGGATGCTTGCGGAGGAGGTCATCAGGGCGCTCGCGCAGGAGCTCTACCAGGCACGCAAGACACGCGTGCAGGTGCGGCATTTTTCCAGGCGCTTTCCGGCAATGACCATCGATGACGGCTATGCCATCCAGCGCGCCTGGGTCGAGCTCGAGAAGGCCGATGGCCGCAGCATCCGAGGTCGCAAGATCGGCCTGACCTCGCGCGCCATGCAACAAGCCAGCCAGATCGACGAACCCGATTTCGCGCCGCTCATGGACGACATGTTCTTCGAGCAGGGCGGCGATATCGCGATCGACAATTTCATCGCGCCGCGCGTCGAAGTCGAGCTGGCATTTATCCTTGCGCGGCCGCTCGAGGGACCGGATGTCACGCTCAGCGATGTGCTTCTTGCCACCGACTATGTCGTGCCGGCGCTTGAAATCATCGATGCGCGCATCGAACAATTCGACCGCGACAGCCAGGCGATGCGCAAGGTCTTCGATACCATTTCGGACTTCGCAGCCAACGCCGGCATCGTCCTTGGCGATCGTAGGGTCAAAGCCGACGCGCTCGACTTGCGCTGGGTCGGTGCCATGCTCTTCAAAAACGGCGTCATCGAAGAGACCGGCCTTGCCGCGGGCGTCCTGAATCATCCGGCCGCAGGCGTGGCCTGGCTTGCCAACAAGATCGCAGCCTACGGTGAATCACTGCTGGCCGGGGATGTCGTGCTCGCGGGCTCCTTCACCCGCCCTGTGAGCGCCGTTAGCGGCGACACTTTGCACGCCGATTACGGCCCACTTGGCACCATCTCCTTTCGCTTTGCGTAGGCCAGGCGGCTTTTCGCTACTTGCGCTCGAGCACCTTCTTTGCCTTTTTGCGCACGCGCGCGGCGTCGGCCTTCGACAGCGTGCCGTTGTCGACGCCCTGGGTCACGCGGGCCTTGGCGTTGGCAGCGTGACTTGCATCGGGAATCGGAAATTTTTTTTGCTCGGGCAGGGCGAATTGGCTTTTCGGAATCGAAGTCTTGGCACGCGTTGAAAGTTTCACGATTGCTCCCGGGTTATTCGCCCTGCTGATTTGAGCATTGCGCGTGCCCGGGCCCAAGGGTGATCGCGCCTCGCCCTGTCAAGGGAATCCTCCTTAAGGCCGACGGCGATGCAGAAATCACGCCGTCCCAGTTTCGAATTGTTGCCCGCGCGGGGAAAACGGCGGTAAGCTCGGCGCTATCGGGAGTTCACGGATTTCAACTGACGGCGCTCATCGGCCTTTGCGCGCCCTGACTTGGCCATCCGGTCACATCCATTTTCTGCTGACACCGCCCCTGGGAGGGATGCAATGAATCTGATCGAGCGCGCAAAACGAATCTGTCTTGCACCTGCTGCCGAGTGGCTCGTCATCGCGCCTGAAACGACCGACAGGGGTTCGCTCTACAAGGGCTACGTCATTCCTCTCGCTGCGATCGGGCCGATTGCGACTTTCATCGGGCTGAGCCTGATTGGCACCTCGGTAGGATTTGGCGGCATGATCCGCTTGCCGTTGCTCTGGGGCCTGACGACGGCGATCGTTGGCTACCTGCTTGCGCTTGCCATGGTGTTCGTGATTTCCCTGATCATCGATGCACTCGCGCCCAACTTCGGCGGCGAGAAGAGCCCGATGCAGGCGTTCAAGCTCGCCGCCTACGCGTTCACGCCGGCATGGCTCGCGGCGATCTTCCACGTCATCCCGGCGCTTGGCATTCTTGCCGTGCTTGGCGGCATCTACGGTCTTTACGTGCTTTACCTGGGCACCATGCCACTGATGCGTGTACCCAAGGACAAGGCGGTTGGCTATACCGCCGTGATCGTCGTGTGCGCGATCGTCGTTGGCATCGTGGTGGGCGCCATCGTTGGCGCCGTCAGCGCCATGGGCCTTGGCATGGGCGGGGCGTTCGGCGGATTGGGCGCGATGTCAAGCAGCAGCACGCGCAATCAGGAGGCGAGCCAGGCCGCCGCCGCAATCATTGCCGAGCGGGAACTGGCAGCGGCGGCGGCGGCACGATCTGCGGCGGTGCAATCGACCCCGGTCAGCCCCGCAAACAACGCCATGGCGTCAGGCGCGGCGGCCGCGGCGACGGCAGCTGCGATGCAGCCCCTCGCTGTCGCAGAGGTGGTCGACCAGAACGTCTTGAAAGGGTTGCTGCCTGAAACCGTCAACGGCTTGCCAAGGACCGGTTTTCAGGCTGAAAAGACCGGGGTTGCGCCGATGATGGTCTCCAAGGCCGAGGCCGACTATGGCGATGGCGCGGGCACCCACGTGCAATTGAGCATTACCGATCTGGGTGGCACGCAGATGGTGGGGATCATGGCGGTATGGGCCAATCTCGAGGAAGACAAGGAAACCGACAGCGGCTTTGAGAAGACCATGAAAGTCGCCGGCCGACCGGTGCACGAGACGTTCCAGAAGGCAGGCGCGAGCGGCGAATACGCGACCCTTGTCGGGCAGCGTTTCCTGGTCCAGGCCAACGGCACCAAGGTGGATATGGCCGCGCTTGAAAATGCCGTCACCGGTCTTGATCTGGGCAAACTGGATGCGATGAAAACGGTCGGGGTCAAGGCCGCTGGTTAGATGCGGCAAGACGCCGACGGTGGACTGATTCCGGCCGGGCCTTGGGGTTGGCGTGGCTGACAGCCAAGGGCGCATCGAGCGGCGCTCGCCGCCTGCGATGCGCACTATCACCACGCAGCGCCTTGTGCTCGAGCCGCAGTCGGTCGCGCACGCCGAGGAAATGTTCCGCGTTCTAAGCGATGCCGCCATCTACCGCTTCGAAAACGCGCCGCCGGCATCCCTTGAGTCTCTTACCCGCCGTTTCGCAAAGCTCGAACGACGGCGCTCGCCGGATGCCAGCGAAATCTGGCTGAATTGGGTCATCCGCCGCGCCCACGGGCCCCTGCTCGGCTTCGTCCAGGCGACCCTTTGGAGCCACGAGCGGGCGCGCATCGCTTATGTCTTGTCGAGCGCCGCATGGGGACAGGGTTTCGCCCGCGAGGCGGTCGCAGCGATGCTCACTGAATTGCGCGACTTCCACGGCGTGAAGCATGTCGCTGCGGTCTTCAAGCGCGAAAACCTGCCTTCGCGCAATCTTCTCTTGCATCTTGGGTTCAGAGAGGAGCCGCTGCTGTTTGGTGACGTCGAAGTCATCGCAGCCGATGAGCAGGCACTTTACCTTCCTGGCAAATCCTGAAGTGGCCCACTGCAATTTTGACCGGGTGGCACTTTCTCATCGAGCCTGACGCGCCTACTGTTTGCAAATGCGTGCGCTTTCCCTGACTTTTGTGCCCAGTGACGTTGCGGGCGATCTGCTGCGATGCCACTGATATCACAAGACCGCTGGCGCGAGGCCGAGGACATCGCCGGCGACTGTTTCTACGATCACACCGTCGCCCGGGCGCAGGCCTTGGCCCCCCTCACGGGCGAGCATGTCGCCGATGTCGTCGTGATCGGCGCAGGCGTGGCCGGGCTTTCTTGCGCGCTCGAGCTCGCCGCTCGCGGCATCGCGTGCGTGGTGCTCGAAGCCAAGCGCGTAGGCTCGGGCGCATCGGGGCGAAACGGCGGGCAGCTTTTGCCCGGGTTTAGCTGCGATCTTGATGTCATCCGTGCGCAACTTGGCGATGCGCCCGCGCGCGAGGCGTGGGACATGTCCCTTGAGGGCATGTCGATGGTGCGCGAACATGCCGCGCGCGCTTCCGATGGCTGCGACTATCAGCCGGGCTGGATGATCCTCGCTGCGCGCCGCGGCCATGTCGAGGAATTGGCCAGCTGGTATCGCGAATTATCCGGGCCCCTGGCTTACGGCAATGTCGAGTTTGTGCACGCTGCCGATGTCGGCCGCGTCTGTGGCGGCACGGGCTATCACGCCGCGCTTGTCGATCACCACGCGGGACACCTCAATCCGCTCAAGTTGATGCTCGCGCTGGCTCGCGAGTGTGACAGGAGGTCGGTGCGCATTTTCGAGAACTCCAAGGTCACAAGCGTTGCGCGCGGAGCCAGGCTCTCGGTCGCAACCGCTCAGGGAAGCGTGCGCTGCAAGCACGTCGTGGTCGCAGCCAACGTCTTTGCCGAAGAGCTTCGCCTCGTGCCGGAGCGGCAGGTGATGACGGTGGGCAACACCATCATTGCGACCGAGCCGATTGATGCGGCACTTTGCGCGCGCATGCTGCCTTCGGGTTATTCGGCCTGCGACACCAATTTCATGCTCGACTATTTTCGCATCACGGCCGAGCGCCGCATGCTCTGGGGCGGTGGCTCGACGTATCTGAAGCACGACAGTCGCGACCGGGTGACGATGCTCAGAAAAAAGATGATCGCGCGCTTTCCCGAGCTTGGCGCTGCCCGCATCGACCATGCATGGGGAGGCTTGATCGATGTCACGGCCTCGCGTGCGCCGGATTTCGGTCGCATTGACAGCAATGTTTTCTATTTGCAGGGCTTTAGCGGCCACGGCCTGAACGTCGCCGCCATTGCCGGTCGCATTACCGCCGAGGCGATCTTGGGCGATGGGCGGCGCTTTGGTGTCTTTTGCGGGCTGCGCCACCGCGCCTTCCCGCGCGGTGCCCTGTTGCGCCGCGCCGTGCTGTCAGTGGGGACCTGGTATTTTCGGGCGCGCGATGCCCTCGCGTGATACCGGTCGCGACACGTCGAGGTGATTCAGAATCAGTTTTGCCAGCGCTTCGGCCCAAGGCGCGATGAGCGCCGTGCCGACGTAGGCGAAGCCAACGACAAGCCCGGGACGATGCCTTGGCCCGACGTAGTAATCGGCGAGCGCGCGCACCGTCAGTTGCGCACGCGAAGCCGCGTTGGCAATCGCCCGGTCGTCGCTGCCCGGCGGCAGATAAATGACCAGCGTCATGCCCGCGTTGCTATGCGAGAGCTCGATTGCAGGCCCGAGGCATCGCGCCAGCGCCGCGCGTAGAATCGCCCGCCTCTCGCCGTACATGACGCGCATGCGACGGATGTTGGCCTCGAAATGGCCGTCATTGATGAATTCGGCGATGGTGGCTTGCATCACCAGCTGGCCCGGCCGATAGAGATCATAAAGTCCGATCTTGAAGCGCTCGATGAGATCGGTCGGCACGACCACATAGGCCAGGCGCAGGCCCTGGAACATGACCTTGCTAAACGTACCCAGGTAGAGCACGCGGCCATGCATGTCCATGCCCTGCAGCGAGGGCAGCGGCCGGCCCTCATAGCGAAATTCGCTGTCGTAGTCGTCCTCGAGAATCCAGGCTTCGCGGCGTGCGGCGAAATCGAGCAGCTGCCGCCGGCGCTCGAGGGAAAGCACAGCGCCAGACGGGTACTGGTTCGAGGGCGTGACATAGATCAGGCGGGGGTGCGTGGCCCAGTCGGATTCAAGCGGAGCGATGCCGTCATCGTCAACGGCGATCGGATGCAGTTTCAGTGATGCTGCATCCATGGCACGCTGCGCACCCCAGTAACAGGGATCTTCAAGCCAGACCACTTCGCCCGGGTCCGAAAGCAGATGCGCACAAAGATCGAGCGATTGTTGCGTGCTCGCAGTAACGAGCACCTGCTCGGGGGTGACGTTGACCGAACGCGACATCTTGAGGTAGCGCGCGATCGCTTCCCGCAGCGGCTGGTAGCCCCCCGGATCGCCACAGTCGAGCAAATCAGGTCGTGCGCGCGACCAGTATTTGCGAAAGATCTGGTTGAGCTGCTTAAAGGGCAGGGTTTCGTAGTCCGCAGGGCCTGGAGAAAAGGGCTGCACCTCGAGATGCAGGAATCCGGAAAGCCGCGTCAGGCGCGTGCCGCGCACCGAAAGCGGGCGTTCCCCGCTCGCGCCTTCACGGTTTTCGGGCACGGAGGCCTCGTTGGCAACACGCTCGGCAAAGCGCGCCTGGCGCTCGGGAAACTGCCGCGCGACATAGGTGCCGCTACCCACACGCGCTTCGGCATAGCCTTCGGCGAGCAGGTCTTCGATGGCCGAGACGACGGTATTTCGCGACATGTTCAGGTCTCGCGCCAAATCCCTCGAGGAAGGCAGGCGTGCGCCCGGAGGCAGGAGGCCTTCGACGATGGCATCGCGCACGGCCTCGTAGATGCGGCGCCGAAGCGGCAGGCCGGTGGGCTTGGCAAGCTCAATTAACAACAGTTCGGAAAGGGAGAGCGCGCGCATCGATCTCGGCGTGAATCGGGCTTTGTCGTGGGACTTTGCCCAAATCGGCAAAGTGGACTCATGTCCTGTTGGATAAATGGCACTTTGAAACGCCAAGCCAGTGCTTTACCGTGACCCGATTGTGATTCACCCTTGCGCTGTCGTCAAAGCACGCTGACGGCGAGTCTTTCCCGGCGTGCACGTTTTTCCAGTTGGGTCGTGATATGAGTCGATTTGCTCCCGTTGTAGGCCTGGTTGCCGATTTGCGGCTTCTCGGTCGCCATCCGTTTCATTGCGTTGGCAACAAATATGTCGAGGCGGTTGCCATCGGCGCTGACACGACGCCTGTGCTGTTGCCTGCGCTTGCCGGCCGCTTCAACCTCGAGGCGGCGCTGCATCTGGTCGACGGGCTGCTCTTTACCGGCTCGCCT
>CAJCIC010000039.1 GCA_903970185.1 Gammaproteobacteria bacterium
CGTGTTGCCGCCGGTCGCGCTTGACGTGTCGGGTGCGGGCGTCACGGTTGCGGGCGCCGACCCTGGTGTTGTCCTCGGGCTTGCGAGCGCCACCTGCTTCTGTTCGGTACGGGCGCGGCCGGCGAGCTTGTCACGCAGGAAGTCCGGCGGCCCGATCAGCCGGGTCGGCTTGGTGTTGCTATCGGGCGCGTAGAAATATTCGTCCTTGGCGAGTTCAATTTCTCCCTGGCTGTTGGTCACCGCGATGCGGCCTTCGGTGACGCCGCCATAGACACCGTCGGGCGCCTTGGTGCCATCGGCGTTCAGGCAATCGCCGTTGCAAACCAGCGCCGATAGGTTGGTGCCACGAATGCCGATCGTGGCGGTGGGCGTAATCAGGTGGAAATTGTCGGGCTTGCGTTTGCCAATCAGGCCGGTGATGGTTCTCAAGCCGCCGCGCACGAGCTTGAATACCGAGCTGTCGGCATCGCCGCTGGCGCTATAGCGAAAGTCCTGGATCAGAAATTCGGTGTTGGAGCGCACCGCGGCCAAGGTGTTGTCGGAGAAGAGGATCTGCACCGAGCTCGTGTCGCCGACCTTGACGAGATCGCCCGATTCGAGTTTGCCGCCGGTGACAAGCGGCATGTCGCGCGCATCACGGTGGACCTGGGCCACGCCTTCGACAATCAGGGCGCGCCCGATCACCTCGCCAGCATTCGCCAGGGACAGGCTTGCCAAGGTCGCGGCCAATCCGATCCATCTCACGTATTTCATAGTCGGCCTCTAGTTGAAGTCGTAGCGCATTTTCACGGCCACCGCAGTGCGGTCGTAATCAAAAAGACCGACGTTCGAGTTCTCGTTGTTGTAATTGACCTCCAGCCGGCCCGACCATTCCCGGGTGATGTGATAAATCATCGTCGCATCGATGCCGACATTGCTGTCATGGCGCTTTGCCGTGCTCAGTTCGGCATAGGGCCCAAGGAAGTTGTCGTAGAAGTAGGTCGTGCCAAGCGTCACGCTGATTCTTGGCATCGGCGCGAAGGACACCTGGCCGCGCACGGTGTAGACATCGCGCGAATAGTCGGGCCGATCCTCAAGATCGTTCTCGTGCGTGTAGCCCGCGGTGACGGCAACGTTCGGATTCCACGGCAGCGTCAGGCTGCGTGTCCAGCTGCCCGAGATCGTGGCGAAATTGTTGGTCTCAAGATTCGATCCCGAAAACACCTGTGGCCCGGTCTTGTTAAGCGTCGAGAAGACCTTGATGTCATCGAAGTTCTGCCGCCCGATCGAGACATCGAGGCTATAGCGATTGAACTGGTCCGCCTGGTGCACCCAGCCCAGGGCCAGCGCCGAGACCAGCACATAATTCTGCTGGTCAATGAGCTCCTGGCCCATCGAGAACGTCCCGCGCAGAAGATCGGTCCCCCAGAGATAGGTGGCCCCTCCGCTTACGCCATAGTCGATCTGATCGAACACATCGTTTTGCGAGCGCGCGTAGGTGCGCGAATCAACGTTGGCCGAGCCAAAAAGGGCAATCCCGGGTGCGACCGGGCGCGTGATCTGCGCGCCGCCGGAGAGCGCGTAGAAGGCATCGCCGGTTTGCGTCGAGACGCTGTTTGGCGTTTGCGGCGAGGCGATCAGCCCCGGGATATTGACGAGACTGCCGCTTGAGACACCGGCGTTCAGGTTGCTGTCGTAGCCAACGCCGCCTTCGATGTAGCCCGTCACGATTTGCTGATAGCGCGACTGGCGCGCATGGATGGCTTCGAGAAAGCGGTCGATGTTGATCGCCTGCTCGCCGGTGGCATCGCCCCTGAGTGCCGAGAATTCATCAAAGGCGCGCTCGTCTTCGCCGAGGACAAAGTAGCCGCGGGCAAGATTGAAGCGGGCGTTGCGGTTATCCGGGTATTGCAGGGTGTAGCGCTCAAGCGCCAGCACACCTTCGCCGGGTGATCCGGCCTCGATCGCGGCGATGCCAAAATAAAAATCGAATGCCGGATCGCCCAGATTGTCAGGCTCGCCGCGCCCGAGCTCGTAGGCCTCTTTCATTTTGCCCGCTTCGATCAGGGCCTTGAGATCGTCTGCCGGCGTTGCAAACACGGCCGAAGAAGCGAAAAGGAGCAACGCAAAGCCGAGAAGTCGAACCATCACATCCCTTTGGTCGTGCGCAAGCTGCAAAGCGCCCGTTACGCGCGCAATGCGAGGACGAGCATCCCAGAATCGTCAGGCCCGAAACAGACTTTTTGATTTATTGCCACGAGCAAGTTTTGTTCGAAATTGTTGATCAAGTCAACAACTTGATGCGGTTTGAGTCGCTTGCACAACAAGCCGGCAAGCGCGTTGCGTCAAACGGCGCAGCCCGACCAGGCCGTGCGACGGCCGCACGGCTCGCGTGCGCCTGGCCCGGCGAAAACAATTTCTCGGAGGGTATCTGGCGGCGCGAGCGCGCCGCCTGGCTCAAGCGGGACTCAATCGACCGCGGCTTCAATCTTCGAGATGCTTGCGAAGGTCTCGATCTCGTGCTTGGCATCTTCAAGCCCGGCCTGCACGGCATCGCGCTCACTTGAAAACACCGGGTTTCTGAGGCGCGTGCGAAATCCGCGGCCAAACTTCGGGAAGTGGTCGACGTTGTACTCGTAGCCCCACTTGCCGTGAATCGGCAGCGATGCAACCCGCAGTCGAAAACCCTTGTAGGTTTCAAGTGTTTTCATCGGCTCTCCGTGTCGTGAATTAGCCATGGCAATTCGTCATTCGCGCAGGAAACAGACTTCAGGGAAACGGCTTGGTTACTTCAGATGGCGGCGTTGCTGGGTTGCCGATCGTTCCACGAGAAGAGATTGGGCGATGCGAAGAAAGGCGAAGGAAACGCTTGCACATGCACTTCTTGATTGCTCGCAAATCTACTGCATTTCCAGCCGATTGAGCGCGCTGCAAAATGTTTTTTTTTGCTCATTTTTCAAGGCGAGCGGGCGGCGGGCTGCTGCTGCGCGCGTCGCATGTGCGGCAATCCGTCGCGATTCAGGACCTTATCTCGACATGCTCAGAAAGCGATTCAACGATCGACGCTAACTGTAGCCATGCAAAAACAACGCGACGGTATTTTCGAGCCATGAACGCAACTCGCTCGACGTCATCTTCTTGCCAAGCCCAAGCGCACGCCGTTGCGGCAGCGCCAGCACCATGAAGATGAACTGCTGTGCGGCGAATTCAGGATCCCTGATCGCATGCCGCTTTTTTTCGCCCTGGCTTTTCAGAAGCGTGGCAATCAGCCCGACGGCCTCGGCGAGCGCACCTTGCGTTGCCGCCATCTTCGCGAGTTCGGGAAAGCGCTCCGATTCGGCCACCATCAGGCGGTAAAGTCCGAGCGCCTTGGGTGCAAGCGCTGCAGCGAGAATGAATCCGCCAAGCCGCACCAGCACGGCAGAAAGCGTTTCACCTTCGATCAAGGGCACGTCCTGGGGTGGCCGCACTTCGTCGATGATGTGGCGCACAACGGCTGCGAAGATCTCGGCCTTGTTGGCGTAGCGTGCATAAAGCGTGCGCTTTGACATGCCCGCAGCCGCTGCAATGGCCTCGATCGATGTGGCGCCGTAGCCATCGCGAAGAAACAGCTCGGCGGCAACCGCCAGAATGCGCGCGGACAACTCGCGCGCCTGGGCCTGGGTCGGGCGCCCCCCTCGCCCGGGGAGGGGCGATGGCACCTCGTTTCTCGCGCGCGATGGGAAAGCTGAAGCGAAACTCAATCCGTCTTGCGCCTATCGGCCGCGATAATCAGGTGGCGCGCCATAGTTTCTTGCATGCGGGCCGTAGCCGGGGCCGTACGGACGCGGTGCCTCGTAGCCGCGCGGGCCTGCGTAATAGCCAGGCGGCGGCCCGTAGTAAGCCGGCGGCGCGCCATAGTAGCCAGGGCCCGGGCCGTAGGCGCGCGGCGGGGCAGCGAGCACTGCGAAGGGTGCGGTGACGATCGCAGCGGCCGTGCCAACCACCGCTGCACCAAGCGCTGCGGCACCAAAGATGAAGCCCCCAAGGTGCGGCGGATGTGCGGATGCGGAAGGTGGCACGACCAAAAGGGTCGTGGCCAGGACCACAGTTCCCGCGATTGCGAAGCGCTTGCGCATGATGTCCTCCTCGTCTGTCTCCGATGGGCCCACCGGATGTTTCATCCTAGCAGGGGAACTAATGAAACGCAACCGTTTCGTTTCATTAATCGGGCGAGTGCATGCGCGAGCCGCAGCCCGGTCTGTGCGCCATTGAAAGGCGCGCCGCTTTCGCTAAAAATGCATGCAAAAGCACCTGAATCCCAAAGCTGCACTCTGCCGGAGTCGCCATGGATCGTTTCTGGAAGGCCGCGCTTGGCGTCGCCGGTATCGGTGCCGTGGCGTTTTTCGTGTTTTTCTCGCTCTACCGGCAGTGGCTCACGCTCGCGATTTTTCCGCAGCTAACGCAAGAGCAAGCCTTCATCCTGATGCTGGCCTTCCTGGTCTTGACCTTTCTTGCGCTGGTGGTCGGCGTCATCGCCTGGCTGAAGAAAGGCGCGAGCGCCAATGGCCACGAAACCGCGCTGCACCACCTCGAAGACGCATGGAAAGGCGTCAACTATATCGATTGCGACAAGCTGATCGGGCCTGACGTTGCCAAGGCCGGCCATGCGCTTGACCAGACCGCGACCTACTGGCGCAACAGATACATCGACCGCAGCGTCCTGTCGACCCGTTACGGGCGCGATTTCATTGAACTATTCGAGCAGATCGACAACTGCAAGAAGCAGGTCCCAGGCTATAACAAGCCGAAAAAGATGTGCGCTGATTTTTTGAGCGCACAGGTCCGCACAACCTACCAAGAGTTGAAAAAACATGCCTCCTGAACTGCCCCCCGAATTCAGCCACCTCCTGATTGACCAGAGCGTCGACGCCCACCGCGTCGCCGTGCAATCGGTCGAACTCACGCTTGCCACGCTTGAGAACTATGTCAATGCGGTCAAGCGCATGCCGCACCTGCCTGTGATCCAGGTCGACCCCGACCTGCTCTTTCGCACCCGCATTCTGCAAGAGCAGATCGCGTATTTCGTCGGCGCGGCAGGTGAAGTGTGCGAAGCCTGCGGTGGGTCCGGACGCAAACCCGGGACTTGATCCGGGCTCGCGTCCGCGATTGGGCGAGGCTTTGCGAAAACGCGCACAAGCGCGTCGGCCCGAGCACATCCGTCAAAAATCCATCACGGCTTGATCATGATCTGCGCGATCGCCGTCCCTATCATGGGGTTCCTCCGGATCACGTCGTGGCACGTCCATTCCTCGCGGGTCCGCAAAAAATAATGGGACTCCTTCACGGTGACGGGCACGTACGTAACAGACATCCAGCATCACGAGCCGGCAGTTCCTGCCATCGAATCGCAGGACATCGATCTGGCCGCGCTTTGCACGACGTCGGGTGGCGAGCACATCGACACGCATGCGCAAAGCGTGTCGCGCGCGTCGATGGCCGCGCACGGCCGCCGCTGCGCAAGCCTGGCCTTCCTCGTGGCCGGATTTCTTGGCATGCCCGAATCCGAGCGCAACGTCATTGCCCTTGCCGCCACGGTGCACGATATCGGCATGATGTTCGTGCCCGTCGCCTGGTCGCAATCCGCCGCGCCCCAGGCAAGCGCGCAAGGTGCGATCATCGAAGCGCACGTGGAAGCCGGCTGCGATCTTCTTGCCGCGTATGCAAGACTCGAGGGTCGTGACCTTTCACGCGAAATCGCCATCGTTGCTGCCCATCACGAGCGCTACGACGGCCACGGCTATCCCCGTGGGCTGGTGGGCCGCCATATCCCCGAAGGCGCGCGCGTGATCGCGATCGTCGACGCCTTTCTCGATACCGTTGCAGGCGCCGGCTTGATCGCGCGCTCGCGACGGCAGGCGCTCGAGCTGATGTCGCGCGAATCAGGCAAGCGTTTCGACCCGTTCTATTTTTCAGTCTTCGAAAAAATCATCCGCCAGCGCGTCGACATCCTGTTTAGCGACTACACCAAACTGTTCGGTGCAAATTCGCGCCTGGGCATTGCCGCACAGGGCATCGTTGCCGTCGCCTCGGCATCGCTTCAAGGCGATCGCAGCTTTCCGATCTAGGGACGATCACGCGTTGGCTCGCGGCGATCCTGCCTGCCCGCGGTCCGAAAGGCGCCGATCAGGAAACGGCAGCGATACGCCGATAACGGTGGCCATAGTCACTGACCTTGGTCGCGCAACCGGTATTGACGAGCTCGCCATGACCATCGATCAGGAAATCGCATCCGGAGACACGGATGAAATCCGGAATGAAGGTGATCGGGCTCGCGAGAAAATGGCGGCCGCTGTCCCTGCAGCTCGCGCACTGATTGCCCTCGTGCATCATCAGCACACGGCCGTTGGCAACGACGATGTCGATGCGGTCGTCTGCGTGCGTGACATCGACCCAGGCGCCGACGTAGCGCAGATCGGGCGGACCAAATGGCGACATCCTTGCCGCATGGCCACTCGCGGCGGTGAAGAGCAAAAGCAGCACCAGCACCGGTAGCAGCACCGTGCGCAGCACCATGCCTTCACCCTGCTTGCAGGCGGCAATGATCGATGTCATAGCGACGCCGCGTCCGCTTCGAGTTCGTGCACCCAACCCAGCAGCGCATCGCAGATTCTTGCGGCGGCAGAAATGGCAAGCTCGGCCAAGACCGCACCCTGGACGCGGTCGTAGAGGAATTCGTCACCCCGATAGAGCGTCCACGACAGGATGAAGTCGCTCCCCGCGAGTTCGACGTGGGTGACGATGGCGCAGTGCGCGCGCAGTCCCTGCAGGAGCTGGACGTCCAGCGTTAGCAGGTCGGCATCCGAATTCGAGTTCTCAATCGCGTTGAGCACATCGTCAAGCGGCAGGACCTCGAGCCGCTTGTGCGTGGCCAGCGTCTTGGCGGTCAGGGCGTGGACGATCGGATCGAACCAGGCACATCGAGGATCCGGATTGGAGCGCTTGATGGGCAACAGGGCCACGACAATGCGCTCGGCCGTCGGCCGCGGCATGCCCGGCGTGGCGGACATGAGGGCCTGGCCTGGGAGCGACGGCTCGACGCGGTGTACGGCGCCAACGAAGCGGTAACCGACACGATGCACGGTCTTGACGAGGCTCTCGCCGTTCTCGTCATCGATAGCGTTGCGAATCTTCATGATGCAACGCGCAAGCCCGGTCCTGGAGGCGTGCGGTGCGAGCAGTTCGTCTGTCGAGACGACGCGATCGCGGTTCAGCACCAGGTGAACCAGGACGTCGAAGACCCTCGGTTCGAGCATTTGCGCGACGCCGCGGCGCAACAGTTCACGCGAGGCCGGACGCAATTCGCAATCGCTGGAAAAAAACACTGCGCCAGCGCTCGATGCGGCCCGCCTTGCACGCTCAAAGGCGCCCTCGGCGACGTGCCGCTTCCCACTCTTGCCTGCCTCGGGCGGCGAGTGGGAGTCGGGGTGAAGCATATCCCTGCGCAATTGGGTCATGCCGCGACGGCTCGTAAAGTGAACAATTGACAGCCTAGAATTCCGCGATGCGCGCGTCCTGACCGAGGGTTGATCAATTGATGATTCAGGCGCATGCCGCCCGTGCCCATCCGCAAAGCGGCAAGAGGGCGGGCAAGGCCACAGCACTTTAAGTGCCGCGCCCCCAAGGCGCGCGCGGCTGCAAGGCGCCACTTCTGCACGGCCAGTTCTCCGTCTTCGTTCTGACTGGCCCAATGTAGTTGGAGCGAGCGGCGCTTTCTTGACCAAACGATGACCAAGCGATGATCATCGCGGTCGGGGCCTCGACGAGCACGGAAAGACGGTGTGAATGAGGGCGCTGCGCGAGCGCGTTCAGCCTTCTATCGAGGCGAGTTGGGGCCGAAATGGGGTAACGGACGGAGGGTAACGAAGGAAGCCCGAAGCGAATCCCATATCGGATCCCATCGCGGGTCCCATCGCGGGTCCAGGCGGCGGCAAGCCCTGGAAAGACTGCAGGCGGATCGGTCCTGCTGTTCTTAAGCGGTCAGTCTTCCCTGAGCGAAAGCGCTTCGGGGGCTTCGCGCTCGCCAACCATGTAGCTGACAAGACGGGTGCTGGTGTTTCTTAAGCGCTGCGCCAGCATGTGCACGAGTTTCACCAGGATCTTGGCGCCAAGCCGGGGTTCTTCCGCAATCACCTTGGTCAGATTCTCGCGGGTCAGCACGGCAAAGCGGCTTGGCTCGAGCGCAACGCAGGAGGCAAAGCGGGGCTCGCCGTCAAGCATCGACATCTCGCCTAAGGCATGGCCGGCTTCGACCACCGCGATGCGCGAAGGCCGTCCCTGGCGATTGCGCCGGTTGACGTCAATCGAGCCCGAAATCAGGATGATCATGAAATCGCCGACTTCGCCTTCGCCGATGATGACCTGGCCCTTTTCTGCGGCATACACCGGCATGTAGCCGCCGATGGTGGTGATTTCGGCAATGGTGAATTCTTCAAGCAGCGGCGCATGCGCGATCATCCGATGCATCTCGGCTGCGACCTCGCGTGCGAGGCCCATCGGGCGCATGCCGCGTTCGGTGAAATACCGGTCGTCCATTTCACCCCCTTCCAGACGTTCTCGCCAATCGGCCCCCTGCAAGTCTTCGCCGTGATCGGCTCCAGCCACGATGGTAAGGCAAGTCAGCCGCGACCACGACAGCGCGAGCGGCATGCGCCGCGCGCAGGCCAACGCGCAGGCCTAGTTTGCCGTCGCAACCGCCCAGGCGGCAAGCCCGGCGATGGCGTCATCGGCGGCGCGGGTCAAGGCCCGCACACCGCCCTCGGCGTTGGCGCTCGCCGCCGGCACCTCGACAAAGAACGAACGCTGGCCGAGCAGCCTGCCGCTTTTGAGCACGGTGGCGCGCATCTGCACCAGGCCGTTACTTGTCGTCGGGCTCGAGAAGACCTGCGCAAACTCGTCGAGATCGACCTTGAGAATGACGCCATCGAGGGTATCTCCTGCAGCCACGACATTGGCATGCTCGGCAAGGCGCGACTTCAAGCGCTGGGTGACCAGAAGGCCAGGCGGCATGACCCAGCGGCTATCGGCATACGGCCTTGGCTGCTGGCCGTCGGCATACGCCAGGCGGTAGAAAATCTGCGGTGAATCAAGCCAGTCGGGCACCGCGATCTCGGCCACCGAAATGGTCGGCAGCGTCGCCGCGCGATCACTGCCAGCAAGCGCAAGCGGCGGGCCGAAATCGTAGACGGCAATGCCCGCGGGCCTGCCGCTTAACGCCGAACAGGCGCCAAGTGCCAGGAGCAGCGCGGCGGCAGGAAAGCGGCGGCTTGCCGATCGCAAGGTGAAGTTCAAAAGGAGACGGGTCATCGGTGAACTCCGGTCAATGCGCGCCAGGCGCTGCGGCAGGGAAGGTAAAGCCCGACTCGCCAGGGCCCGGGGGCAGGGTGCCGTCGTTGCCAAACAGCACGCTTTGCGGCCGTGCAGCGAGCACGTTGGCCGTGCGTGTCAAGGCACGTGCGCTGCGCCTTGCGTCCTCGGCAAGATCATCGACTCTTGGGATCGTCGATCCGTTCACGCTTGCCGCCGTCGCCCCGATCTCATCGACACTGGTCGCGATGCGATCGAGCGTGCCGTTTTTTTCCTGCACGCGCAGCGCCAGCGAATCGGCATCGGCGGCAAGCCGGTTGATATTGCCAATCGACTGCTGCGCCGTGTCAAGCACGTGCGGCAGGCGATTCAGCGTGGGCGTGAGTTCGGGACCGATCTGGCCCAGCTGGCTCGCGGCGGTGTCAATCGAAGTCACCGTGTGCATCAGGATTTTCTTGTTTTCAGGAGCGAGGAGCTGGTTCAGGAGCTTCACCGTGGTATCGAGTTCGGCGACCATGTCAGATCCGGTATCGGAGAGCTTGTCCAGGAGGCCGGGCTGGATCGCAAGCCGCGCCGGCTTGCCATCGCTCGTCGCGAGCAGCTTGCTGTTGGTGCCCTTGTCGTCGAGCTGCACGTAAGCCAGGCCGGTCACGCCCTGGTAGCCCAGTTGGGCGAAGGTCGATTCGGTGATCGGCGTGCCCTGGGTGACGCCAATATCAACCAGGATCTGCCCGGGCACCTCGGGATCGAAGCGGATGTCCTCGACCTTGCCGACATCAAGCCCGCGGTAGCGCACGTCGGCCTGGGGCGACAGGCCCGAGACCGACGAGCGCGTCACCAGCTGGTATTGCGAGCGCACCGTATTGTCCCGGCCAAGCCACATCGCAACGATGCCAAGCGCGATCCCGAGCACAACCGTGAAGATCCCGGCCATCAATGCATGCGATTTATTTTCCATGGGGCACCTCAGACGACAAAAGGATATTCGCGAAGGACTTCCATGGCGCGCTGGCCGCGCTCGCCCAGGAAGAACTCCTTGATGAAAGGATGCGTCAGGCCAAGGACTTCCTTGACCGGCGCACAGGCAATCACCTGCTGGTCGGCGAGCACGGCAACGCGCGTGGTGAGTTCGAAAAGCGTGTCAAGATCGTGCGTGACCATGACCACGGTCAGGCCCAGTTCGCGGTGCAGCGCGCGAATCAGCGTCACGAAACTCTCGCAGCTTTCCGGATCAAGCCCGGCGGTCGGCTCGTCAAGAAACAGCAGCTCGGGTTCAAGGGCGAGGGCGCGGGCGAGTGCGACGCGCTTGATCATGCCGCCAGAAAGATCGGAAGGCATCTTGGTTGCGTGCTTCGACTCGAGACCGACCATGTGCAGCTTGAGCAGCACCATGTCTTCGATCAGGTCATCGGGCAGCGCCTTCAGCTCGTACAGGGGCAAGGCCACATTGTCAAAGACCGAGAGCGCAGAAAACAGCGCGCCCTGCTGGAACAGCATGCCCCAGCGCGCGCGGATTTCGGCGAGCTTTTGCGCGTCTTCCAGGTCGAGCGTGGTGCCAAGGATCTTGACCGTGCCGCGCGTTGGCCGCTCAAGGCCGATCATCTGGCGCAAAAGCGTCGTCTTGCCTGTGCCCGAGCCGCCCACGATCGACATGATTTCGCCGCGATGGATGTCCAGATCAAGGTTCCTGTGCACGACGAATTCGCCAAACTCGGTCCAAAGGCCGCGAATCTCGACGATATTTTCGATGGCGCTCTCCACTACACCCCCACATTCTTGAAGAGGATGGCAAACACGGCGTCAGCGAGAATCACGACCGTGATCGCGGTCACCACGGAAGAGGTCGTGCCCTCGCCCAGGCTTGCCGTGTTGGGCTCGATGCGCAATCCGAAGTGGCAGGCCGTAAGCGCGATCAGCATGCCAAAGACCACGCCCTTGCCGACGCCAAGCCACAGGTTGGGCAGCGACACGGCATCGGGCAGGGCATGAAAGAAATAGCTCAACGACATGCCAAGCGAGAGTTTGGCAGCCACCATGCCGCCAAGAATCGCAAGGGTATCGGTCCAAAGCACCAGCAGCGGCATGGCAATCGCCAGCGCCAGCACGCGCGGCAGGATCAGGCGAAAGCCGTGCGGAATGCCCATCACCAGCATCGCGTCGAGTTCTTCGGTGACGCGCATGACGCCAAGCTGCGCCGTGATCGAGGAACCCGAGCGGCCGGCGACCAGGATCGCGGCAAGCGTCGGCCCGAGTTCGCGAATCACGCTCATGCCCAGAATGTTGACAATATAGATATCGGCCCCGAACGTTCGCAACTGCTGCGCCGACAGGTACGAAAGCACGACGCCGATCAGAAAGCCCACGAGCGCGGTGATGCCGAGCGCCTGCGTGCCGGCGTGAAAGACGTTGGCCGAGACTTCAAGCCATGGCCCGCGCGCCGGACGGCGCACGAGGCGGCCAAGATCGATGACGAGCTGGCCGATGAGCGCGATGAAGCCGACGATATGGCCGGCAAAGGCAAATAGACTTTCGCCGAGTCCGCGCACCCAGCGAAACGAGACCTTCTCGCTGGCGTGCAGGCGCACCTCGCCCAGGTGATAGAGGCGGTCGAAAAATTCTTCCTGGCGTTTGCCAAGCGTGAGCGATTTGGGCCGCTTGTGGCCCCAGAAATTCCAGAAATACTGGGCGCCGAAGTGATCCAGCCGATCGATGCCGGTCAGATCCCAGCTGGCCTCGAGCGGCTGCAAGCGCAAGGTCTGGAGCTGGCGCTGCAGGCGATCAAGAACACCCGGCTCGCCCAGCGAATGCACGACCCACGTGCCATTGGCGCTGACCCGCGTTGCGTCCTTGCCGGTTGCAATTGACACGCGCGGTTCGATGTAAACCAGAGCTGCAGGCGCAGGAGGACGTACGGATGGCGGGGTCAAATCGACGTCACCGGTTGACAGCTAAGACCAGCATGGTAATGACACTCAGGGCCAAGCGCTATCCCTTCGATGCCGGTATCGGCCCACCCCTTGTACCCTTCCCAAGCTTAACCAGCCAGTAAAAAATGCCGCCGCCAGGGGCCATCTCGCGCCTTGACCTTTGCTTTCGCCCTCGATCTTCGCGACCTTGCGCTATTGCCCCTGGCCTCGCGCGAACGGCAGCCGCGAGGCGATGCGCGGTGCTATCGTTTAGGCCACCGAAACCCGGGCGCCGGCAGAAAACCGCTGCCAAAGACCGTTTCACACCGCCGCTGACATTGCCCGCCCACCCGCCTTTTCTTCCCATGCGCATTCGAGCCCGGCCAGAAAAAATGCACCCAGCTCGGGTGCTGCTCTTCGCGCTTGTGCTGTGCCTGCCGCTTGGCATGGCCTTTGGCCAGGTCGTAGACGACAGTCCAGGTGCCGATGACGAAGCCAGCGCAACCGCGGCAGACGCGGCAAAAGCCGAGGCCGAACTCGCCATTGCCTTGCCGCCAGGCGCAAGCAAGGAGGACGAGATCGCCTATCTCGTTCGCCAGGATCGTGCCCTGCGCGTGCTCGGCCGTGGCGCGCAGCGCCTGCCCGGACTGCGGCGCCTCGTCGATCTGACCCAGGGCACGAGCGAGGTGATGGCCTACTGGCCGTATCTGTGGCGCGAAGAATGGCGTTCGGGCAACCAGGCGCTCGCCTTTCAGATCGGCCATGACATCCTCGAGAGCAAACAGCCTGGCGGGCTCATGACGCAGGCCACGGTCGCAGCGCAGATGGCGTCGGACTACATCGTCGCCAACCAGGCAGAAAAAGCGCAGCCGATGATGGACACCGCCGAGAACCTGAGAAAGCGCTACCTGGCGGAGCCGCCAACGCCCTATCGCGAGCGCGCCAATGCCATCATCGACATCGAAGAATCGCAACTCCTGCAATACCAGGGCCGCTACAGCGAAGCTGAAAAGCGGCTGATCGCAGCCGAACGCGAGATCACCGACGAAATCGCCGTCTCCGAGAAAAACGACAGCGGCGCCAATCAGCTCAGCATCTATCAGTCGGACCTGTCGTGGGAGCGCACGGCCTTTGGTCGCCACGCCTCGATTCTGAGCTTGCTTGGCAAGAACGTCGAAGCCGAGACGATCGCCCGCGAGGGTCTGCGCCGCGCGCAAGCGCACCACACCCAGGGCCAGCCCCTTGGCGAATGGTATGAGCGCATCGCCATAGCCGCGCTTGGCGAGCGTCATTACCAGGAGGCCTTCGATGCCGCGAGCCAGGCCATCGAGCTCGCGCAAACCGGCGGCGCTGTCAAAGCCAGCTCGCAAAGCGTGCTGTTTGCCCGCAACACCCGGCTTGAGGCACTGCTTGGCCAGAAACGCTGGGCGGACGCCAGCGCCGAGTACGGGCTGATGCTCTCGGCCACGGCCGACGACGCAGTGGCGCGCCTTGCGGTCCAGTCAGCGCCCCTTGAAGGGCTCGTCAGGGCCAAGACCGGCGCTGCGTCCGCCGCAGTCGAGATGATGACCCGCAGCGTCAAATTTCGCACGCACATCTACGGCGAGAACAATCCGCGCACGATCGAGTCGCGCGCGGTTCTGGCCCTGGCGCTTGCAGCCAACGGCAGCACGGCTGCGGCACAGTCCGAATACCATGGGCTTTTCGCGACGCTGTTTTCAGGCGACGCTGACTACGCCGATTCGGCCCCGCGCGGCCTGCGCGGCTTTTTCCTGCCGATCGCGCTTGAAGGCTACCTCGACATGGTCGCAAGCGTTGCTTCGAGCGGCCCGGTTTCAGGCGAGATGCTAGGCGACGCCTTTCTGGTTTGCGACCGGCTTCGCGACACCCGCGTGCAAGAGGCCATCACTGACAGTGCACAACGCTCGCTGGTCGATGCCAACCCGGCACTGCTTGCTGACGTCAGACGCGAGCAGGATGCGCGCCTTGGACAACGGCGTGCGCTTGAGACGCTCGCCCAGCACGATCTCGATCTTGGCGAGGCCAAAAAGGCGCTGGCCAAGGCGAAAAGCGACAAGCTCGATCTGGCGTCCTATCTTGACAAGGTGAGAAGCCTCGAGGGCGAACTGGACAGCGCCAAAGCCGATGCAAGCAGCTTCTCGGCCAAGGTGGCTAGCGCTCGCGCGAGCCTGGCGCACGAATTTCCCGATTACCACGCGCTCGTCAATCCGAGGCCGATCGGCCCCGTGGAGATCGCCAGGCTTCTTGCCGATAACGAAGCGCTGGTCGCCATTTATACCGACGCGAGCCATTCCTTTGTCTTTGCCCTTGGCAAGACCGATGCGCCGGTGCTTGCCGTGACATCGTTCAATGACGAGGCCGAGACGCGCGACGTCAAGGCCCTGCGCGATTCGCTCGCCCTCTCTGGCGCCGGCGCGGCCAAGGCGTTTGACTTCTCTGCCTCCTACGATCTCTACAGGAACCTGATCGAGCCGATCGCACCGGCCATCGCCAGGAGCCAGGCCGTGATCTTCGTGGCCAGCGGCCAACTCGGCCAACTGCCACTGGCCGTGCTCGTCAGAAAGCCGACGACGAGGCTGGAAGGCGCGCCCTGGCTTGTCGGCGACGTGGCGATCACGCACATCCCGAGCGCCACGGCCTTTGCATCGATTCGCGCCGACAGGCGCACGGCGGGCGAGGCAAGGCTGCCTTTCTTCGGCTTTGGCGCGCCCGACTTCGGCACGCACGCGAGCATCGTGCCACCCCTTCCTGAGACCCGCGCCGAGATCCAGGCGGCAGCGCATGCGCTTGGCGCCGACTTCGCGCAATCGACCGCCTTCGGCACGGCGGCGACGCGCAGCGCGGCGCTGCAAACGCCGCTACAGGATCGCCGCGTCGTCGAATTCGCAACGCATGGGCTGCGCGCAGGCGATCTTCCGACCCTGTCGCAGCCGGCCCTCGCCATGGCCGATGCCGGGCCGAACGAGCCCTGGCTGCTCACCCTCGATGACGTGCTGTCGATGAAGCTCAAGGCACAACTGGTCGTGCTCAGCGCCTGCAATACGGCCTCAAGCGATGGCTTGAGCGCCGAATCGATTTCGGGCCTTGGCCGCGGCTTTTTCTTTGCCGGTGGGCACACCCTGCTGTTGACCCACTGGGAAGTCGAAAGCGATGCGGCGCAGACGCTCGTCACCGATTTCTTTGGCGCCCATGCGCAAGGCGGGACGTGGGCGGGTGCCTTGCGCAGCGCACAAATAAAGATGATGACCGGAAGCAATACGACCTTTCATCACCCGGCCTATTGGGCGCCCTATGCGCTTTTGGGCGACGGTGCGAGCTGAACCACCGGTGCGCGCATGCACATCCTGATTACCGGCGGCGCGGGCTTTCTTGGCCAGCGCCTCGTCGCTGAACTGCTGCTGCGAGGAGAACTCCGTGGCGGCGGCCTAGCGCTTTCGCCAATCACATCGATCACGGTTCTTGACGCGTTTGTCGATGGCATCACGCTGACCGACAGGCGCGTTCGCGTCATCAGAGGCGACATCGGCGATCCGGGCGTGCTCGCCAGCGTTCTTGATCAGGCCACGGCATCGATTTTTCATCTGGCCGCGGTCGTCAGCGGCGCCGCCGAGGCTGATTTCGATCTTGGCATGCGCGTCAATTTCGATGCGACGCGAATGCTCTTTGAGCGCTGCCGCGCGCTGGCGCATCGGCCGCGCGTGGTCATGGCGAGCTCGGTTGCGGCCTTTGCCAGTGCCGGCGCTGGCGCGATCGTTTGCGAAACCACCGCGCCCGCGCCATTGAGCTCCTACGGCACGCAAAAGGTGCTCGCCGAACTGCTCTTAAACGACTACACGCGCAAGGGCTTCATCGATGGCATTGCGCTGCGCGTACCCACCGTGTGCGTGCGCCCGGGCAAGCCCAA
>CAJCIC010000040.1 GCA_903970185.1 Gammaproteobacteria bacterium
GCCGCTTTCGTCGCGCTGCAGATCTCTTCGAGCAGTGTCAGGCGCTGGCGGCGATCGTCACCGCTGACGCGAATCTTGATCAGCTCGTGGGCGGCAAGCGCGCGCTCGATTTCCGCCATGACGTTGGATGTCAGGCCGTCATTGCCGATGATGACCACCGGGGAAATGCTGTGGGCGCGTGCCTTGAGCGCACTGCGCGCGGCTGAGGTGAGGGTGGGGGTGGACATCTAGAGCAAGCGCAGGCACAAAATGGCGATTATGGGCGAATCGGGCCCGGTGCAGTAGGAACGGGGCAGTGCGTGGCAAAAAATAAATTCAACCAGTCGTGGCTTCACGACCACATCAATGATCCGTACGTGAAATTGGCGCAGCGGCACGGCTACCGTGCGCGGGCAGCGTACAAGCTCAAGGAAATCGATGAGCAGGACCACCTCATCAAGCCGGGATTTGTCGTTGTCGACCTCGGCGCTGCGCCTGGCAGCTGGAGCCAATATGTGCGGGAGCGGCTGCGTGCCGAGGGTGGCGAGCAAAAAGGCAGGATCGTTGCACTCGATGTCCTGCCCTTCGAGCCGATTGACGGGGTAACCTTCATCCAGGGCGACTTCCGCGAGGATCGCGTTGTCTCGCTGCTTGAAGTGGAACTTGGCCTAAGGCCCGGCGAGCGGGGTGTAGACCTTGTGCTTTCTGACATGGCCCCCAATCTGTCGGGAGTGGGCGCGGCTGACGCCGCGCGCATGGAGCATGTGATCGAATTGGCGCTGGATTTTGCCCAGATGCATCTGAAACCTTCCGGGTCGCTGCTCGTCAAAGCCTTTCACGGCAGCGGCTACAGTCAGATCGTCGAAGTCTTCAAGCGGCACTTTGTCACGGTTTTACCTCGCAAACCGAAGGCGTCCCGCGACAAATCGGCGGAGACGTTCATCCTCGGACGCACGCTAAAACATGTTTCTGCACGGGAATAGCATCAGTTGCTGTCCAAGCGTAGAATGAGTGGTCAAACATTTTGTGGCAGGCAGGAGCAAAACCTTGAATAACACGTTCACCAAAGTCGCCATCTGGATGGCCATCGCGTTCGTGTTTTTCGCGGTCTTCCGGCAATTCGAGACGCACACCCAGCCTGCAGTCTCGGCCATCCCGTATTCGGACTTCCTCAATGAGGTCAAGGCCGGCCACATCAAGTCGGTCACCTTGCAGGATGCGGGCCTGACTGCCGATATCACCGCGACGACCACCGACGACAAGAAACTGCGCACCACCGGCACCTATTACGACCATGGCCTGATGGGAGACCTTCTTGCCAATAACGTGCGTATCGACGTCAAGCAAAGAGAAGAGCAGTCGTTCTGGATGAGTCTGCTTGCGACCTGGTTCCCGATGCTCCTGCTCGTTGGGGTATGGATCTTCTTCATGCGGCAGATGCAAGGCGGTGGTCGGGGCGGCGCCTTCTCGTTTGGCAAGTCACGCGCCAAGATGCTCGATGAGAATGCCAATCAGGTGTCGTTTGCCGATGTCGCCGGCTGCGATGAGGCCAAGGAAGATGTCAGTGAACTCGTCGATTTCCTTCGTGATCCGACGAAGTTCCAAAAGCTTGGTGGCCGCATTCCCCGTGGCGTTTTGATGGTTGGATCGCCAGGAACCGGCAAAACCTTGCTTGCGCGCGCGATCGCCGGCGAAGCGAAGGTGCCGTTTTTCTCGATTTCGGGATCCGATTTCGTCGAAATGTTCGTTGGCGTTGGCGCTGCCCGTGTGCGCGACATGTTCGAAACTGCCAAGAAGCATGCTCCTTGCATCATCTTCATCGACGAAATCGACGCCGTCGGACGCCAGCGTGGGGCGGGCCTTGGCGGTGGCAACGACGAGCGCGAGCAAACGCTCAACCAGATGCTAGTCGAGATGGACGGGTTTGAAACCGGCACGGGCGTGATCGTCATCGCCGCGACCAACCGGCCGGACGTGCTCGATCCTGCGCTTTTGCGCCCGGGCCGCTTCGATCGCCAGGTGGTCGTGCCGCTGCCGGATATCCGCGGTCGCGAACAGATTCTCAACGTCCACATGCGCAAGGTGCCGATCGCCCAGGACGTCAAGGCCGATATCCTGGCACGGGGAACCCCGGGTTTTTCGGGTGCCGATCTCGCCAATCTCGTTAACGAGGCGGCGCTTTTTGCTGCGCGCCGCAATGGTCGCGTGGTCGAGATGACCGACTTCGAGAAGGCCAAGGACAAGATCATCATGGGTGCCGAACGCCGCACCATGGTCATGGACGAGGAAGAGCGCCTGAATACCGCCTACCACGAGTCTGGCCATGCATTGCTCGGCAAACTTTTACCGAAGTGCGATCCCGTGCACAAGGTCACGATCATCCCGCGCGGACGTGCGCTGGGGGTGACGATGTCGTTGCCTGAAAAAGACAAGTATTCGTACGATCGCGAATACATGCTGCAGCAGATCTCGATGCTCTTTGGCGGACGCATCGCCGAAGAGGTTTTCATGGGGCAGATGACGACGGGCGCAGCCAACGATTTCGAGCGCGCCACCGAGATGGCGCGCAACATGGTCACGCGCTACGGCATGAGTGACGCCTTGGGTCCGATGGTCTATGCCGAAAACGAGGGCGAGGTTTTTCTTGGCCGCAGCGTGACGACGCAAAAGAACGTGTCGGAATCGACCATGCAAAAAGTCGACGGAGAAATCAGGCGCATCATCGACGAGCAGTACGCCCTTGCGCGCAAGCTTATCGTCGAGAATCGTGACAAGGTTGAGACCATGGCCCGCTCGCTGATGGAGTGGGAGACCATCGACGCAGAGCAGATCAATGATATTTTCGAGGGCCGGCCGCCACGCCCGCCCAAGGCCCCCGGGTCTGGCACGTCCGTGTCGAGCGCGGCGCAACCCCCCATCTCGCCCAACGCGACCGCCCCTGCCTAGTCGGCTTAGCCAGCAGGGCGCGCATCGCGCCGCCAGTACCAAGCGCCACCCGTGAGTCACTTCACCTGTGGCGCTTTTGTACTTGATCTGTCCCATCCGCGCGTGATGGGCATCGTTAATGTCACGCCCGACTCCTTTTCAGACGCTGGTGACTCGCTCGCGCCTGAGAGCGCGGTTGCCAAAGCCTGGCGCTTGATTGAAGAGGGCGCCGCCATCATCGATGTTGGCGCGGAGTCAACGCGGCCGGGTGCGACGCCCGTGGCCCTTGCCGATGAGCTGTCCCGGCTCCTGCCGGTTTTGCATGGACTGCGCGATTCGCCAGTGCCGATATCCGTTGATACCTATAAGCCCGACGTCATGCGCGCGGCACTTGACGCGGGCGCGAGCATCATCAATGACATCTTCGGCTTTCGTGACACCGCTGCGATCGACGTGGTATCGAAGAGCAATGCGGGCGTGGTTGTCATGCACATGCAAGGCACGCCGCCAACGATGCAAAGTCAGGTCCACTACGATGATGTGGTCAAGGAGGTCGAGTCGTTTTTGCGTCACCGGCTTTCTGCCTTGGCGCTTTCTGGCATCGAGGCAGACCGCGTCGTCATCGACCCTGGCTTCGGCTTTGGCAAGCGACTGGTCCATAATCAGGCCTTGCTTGCGCACCTCTCAAGCTATGGTGCGCTGGGCGCGGCTGGGGTTCTCGCTGGCCTGTCACGCAAGGGTATGCTTGGCACCATCAGTGGCAAGGACGAGCCCGCCAAGCGTCTTGGCTCGAGCATCGCCGCGGCGCTTCTTGCCGTCAGCCAGGGCGCAAACATCGTCCGGTGTCACGATGTCGCAGCGACCGTGGATGCAATCAAGGTGTGGTGTTATTTCAGCGGTGGGGGCGGTGTGATCCGGCCGCCAGCGGAAAGTGATTCATGAAGCGCAAATATTTTGGCACCGATGGTGTTCGCGGTTCGGTTGGCGAAGCGCCGATCACACCGGATTTCGTCTTGCACCTTGGCTATGCGGTAGGACGCGTGGTGGTCCGCGAGGATGCGCGCAGTCGGCCGGCGGTCTTGATTGGCAAGGACACGCGCGTGTCAGGCTACATGCTCGAGGCGGCTTTGCAGGCGGGTTTCACTGCGGCGGGCGTGGATGTGCGGCTGACAGGGCCAATGCCAACGCCTGCGATCGCCTATCTGACGCGGGCATTGCGGCTGTCCGCGGGGGTTGTCATTAGCGCGTCGCACAACCAGTTCCAGGATAACGGCATCAAGTTCTTCTCCTCGCTTGGAGAGAAGCTGCCCGATCGGGTCGAATTCGAAATCGAAGCCGAGCTCGAGGTGCCCATCGGCTGCGTCGCGTCAAAGGATCTGGGACGTGCCCAACGGATTACCGATGCTGCGGGGCGGTATATTGAATTCTGCAAGGCCACTTTTCCGCAGGAATTCAGCCTGCGGGGCAAGAAAATCGTGGTTGATTGTGCGCATGGCGCGGCCTACGAGGTGGCGCCCCATGTCTTCCACGAACTCGGTGCCGAGGTGGTCGCAATTGGTGCACAGCCAAACGGCTTTAACATCAACGCCGGCTGTGGTGCGACCCATCCCGAATCGCTGCAGGCGGCCGTGCTTGAGCATCACGCCGATCTTGGCATCGCGCTTGACGGCGACGCCGATCGCCTGATCATGGCAGACGCCAAGGGCCGGCTCTATAACGGTGACGAGCTGCTCTACGTGGTGGTCGCCGACGGCATTGCCATGGGCAAGCGCTCCGGCGTGGCTGGAACGCTGATGACCAATCTAGCCGTTGAACATGCGCTCGAGCGCCTTGGCGTGCCCTTTGGCCGCGCCAATGTCGGTGATCGCTATGTCGTCGAATTGATGCAGAAGAATGGTTGGGTCTGGGGTGGCGAGAGCTCAGGACACCTGCTGTGCCTTGACAAGCACACCACCGGAGATGGCATCGTCAGCGCGCTGCAGGTGCTCTCGGCCATGTGCCGTCATGGTCGCAGCCTTTCGGAGCTGACCAAAGACATCGAACTCTATCCCCAAAGTCTGATCAATTTGCGCGTGCCGCAGCGCTTTGACTGGACGACATGCCTGCCGTTACAAAGCGAACGCAAGGCGGTCGAGGCCGAACTCGGAGAAGACGGACGGGTGCTGATCCGAGCGTCAGGCACCGAGCCGTTGTTACGTGTCATGGTCGAGGCGCGATCGCAAGAAATCGCCAATGCAGCGGCGCAGCGACTGGCTTTGGCTGTGCCCCAGGCGTAATTTCGTATCGTGAAATTTAATGCCTCTGTCATGTTCCTGTCACAGAGCAAATGTAACGTGTCACTTCTGCAAAATTCGGAGTTAAATCCCAATGAAGAAGTGTTTGCGTCCGGGCTTTGCCGCGGTTCTGCTTTCTGTTTGCGCCTGTGCCAGCGCTGCTGATCTTACCGGTGCGGGATCGAGCTTCGCCCAGCCCGTGGTGGCCAAGTGGGCCGATGCCTACGCCAAGGCGAATGGCGCGCACGTCAATTATCAGTCGATCGGATCGGCCGCAGGCATCAAGCAGATCGAAGCCAAGACGGTCGATTTCGGTGCCTCCGACGCACCCCTGACTCCGGCCGAGCTCGATGCTGCGGGCCTCGTCCAGTTCCCGATCATTATTGGTGGCATCGTTCCTGTCATCAACGTTGCCGGGATCGAGGCTGGCCAGATGAAACTGACCGGGACCGTCCTTGCCGATATTTTTCTTGGCAAACTGACCAAGTGGAATGATGCGGAAATTGCAGCGCTCAATCCAGGGCTGAAACTTCCGGATACGGCTATCGCCGTGGTGCGCCGGGCCGACGGCTCTGGCACGACGTTCAATTTCACCGACTACCTGGCCAAGGTCAGCCCGGAGTGGAAGAGCAAGATTGGCGAAAGCACGACCGTCAACTGGCCCGTGGGCACAGGTGGCAAGGGTAACGAGGGCGTGTCCCTCTACGTGCAGCGCTTGCCAGGATCGATTGGCTACGTTGAATACGCCTACGCCAAGCAGTCGAAAATGGACTACGTCCTGGTACAGAATGCAGCGGGCAATTACGTACAGCCTGACGAGAAATCGTTCCAGGCCGCAGCAGCTGGCGCCGATTGGGAGAAAAATCGATACTACGTCGTCATCACCAACCAGGCCGCCAAGGATGCATGGCCGATCAGTGCCTCGACTTTCGTCATGATGCAAAAAACCCAGGACAAGCCGGAGCAGGGCGTCGAGGTGCTGAAATTTTTCGAATGGGCATTCACCAATGGGCAGAAGCTTGCATCTGATCTTGATTACGTGCCGCTGCCTCCGCCGCTTGTAAAATCGATCGGTGAATCATGGTCGCGCGACATCAAGGATGCTTCGGGCAAGCCGCTGTCGCTCAAGTAGCCGTACTGGTTCGGCGCCCCCTTGGGCGCCGTATTCGCTGAGATTCATACATGGAAGTTGCATCCACGATCAGTTTGCCCGCAGACGCGAGGCACCTCGAGCCGGCACCGGATGAACCTCCCAGCATGCGCCATGACCTGGGCGATGCGATATTTCTGAACCTGACGCGGGCGGCGGCGTTCATCACGCTCTGCCTGCTTGCCGGCATTATCGTCTCGCTTCTGGTCAGTTCCTGGCCGACGATCCGCACGTTCGGCTATCATTTTCTGACGAGCAGTGAATGGGATCCGCCAGCCAACCACTTTGGTGCTCTGGTGCCGATTTACGGCACGCTTGTAACTTCTGCGATTGCCCTCATCATCGCCGTGCCCGTCAGCTTTGGCATCGCGCTCTTTCTGACTGAGCTTTCTCCTGCATGGCTGCGGCGACCCCTTGGCGTTGCCATCGAGCTCCTGGCTGCAATTCCGTCCATCGTCTACGGCATGTGGGGACTCCTGGTGTTCTCGCCAATCTTCGCGCAATACATCGAGACTCCCCTTGGCGCGACCATCGGACGGATCCCTGTCATCGGTGACCTGTTTCAGGGCCCACCGATTGGCATCGGCTTGCTGTGTGCGGGATTCATCCTCGCCATCATGATCATTCCCTTCATCGCAGCGGTGATGCGGGACGTTTTCGAGGTGACGCCGCCGATGCTCAAGGAATCGGTCTACGGTCTTGGCGGCACGACATGGGAAGTGGTGTGGCGTGTTGTCCTTCCCTATACCAAGGCCGGTGTCGTTGGCGGCATCATGCTAGGTCTTGGTCGTGCGCTTGGAGAAACCATGGCGGTGACCTTTGTCATCGGCAATACCAACCTGCTCGACAATGCATCGCTTTTTTCTCCAGGCAACTCGATCACGTCGGCACTCGCCAACGAATTCTCAGAAGCAAGCCCGGGCCTGCACACCTCAGCCTTGATTGAACTGGGGCTTGTGCTTTTCGTCATCACGTTTCTCGTCCTTGCGGCATCGAAGCTCCTTCTCATGCGCTTGCAGGCAAATGAGGGCAAGCCATCGTGAGCATCTCGCGCGAAGCCATGTTTCGCAGGCGCAAGGCGGTCAATTCGATCGCGCTCGCCCTGTCGCTTTGCGCAATGGCTTTCGGCCTTGTTTGGCTCGTCTGGATTCTCGTGACAACGCTGACCCTTGGCATCGGTGGCTTGTCATTGTCACTCTTCTACGAGATGACCCCCGCTCCCAACGCCGATACGGGTGGCCTTGCAAACGCGATCGCCGGATCATTCATCATGGTCGGGCTGGGAACACTGATAGGTACGCCCATCGGGATCCTTGCCGGAGTCTATCTTGCGGAATATGGGGAGCGCGGCTGGCTTAGCCCGGCGACGCGCTTCATCAACGACATCTTGCTGTCCGCGCCGTCGATCGTGATTGGCCTATTCGTATACGCGATCTATGTAGCCGGGACCGGCGGCTTTTCCGGGTTCGCGGGCGTGATCGCACTTGCGCTCCTTGTCATTCCGGTCGTCGTGCGCACCACCGAGAACATGCTGCGGCTGGTACCCAACAGCCTGCGCGAGGCGGCGTTTGCGCTGGGCACGCCGAAGTGGCGTGTGATCATGATGATTACCCTCAAGTCAGCCCGCTCGGGCGTCATGACGGGCGTCCTGCTCGCCGTTGCGCGCATCTCCGGGGAGACAGCACCCCTTCTTTTTACGGCGCTCTCGAACCAGTTCTGGAGCCTCAATCTGAATCAGCCAATGGCAAACCTGCCGGTGACCATCTTCAAGTTTGCAATGAGCCCCTTCAAGGACTGGCAGCAACTGGCCTGGGCGGGCGTCTTTCTGATCACGATGGGCGTGCTCGCGCTTAACATCATCGCGCGTTCGGTCTTCTCGAAACAACCTGGATAACGCAGATGGCCACTCCCTTGCAGGCCGCCGCAGCGCCGACCCCCGGAAAGGTCAAGCTGCACGTGCGCAACCTGAACTTCTATTACGGCAAGTTCCATGCGCTGAAGAACATATCACTTGAGATCCCCGAAAAGAAAGTGACCGCCTTTATCGGTCCCTCGGGCTGCGGCAAGTCGACGCTGCTTCGCACCTTCAACCGCATGTACGAGCTTTATCCTGAGCAACGTGCTGAAGGAGAAATCTCGATCGATGGCGAGAACTTGCTGACGACGACGAAGAACGTTGCAATGATCAGATCCAAGATCGGCATGGTTTTTCAAAAGCCGACGCCGTTTCCGATGTCGATCTACAACAACATCGAGTTTGGCGTGAAGCTCTTCGAGAAGCTCTCAAAAGGCGAGATGGATGAGCGAGTTGAGTGGGCGCTGACGAAGGCCGCGCTCTGGAACGAAGTGAAGGACAAGCTGCATCAGAGCGGCAATGGCCTCTCGGGCGGCCAGCAGCAGCGACTGTGCATCGCGCGCGGCATTGCGATCAAGCCCGAAGTCCTCTTGCTCGATGAACCCTGCTCGGCTCTCGATCCCATTTCGACTGCAAAGATCGAAGAGCTGATCGATGAGCTAAAGAGCGATTACACGGTCGTCATTGTCACGCACAACATGCAGCAGGCGGCGCGCTGCTCGGACAACACGGCATACATGTACCTCGGCGAGTTGATCGAAGTTGGCAACACCGACCAGATTTTCATCAAGCCGGCGAAGAAGCAGACCGAGGACTACATTACCGGGCGCTTCGGCTAAGCGCACTTGCCGCAGAAGCGGATTTCAGCGGTGAACGGCCGTTCGTGGTAACCTGAACTCAGTATGAATGGTTCACCTCTGTCTGGCCGGCGCGCCGCATTCGTTGCGGCTGGCCTCGCGCTCGCTGCTTCCGCATGCAGCCTCGTCCCTCAAGACCCTTCCTTCGATTCGTTAAGCGGCAGTATCGTGCGCGCCGATCGGGTACCCTTGGTGCCCGGAAACGTCGTCATCGTTCGCCTTGAAGACGTTTCGGGAAAGGCCGGTCGCGACAACGTAATTGCCGAACAACGCATCGAGCGCGTTGCGGCGCTGCCCATCGATTTTCGTCTGAAGTTCGATGGGAATCAAATCGACCCCGACCATCGCTATGCCGTGACTGCCAGCGTGTACCAGAGTGGCGAGAAGGTGTATGCCACCGATCTCTCACGTTCGATCATCACGTCTGCGCGGCCGGTGCGCGTGCAACTCATCCTTCAACGGGTCGAGGCGCCTGTTGTTGGCGACATCGACAGCGAGTAATCGGCGCCTTCATTGACCGACCCTACCGCTTAACGGTATCATTTGCGGCTTCGTCGGGGTGTAGCGTAGCCTGGTAGCGCGCCTGGTTTGGGACCAGGATGTCGGGAGTTCGAATCTCTCCACCCCGACCAATCGAAGGCAACTGACGGTGGTTCGAGTCAGGGCATCTGCCCGTAGCTCAACCGGATAGAGCACCGGCCTTCTAAGCCGGGGGTTGTGGGTTCGAGTCCCGCCGGGCAGGCCAAAACAGGTTGTAAACAACGTCCTTCTACGTTGCGCAGTGGTGGCTGTAGCTCAGCTGGTAGAGTCCCGGATTGTGATTCCGGTTGTCGTGGGTTCGAGTCCCATCAGCCACCCCAA
>CAJCIC010000041.1 GCA_903970185.1 Gammaproteobacteria bacterium
AACTTCCCGATTCGTATGACTTAGCACTACATCTGATTACGCATGCGTTGAAGACCAAAAATAGCTTGTTCAGGGACGCGATACAGTCTCTTTTAGAAGAGGCTGCGCCGGTTAACGAGGATGCCCGCGAATATCTAGCTAGCGCCTGGCCGCATTTGAGAGACCGACTAAGCGGAACGAGGCAATAGATTCCTGAAGTAGCCCCGAAGTAATCGGCGCTACCCCCAAGTAAATGAAAATATGGACACGGTTATGCGCCCGATAAATTTAGTCGCAATTACGTTTGTTTTCTTGGCCAGCGTAGGAACTAAGGCCGCGACAGTCACCAAGGCCGACTTTGTCGGAAGTTGGATAGCGCAACCGACAATGACGAAGGGGGAAACTGCCAGGTTATCAATAGCTTCAGACTATTCGTCACTCTTTTACCGGCGTTTCGAGGATGGGCACGAACAGTCTTTCAAGAATGTTGCCACGGAGGCGAGTTTCGTCGATGACCTCCTCATCATCAATGTTCGGAAAACTTCGGGTTCTCTCGTATACAAGTTGGTAATCTCCGGGTGGAAATCACAGGCTGGTAAACTTCTCTTTGGAATGATGTACATGTACCACGACAACGAGGGCATGTACAACGGCATCCCAGTGACTTTGAGACCGAACCCCGAGTGATATTCCGGAGGTTTCAGCCCTGCAATGTCTTTAGACGATGCCGTGCGTTATGCGTTGAGTGAGGAGGCCGGTCCCGAGAGCTCAGTTCACCCCGCCGCGTCGTAGTTCGCCACGCGGCTCATACGCGTGAACGCGGTCCAGTTGAACGTCTGACGGTGTTCTACCATTTGCCGCCCAAATGCAGGTCGCCTTCGATGCTTTAAAAAAAGATCACGAGGCGCTGCGCGGCGAGCATCGCATCACGCGAGTCCAGCGCGATCTGTTGAAGGAGCGGCTGACCGCAGCGATCCGGCGCCTGTTTGCAGCCAAGAGCGAAGCCCGCAGTATCGACCAGAAGGATCTGTTCTTCGACGAAGCCGAGCTGCTTGCCGCGGTCAACGCCGCTCAGCCTGCCCAGAAAGACGAGCCGTGGTCTTCACCAACCGAGCTCAAAGCCTTGCAGACACGTTGTCCCAATCCTTTGTAACTGCATTAAGTCATCCGTTGCAGCGCGCGATGAAGCCCTTTGCTAGGCCTTGAGCGCGCTGACGAGGTAGGGCAGGCTCGCGTCGAGCCGGTAGTCGATATCGCTATGGTTGTCGTCAAATTCCTCGTAGACGTGATCGACATCATGCTCGGCGAGCCTTTTTGAAAGAATTCTGGCACCGTAATGGATCGCATACTGATCGGCCCAGCCGCAGTCGATCCAGATGCCGCGCATCGAGCGCAAGGCCTTCAAGTGGTCTTCGACCATGAAGATCGGATCATGTTCGAGCCACGCTTTCCAGCGTTTTGGAATTATCTCGCCGGTTTCAAGGTTGAGCGGCATGCGAAAGCCATTGGGCACTTTCGGGTCGGGATCGTAGGACGCCGCCATGCACAGCATCATGATGACGTGGCCTTCGACGGAGGACACCTTGCGGCTCGAGAAGAAGGCATCCAGAAAACGCCTGATACGGCCGTCATCGATGCCGTTGCGCACCTTCTTTTCAAGCACGCGCACGTCGATCGCGCCGGCACTGCGCGAGGGCTCGCTGTAGCGCGCAAGGTGATCAAGCGTCTTGGAAAAATCGTTGCGATAGACAAAGTCGAAGTAGGCATCGCCTGAATGACAGGCGATCGCCGACCAGGTGTGCGCATATTTCATGGCGTGCACGATCGCGCCATAGCCGCCTGAGCTTTTTCCAAAACAGCCGCGATGTTCGCGTTTTGGCAAGGTGCGAAAGCGGGCATCGACAAGGGGCACGAGTTCGTCAACGAGATAGTCTGCGTAGCGTCCCACGGCACTCGAATTGATGTACTGGTTGCCGCCATAGGCGGTAAAGCAGTCGGGGAAGACCAGGATCACCGGGTCCATGCGCTGGTTGGCGATGAGGCGCGCGGCACGTTCGGGGACGTTTTCGCCGAAGTTCTTCCAGTTGGTGTGTGACATGCCGCTACCTGAATAGCCGACCAGATCGAACAGCACCGGAAAGCGCCGCTTGGGATGACGCTCGTATTCGGCGGGCAGCCAGACGTGCAGCTTGCGCGTCGTCGGGTCGCCAAGGAAATTGCGTTTCAAGACTTTCGAATCGAATTCGATTTCGACGACCTTGCCCTGGGGCCATGCGGCGCGCTTGATCGGCATCTCGTTTCCTTCGCGTTATTGCGTCCGGTATTCGAACCACCAATAGTATTCGAGGCGCCACCAGTGGGTCGACGTGGCCCCAAGGCCGAAGCTTGCCATCAGGCGGTCACGCGTCGGATAGTTCTTGAGCACGCGTTCTCTTTCACCATCGACGCTCGTTCGCAGCTGCCAGCCGTTGCCGTTGGCGTCGACTTCTGCAATCGGCGTGCTCGACCCTTCGACGTAGAGGTTGTCAATCAGGATCACGCGCGCGCCCGGCGCCAGATGGGACTTCAGTGCGGAAATGAAGGCGGCGATGCGCTGGTTGGGAATGTGCGACCAGAAAAATCCGATGAAGGCCGCATCGAACTGGCCAAGGGCTGCGTCAAGCGCAAAGACATCGGCGCAATGCAAGGTCGTGCGCGCCAGACCTCGTCTCGTTGCGATGTCGAGCGTTTCCTGCGCGGCATCGACGCCCACCACCGAGTGCGCATCGGCTGCGAAGAACTGGGTCAGATAGCCGGTGCCACAGGCCAGATCGAGAACGCGACGATTAGCGAGGCTTCTCGACAGCGCGCGCTTGATGGCCAAAAGGTCGGCCTGCCGTTCTTCCTTGCGGTAAATCTCGTCGTAGGTCGTCGCGCGCCTGGCATAGTACTGCTGCATGCGCGCATCGAAGTCGGAGGGCAGGCTATCGATCACCACGGGCTTTTCTGCTAACGCAAACAAAAACGGCACGCATAGCGTGCCGTTCGGATGCCGGGGTTGTGGATCATTTCGCCGCGTTGACCATGTAGCGCACGGCGGACTTCACGTCATCGTCGCTTGCACTGGATCCGCCCTTGGGCGGCATGATGCCGGCCTGACCCTGGAAGCCCTTTATGGCATGCTCGTAGAGCGTATCCAGGCCCTTGGCAATGCGCGGTGCCCAGGCCGCCTTGTCGCCAAATTTCGGCGCACCTGCAATGCCCGCGCTGTGGCAGGCGGTGCACACCTGCGAGAAGAGTTTCTGCCCGGCAGCGGTATCACCGCCTTGATCTGCCGTCGCAGCGACGGCCACGGGCTTTGCCGCGCCGCCGGAACTGGGAGCGCCGCCGGAACTGGCAGCGCCGCCGGAATTGGCAGCGGCAACTGCGGCGACGACCGATGGGTCAGCGACCGAGCCCAGCGCCGGGGCAGCAGGCGCTGCAGCTGGGGTTGCGGCCGCGGCGCTTTCCGGCGGGTCGGCGAACTTGGCGCCGCCGGCGTTGGCCATGTAGACCACCGCGCGCTCGACTTCGACATCCTCGAGGTCAGTGTCACCGCCCTTGGCCGGCATTCCCTTGTAGCCCTTTAATGCGTGGTCCCAAAGCGTGTTCACGCCCTGTTTGATGCGCGGTGCCCAGGCCACTGCATCACCGAACTTTGGCGCGCCAGCGAGGCCCGCGGTGTGGCAGGTGGTGCACACCGCCTTGAAGACTTCCTCACCGCTTTTCAGCGGCTTGGGCGCGTTCGCATCGACCACGCTCTCGGTAGCGACAGGCGCGATGCGCGCGTCGATCGCTCCACTACTCATGGCTTCGGTGCCAGCGCCGCGCTTCATGCCGCTATCAACGAAGGTCACAAGCAGGATGATGACGGCGACCGGAACGATAAACGCCAGCGCCACCACGACGATCAGTTGCCTGGGGGTCTTGATCGGTGATTGGCTGTCGGAGTGCGGGTCGCTCATCTGGGGTCCTTGCGAAAAGCGCGAGTTCGGAGTTCGACCGAAACGCACGATTTGCATCCGATCGGTCCTTGAGGCTCGCAATTATAACGGCAAGCGCATGGTCTGGACCACCCGCGAGAAAGCACCTGTGCCGTCGCGTCCTGGCGATTCGCTCGCGCCCAAAGCGCATTAAGAACAGTCGGCAGCGATCACGACAGGCATCGGTCCGACGTCTTTTGGCACGCCGATGTGCGCACGAAACTGAGCCCTGGCCAAGCCGGGCAAAGCAACAGGCGTGAGCTGAGCGTCGCGATGGCGCCTCGAGAAGAGGCTGGTGCGACCGGCAAGAATCGAACTTGCGACTAAGCCTTCGGAGGGCCCAATGATATCCACTTCACCACGGTCGCGGCAGCCGCCATTCTAGCAGTCGCCCTGCTCAAGCTAGTGCGCACGACGTTGCGGGCGACACGCCTGCATCTGGTCGAAGTCGGTCGCGTTTTGCACGCACATCTGCACACGCTGCATCTCGGCGATGTGCCGCGAAATTTCTTCGAGGCGATGCGCCTTGGCGGCGTCGAAGTTGCGCGGCTGTGGGGTGGGCTGAGGCTGCGGCGTGGTGGCTTGGGCGATCGCTGCAATGGGCGTCGCGGCCCCTATGGCGAAGGCGAGACAAAGCGTGCGCAAAGTGACTGTCATGGCGAGCTCCCGAGGCGGTGAGCGTTCAGTCTAGGCGCGCGTGGCGATTCCCAACAATCTCTCTTTTGTTGCTGAATGTGTCGCCTGTTTCAAATTCCGCTGCCGGCGCAACCGCTATTCGCATCCAGGCGTTGGCCGGGACAGCAGTCAGCCGTAAGAATTAAACCTTTGCGGGTGACCTATGTCACACGCAATGGCAGGCCGCGCATGGGGTATCATTGACCTCCCACTGGGTGCGCAGACTCAGCTGACCGCTGCCATTCCATCCTTCGATCGATTTCCACATGCCTATGACTTCATTTTCCCGGCTCTGCGGCGCCCTTTTGGTTGTATCGTCGCTTGCGGCATTACCCTGCGCGGCACAGACCGGCGCTTCGGCAAATAATGCCAGCCACGTGCGCGTCGCATCGGTGGATGCGAAACGCATCCTCGAAGAGTCGGCCCCGGCCAAGGCCGCCTACGAGAAGATCGCCGCCGAATTCCGGCCGCGCCAGCAGGCGCTCGAATCCCAGGGACAAAAGCTCAAGGCGGCAAGCGACGCGTTCGAGCGCGATGCCCCAACGCTAAGCGAAAGCGACCGCGTGGCAAGACAGAAGGCCTTATCCGACCTCGATCGCGGCTTCCAGCGCGATCAGCGTGCCTTTAGCGAAGATCTGAATGCACGCAAGAGCCAGGAGCTCTCGGGCCTGCTTGACCAGACCAACCGCGCGATCCGCAAGATCGCCGAGGCCGGTGGCTATGACATAGTCGTGCAGGATGCCTACTACGCCAGCCCGCGCGTCGACATCACTGATCAGGTACTCAAAGAGCTGGCCAATCCGTCGGCGCCAGCCGCGAGCGGCAAGTAGCCAGGGGCTACTTCTTGACGAAGTTGGATTGATCAAGGGTGATCTGCGAGAGCTTTCCTGACTGGGTGGCGACGTGTGCTGCAAGCGTTGGGCCGACGGCACCCTTGGGCAGGCTCACGGCCGTCAATAGAATCCAGTTGGCCTCGGGCAGGCCGTCGAAATAGAATTGGCCGATCAGATCGCACTGCGTGCGGCGAACGACGTGGTCGAGCTTGTCATCTTCGAGCCCCAGTTCTTCGGGCGCTGCGCCCGAATTGGCCGAAGCCAGCTTGGCCTCGAAAAAGGGTGTATCGGGCATCAGATAGACGCGTCCGCCGTTGCAGGTTTGGGGCTGGGTGCCGGCGCCAACGCGCACCATGCCTTTGATCACGGCAGCCCCTGACTGCAGGTACGGGGCGTGTTCGGTAAGACTAAAGGTCGGATCGGGTTTGCCGATGTTGGTGATGCTTGACATCGAACAGCCGCCAATCACGAGGAGCAGGGCTGCAAATGCAGAACGCCGACCGCGTTTTTCAAATTGCCTGCGTGCTTCTTTCATGCGAATTCCCGAAAAAGCGCGGCATTCAGGCCGCGGCGGTGGAGGGCCAGCGCTTAACGCTGGAGGGCGTTGCCTGGTGTGGCGAAATACCGCTAGAATAGGAAACAATCGTTCTCTATACTGCGTTGCTTTGTGATTCTTGTTTACCGTTCTCGCGCGAAGTCGCTCGCGGGCCAGCAAAATCGGCAAAGTCGCGCCGGACTTTGCGGGAGGATACTTTGCCAGATGCACTCGCAAAGGCGCAAGCGACCGTGTTCCCGCATGCTGCAGTGCGGGCAAGAATTATTGCCTTTCTGTACACTAGCCGGTCCAGCGAGGACAGCGTTTCGGCCCGGGCCCAGGCCCAGACCTTCGGGGTGACCCTCCCCTCAAACGCGCTCGCGCCAGGTGCCAAAAGCGGCTTGGCGTGGCTTCGCGACCGTGTCACAAGGAGTTAGCTTGACAGTATTTCCCATCACGCGGGTCGCAGTTTGCGCCCTGCTGCTCTCAGGGTGTGCGGTTGGCCCTGACTACAAGGCGCCCGCTGCGCCAGAGGGCGATCGCTACACGCCAGCACCCATGATTTCGCCAACGGCAAGTGCGGCGGGCATCGAAGGCGCTGCGCAAACGCTGGTCCCGGGGGCTGACATTCCGGCGCAGTGGTGGTCCTTGTTCCGCTCGCCGGAACTCGATGCGCTCATCAAGCAGGCGATCCAGCATAGCCCCAATCTTGCTGCAGCAATCGCGCAACTGAAAGCGGCACAAGAGGACGTGACGGTCGCACGTGCGGCATTTTTCCCCAACCTTAGCGCCGGGGTCAACGACAACCGCGAGCGCGCATCGCCGATTTCATCGGGGTTGCCGCCATCGCAGACGCTTGAACTGAATGTCGTCCAGGCCGCCTTGAATGCGTCCTACACCATCGATGTCTTCGGTGCGACAAGGCGCGCCGTCGAAGGCGCAAAAGCACAGTCGGACTATTATGATTTCGAACTCGAAGCGGCGTATCTGACCTTAACCAGCAACATCGTCAATGCGGCCATCAAGGAAGCGTCGCTGCGCGCGCAGATCGAAGCGACGCAAAGCGTGCTTGCCAGCCAGAAGCACGCACTGGATCTGTTGAACAAGCAGTTCCAGTTCGGTGCCGTGCCAAAAACCACGATCCTGAGTCAACAGTCGCTCGTCGCTGCGACCGAGGCCACGCTGCCTGGCCTTCAGAAGCAGCTCGCGCAAAACCGCCACCTGCTGTCGGTGCTTGCCGGCCAATTGCCAAGCGAGCCTGGAATACCCGAATTCACCCTGGCCAATTTGCAGCTGCCCGTCGACATACCGGTCAGCCTGCCCTCTGCGCTGGTGCAGCAACGGCCGGATCTTCGCGCAAGCGAGGCGCTCCTTCATTCAGCAAGCGCCCAGGTCGGCGTCGCCACGGCTGCGCTTTATCCGCAGATCACGCTTAGCGGACAATACGGCCGGGAAGCGTTGAAGGCCTCCGATCTTTTCAAGGGGCCGTCGACGATCTGGTCGATCGGGGCGGGCTTGACGCAGCCGATTTTCAACGGGGGCGAGTTGCGCGCGAAACGTCGCGCGGCCGAAGATGCCTACGACCAGGCGGCGGCGCAATACCGGCAGACGGTCTTGACCGCCTTTGAGAATGTCGCCGATTCCCTGCGTGCGCTCGATACCGACGCGGAATCGCTCAAGGCCTATGCTGAAAGCGAGGCCGTCGCCCATCAGTCGCTCGATCTGTCACAGAGCCAGTACAAGTTCGGTGCCGTGAGCTTCGTGCAATTGCTTCAGGTCGAGACCCAATATCAGCAGGCCCGCGACAATCTGGCCCAGGCTCAAGCCGCACGGCTGGCCGATACCGCAGCGCTGTTCCAGTCCCTTGGAGGCGGCTGGTGGAACCGGGTCGAGCCGCTTGCCGATGCAAACCCGCCAGTTAGCAAACCTTAACGCCTCCTCGGAGGCGCATCCATAAAGAGGAACCCATGGCAGCGTACATGGACAAGAAAACCACCGTCCGCACCATCATCATGCTGGTGCTCATCGGCGTTCTCATGACGGGTGTCTTCGTCTGGCACATCATCGTTCACGGTTTTATCGCCAAGGCCATGGCGGCCCAGGCGTCGCCGACTGCGACGGTGACCACCATGGTCGCGAAGATGGATGACTGGCAGTCGGAATTAAGTGCGGTTGGCAGCACCCGTGCCGTGCGCGGTGTCGATGTCACGACCGAACTCGCGGGGCTGGTTCGCAGCATCGATTTCAAGCCGGGCGCCGAAGTGAAAAAGGGCGCGGTGCTGGTGCAACTCAATGCCGACTCGGATATCGCCACCTTGCATTCGCTGCAGGCGGCCGCCGACCTGTCGGCAGTCGTATTGAACCGTGACAAGCAGCAGCTCGCCGTCGAAGCGGTGGCCCAGGCCACCGTCGATAACGATCTTGCCGATCTGAAGAGCAAGCAGGCCCAGGTCGCAAGCCAGCAGGCGACCATCGACAAGAAGACCATCCGTGCACCGTTTTCCGGAAAGCTTGGCATCACCACGGTGAACCCGGGCCAGTACTTGAATCCGGGCGACAAGATCGTGACGCTGCAAAGCGTCGATCCGATCCTCATCGATTTCACCTTGCCGCAGCAAAACCTGGCGACGCTTGCCGTCGGTCAGCCGGTCAACGTCAGCATCGACGCCTATCCGGGCAAGGTGTTCGCGGGCAAGCTTACCGTTATCGATCCCAAGATCGATACCAACACGCGCAACGTCTCGCTTGAGGCCACCATTGCCAATACCGCGAGCCTGCTTTATCCGGGGATGTACGGCCGCGCCGTTGTCAACGATGGCAAGACCCATCGCTACATCACCTTGCCGCAATCGGCGATCTCGTTTAACGCCTACGGCTCGACCGTGTTCATTGCCAAGCCCGGGGCATCAAAGGATGGCAAGTCGCAGCAGCTCACGGCGCAGCAGGTCTTCGTGACGACGGGCGCCACGCGCGGTGACCAGGTCGCCGTGCTCTTGGGCGTCAATGAAGGAGACACGGTCGTCACAAGCGGTCAGCTGAAGCTTTTCAATGGCACGCCGCTCGCGGTGGACAATTCCGTCGTTCCCGCTGACGACGCGCATCCTACGCCGCAGGAACACTAGGCCTCACCATGAACTTCACCGACATCTTCATTCGTCGCCCGGTGCTCGCGGGGGTGATCAGCCTGTTGATCCTCGTGCTCGGCCTGCGTTCCTTGTTTTCGCTTCCGGTCAACCAGTACCCGAAGACTGAAAATGCCGTCGTCACGATTTCTACGGCCTACTACGGTGCGGATGCAGCGACCATCGCGGGCTTCATCACGCAGCCGCTCGAAGCCGCGATCGCCCAGGCGCAGGGCATCGACTACCTGTCGTCGTCAAGCGTCAATGGCGTCTCGACGATCACGGCGACCCTGCGCCTTAATTATTCGGGTGACAAAGCACTCACCGAAATCAACACGCAGGTGCAATCGGTCAGAAACCAGCTGCCAGCGCAGGCCCAGCAGCCGGTCTTGACCGTGGCCGTTGGCCAGACCACCGATGCCATGTACATGGGCTTTTACAGCGATGTGCTGCAAACCAACAGCGTCACCGACTTCCTGACGCGCGTGGTGCAGCCAAAGCTTGATTCCGTGCCTGGGGTGCAAACCGCGGAGATTCTTGGCGCGCGCCAGTTTGCGCTTCGCGCCTGGCTTGACGCCGACAAGCTCGCGGCCCACAACGTCACCGCGGCTGACGTCTTTACCGCACTTGGCAACAACAACTATCTTGCTGCCGTGGGCACGACCAAGGGGCAGATGGTTTCGGTCGATCTGACCGCAGCGACCGATCTGCATTCGGTTGGCGAATTCAAGAAACTCGTCATCAAGCAAAGCGGCACCTCGCTCGTGCGCCTTGAAGATGTCGCAACCGTCACCCTTGGCGCCGAAAATTATGACCTGAGCGTTGCCTTTAGCGGCAAGCGCTCCGTCTTCATCGGTATCAAGGTCGCTCCCGAGGCCAATATCCTTGACGTCGCAAAGGAAATCCGCAAGGAGTTTCCGGGCATCCAGCAGACCTTGCCCACGGGTTTGACGGGCGAGATCGTTTATGACTCGACGGACTTCATCAACACGTCGATCGCCGAGGTCGAAAAGACCCTGATCGAATCGCTGCTGATCGTGACGGTGGTGATTTTCCTGTTCCTGGGCAGCCTGCGCGCCGTGGCGATTCCCGTGATCGCCATGCCACTGTCTTTGATCGGCACCTTCTTCGTTATGCTGATCCTTGGCTATTCGGTGAATCTGCTAACGCTGCTTGCGCTTGTGCTGGCCATTGGCCTTGTGGTTGACGATGCCATCATCGTGGTCGAGAACGTCGATCGTCACATGCGCGATGACAAGCTCAAGCCCTTTGATGCCGCGATCCTCGCGGCGCGCGAACTGGGCGGGCCGATCATCGCCATGACCATCGTGCTTGTGGCCGTCTACGTGCCGATCGGCTTTCAGGGCGGACTCACTGGCGCCCTGTTCACCGAGTTCGCCTTTTCGCTTGCCGGTGCCGTGACGGTGTCTGGCATCATCGCCTTGACGCTGTCGCCGATGATGAGTTCGCTGCTTTTTCGCGCCGCGCAGGATGAAGGGCGCTTTGTGCACTTCATCGATCATCACTTCAGCCGCCTCAAAGGCTGGTACGGCAGGCGCCTGAGTTCGGTGCTCGACACCTATGTGGTCATGCTGATCATGGGCGTGCTTCTGCTTGCGAGCCTTTTTTATCTGTTTAAGACATCGCAGCAGGAACTGGCACCCGAGGAGGACCAGGGGATCGTGCTGGCGAGCCTGACAGGCCCGCCCAATGCAACGGCTGCGCGCATGGAAGGCTATAGCGACCAGATCTTCAAGCTGTCGGCTGCCGAACCCGAATATGCCCAGATGTTCCAGCTCACCGGCGTGCCAACCGTCAATGCCGGCATTGGCGGCGTCCTGCTCAAGCCCTGGGGTGATCGCACGCGCAGCGCCAAGCAGATCCAGGCCGATTTGCAACAAAAGTGGAATAGCGTCGCAGGCGTGCGCGTTGCCGCATTCCAGTTCCCGCCGTTGCCGGGCTCATCGGGCTTTCCGGTGCAGTTCGTCATCAAGACCACGGAGTCGTTCCAGAGCTTGAACGACGTCGCGCTAAAGGTCATGGCCAAGGCGCGCCAAAGCGGCATGTTCTTTTTCGTCGATGCTGACTTGAAGCTGGATAAGCCGCAGGCGACGCTAAACGTCGATCGCGACAAGTTGGCCGCGCTCGGCCTGCAGCAATCCGACATCGGTGGCGCGCTGGGCGCTGCGCTGGGCGGCGGCTACGTCAATTACTTCTCGATTTCCGGCAGGTCCTACAAGGTCATCCCGCAGGTGTTGCAAGTCGACCGCCTCAACCCTGACCAGGTGCTCGACTATTACATTCGTACACCCTCGGGGAGTGTCATTCCGGCAAGTACCGTGGCGAGCATCGTGACAAGCGTCGTGCCTGAATCGATCAACCACTTCCAGCAGCTCAACTCGGTCACGATCGGCGGCGTCTCGCCAGCCGCGCAGGGCGACGTCCTGGCCTTCTTGCGGCAGGCCGTGGCCGATGTCGCGCCGTCAGGTTACGCCATCGACTATGCCGGGCAGTCGCGCCAGTTCGTGCAGGAATCGGGCGGCTTCGTGGTGACCCTGATGTTCGCCGTGATCATCGTCTTTCTGGCACTTGCGGCACAGTTCGAGAGCTTCCGTGATCCGGTCGTGATCCTGGTGTCCGTGCCGATGGCGCTCTTCGGGGCACTGCTTTTCATCAACATCGGCTTCGCCTCGATCAACATTTACACCCAGGTCGGGCTGGTCACGCTGATGGGGCTGATCAGCAAGCACGGCATTCTGATCGTCCAGTTCGCAAACGAGCTGCAGCGTGCAGGGCGCAGCAAGCGTGAGGCGATTGAAGAAGCGGCGGCAGTTCGGTTAAGGCCCATTCTCATGACCACCGCAGCGATGGTCCTAGGCGTCGTGCCGCTGGTGATTGCTTCAGGCGCAGGGGCAGCGGGCCGTCACGCCATGGGACTGGTGATTTTCACGGGGCTATCGATCGGTACGCTTTTCACCCTCTTTGTCGTCCCCTCGATGTACGTTTTCATGGGCGCCGACCATGCCCGCACGCGCGAGTCGGCTGTGTTAACCGAGACGCCGCGTCCGGCTGGGGCTTGATCCTGGCGCGGTCAACCCGGGGCCGTGTTGGTGCCCCGATTTGACCGCTTGATACCGCACACGGCGCATTTCGTCGCCTTCGGGCATCGCTTGTGCGCGCCTCGCGATAACATGAATCATCGCGTTTTCCGGGGCCCGCCATGTTGCGTATCCAAAGTCTTGTCGTTTTCCTTGTGCTTGCCTTGGGCGCTGGCTCCTGCGCCAGCGCGGCCCCTGTTTCCGAGCCGCGCCCGGCAAGCGCGGTCACGCGCATCGAAGTGCGCATCCCGATCGATCTGAGCGTGCACCAGGGCGATGCCGAGGGGCTCGTCCTGACAGGTGAGCCCGATCAGTTAAAGCACGTTCGCACCGTGATGCAAGGCGGCACGCTGGTCATCGACGAGGCAGACCAGTCCTGGCACTCGCGCCACTCGGTCAAGGGGGTTGTCACCGTCAAGGCGTTAACGGCGCTCACGCTAACGGGTGCCGGCAGCGTCGACATCGGCCCGCTCAAGACGGGGCGGCTGGAACTGTCGCTTTCTGGCGCCGGCAACCTGCAGCTGACTGATCTTAACGTCGACGAGTTGTCGATTGCGATATCAGGAACCGGCCACGTCACCGGCACCGGTAGCGCGGGCACGCTTGACGTCCATATTGCAGGCGTTGGCGATATCGCCCTTGAGCAGTTTCAGGCGGCCAATGCCCGTGTCGCGATATCAGGCAGTGGCACGGTCAAGGTCGCAGCCAAGGACCACCTCGATGCGACGATTTCGGGCGTGGGCGAGATCAAGTATCGCGGCAGCCCAAGCGTGACCAAGTCGGTCTCGGGTATGGGCAGTATCGTCCCCCTCTAGCAAAGGCAAAGGGTCGTGCCCTGAGCGGCGCTCCTTGCAGCGCCGCAGAGCGCGATCGCAAGCGCCCTAGCTGGCTGCGCCGCTGTAAATCAGCCAGAGCCTGGCGATGTCCTGGGTGCCGTCGCTGCCCTTCACCGATCGCAGGATGTCGCGACCTTTCGGCTTCTTGCCTGCGAGGATGTAGGCTTCTCCAAGATGCAGCTTGGCATCGTCGGGTCGCTTCAGGCTGTCCTTGGCGATACCGGCTTCCATCTGGGCGATACCCGCATCGAAATTGCCTGCGGTGACCTTGGAAAAGCCGAGATCGACCATCAGGTCACCTTCCTTTGCGGCCGCAGCTTCGGCGTCGCGGCTCGCAGACGTGCTCTTTGTCTCGGCGATCTGCTTGGAGATCAAGTCCTCAAGCCGCTTCGGACGGTCGGCTGCGGCGCCTGGGAACATGTTGCTGGCAAATCCCTGGTCGACGACTTTTTTTGCCTCGTAGGGAAATCCCGACGACAACGACAGCTGCCCCATGTCCATGTAATCGTCGGCCTTGGCCAGGTTGCCGGTGAGAAAGCGCAAGCGGTAAAGGTCAAGATCGAGGCGGTCGGCAAAGCCCTTGCGGCCCTGGGTGCGAACCAGAAGATCGGCCCAGTATTCCTTCTTGGGATAACTTGCGACCAGCCGCTCGAGCACGTTGGCGTAGCCGTTCCTGTCGTTGGTCTGCTGGTAACAGCTGGCAAGCAGCTGCAAATCGTCTTCGCTGGCACGTCCCGCATCGGCTGTCGGTTGCAATTCGCGGGAGACCGAGACGCAATCATGATTCAGGTAATACGACTGGATGATCAGCGTGCGCGCTGCAGGATCGGTGCCACCTTCCTTGCGGTAGCGGTCAAGCCAGGTCAGCGCGTGGGCGTAATCCTTGTTGCGGTAGTAGTCCGTGGCAACCGCAAAGACCATGGGCAGGCGTTCGGAGGGCGACGAGCGACCGGTTGCTGTAAGCGCATCGATCGCCGCTGCCGCAGCCCCGGTATCGCCCGCGCCTTGTGCAGCGGAAAAACGCATGCGCTCGACCAGGTAGGTCTCAGCCGACGTCTTGCCGCCGACCGCTTCGGCTTCAGAGACGCGGGCAAGCGCTTCATGATATTTGCCGGCCTTGATCAGTGCTGCGGCTTCCTGCAAGGGCTTGCCGACTTCAGGGCGCACCGGATCTGCAGCCACGCTGCACTGGGGCGCCGACAGCATCAGCAACGGTACGGCGGCGAAAGAGGATGCGGCAATGAAAAGGCCGCGCGACAAGAAACGCTTCATGGCTTGCTGCTCCGAAAACAAACAGCCCCGCGAGGCGGGGCTGCTACTAGGCAAACTGTTCGTTGCCAACAATGACGAACTTGGTTAGCCCGTGGCGCTGAACTGCCGCCATCACGGCCGCGACGTATTTGTAGGCGACCAGCTTGTTGGGTTTCAGGTGGATTTCGGGCTGGACGGCCTCGCTTGCAGCGTTGGTCAAGCGCTGCTCGAGATCGGACTCGCTCGGAACCACCTGCGCGTTCCAGTACACCGTGCCATCGAAATCGACCGCAATCTCGACGATCTCGGGGGGTGCGAGCTGCGGCGGCGGTGTGCCGATCGGCATATTGATATTGACCGAATGCAGCTGGATCGGGATCGTGATGATCAGCATGATGAGCAGCACCAGCATCACGTCGATGAGCGGCGTGGTGTTGATGTCCATCATGGGCTCCATCTCGCCCGTGCTTGAGCCGACGTTCATTGCCATGGAATTTCCTTAGCCTTTGGGCGGCGGTTCGGTGATGAATCCGACATGCACGATGCCGGCGCGTTCGCAGGCGACAAGCACCTTGCCTACGAACTCGTAACGGACGTTCTGGTCGCCGCGGATCTGCACTTCAGGCTGGGGGTTTTGCACCGACACGGTCTTCAGTCGCGTCGTCAAGGCCTCCATGTCAGACACCAGCTGGTTGCCCCAGTAGACGTCGCCATCGCGATTGACCGAGAGTTCGACGGTTTGCGGCTTGGTCGATCGCGGCTGGTTGGATTCCTTTGGCAGTACCACCGGCACCGTATGCGTCACGACCGGAATCGTGATCAGAAAGATGATCAACAGTACCAGCATGACGTCGACCAGGGGCGTCGTGTTGATGGTGTAGTTGAGCTCTTCCTCGCCTTCGGCCGAACCGACGTTCATTGCCATGATTTAGGCCTTGCGCGCACCGGCGCCAAGAATGACAGAGTGCAGATCGGAGCCAAAGGCGCGCACGGTTTCCATGGCCGTCTTGTTGCGACGCACAAGGAAGTTGTAGCCGAGCACGGCCGGCACGGCAACCGCCAGACCGAAGGCGGTCATGATCAGCGCTTCACCCACAGGACCTGCGACCTTGTCGATCGAGGCATTGCCTGAAAGGCCGATGGCAATCAGTGCGTGGTAGATGCCGATAACGGTCCCGAAAAGACCGACGAAAGGCGCGGTCGATCCGACCGTGGCAAGAAAGGCAAGACCGTCTTGCAGACGGCTTGCGACATTGTCCTGGGCGCGCATGATCGACATCGTCACCCACTCGTTCAGGTCGATGCCGCCGCGCAGCCCCTCGTGGCGTTCGGTGGCCTGAAGCGCGGAGCCTGCGATAAAGCGGAAGGGGCTGGATTCTTTCAGCTCTTCAGCGCCGGCCTGCACGCTCGTGGCGTTCCAGAAATTGCGATTGGCTTCCTTGGCCTGGCCGTTTAGCGTGAACTGTTCGAAGAACTTGGTCACCATGACATACCAGCTGCCCATCGACATGATGGCCAGAATCAAAAGCGTGCCGCGCGCGACCAGATCACCGTTCTTCCAGAGCGCGTCAAGACCGTAGGGGTTGGCCACGGTTTCCTTTTCCGCAGGCGCGTCAGTCATCGGCGCCGCCGGAGCCGGCGCCGAGGAAGCCGTGGATGTCTGGGCCAGCACGGCGCCAGGCGCGATTAGCGCCGCCGGCGATGCCACGGCAAGAAGTAGTGCCGTAGCGATCGCTCGCAGCTTAGGGGTGAAAAGCATAGATCCTCCGATTAGAACAGGTAGTGCGGCGCCGCCATGTTGATTGACGCCACGTGTTTAACAATTCCGCCCGTGTACGGGCGGACGATTCTTTTCGCGATTATTCAGTCTTGAAGTCCATGGGCCATGCGACGATCTGCGTCTCGCCGGTGCCGGCGCACTTCAGCGCGCGAACAGCGGCCAAGGCGGCATCGTTAAAGAGGCGGTTGGTCGACGACTGGATCGACACGTTGGAAACCTCGCCGCTTCCTGACACCTGGAAGACGACGGTGACCGAACCCTTGTCGATGCCCGCACGGGCCGCCTTGACCGGATACTCGATCGAGGCACCGACCGCCTTGGCGTTCGAGCAGGCAAACTGCACCCCTTTCGGGCCGGGCTGCGCAGGCGCAGCCGGAGCCGGTTGCGCCTGTGGGATGAAGGCGGTCGGCGGCGGTGGCGCTGTTGTCGTTGCCACCGTGTTGACAGGCGGAGTCTGGATCTGCACCTCGGGTGGCGGGATGTAGGGCGGTGGAGGTGCTGCGAGTTTGGGCGGCGGCGGCAGTTTGATTTCAGGCGGCGGCGGTGGCTTGACCTCCTCGACGATCTTGGCCTCAAGCGGCGGCTTGATGACGTCGATGACTTTGCTTGCCAGTCCATGGATCAGCGCCCACACCAGGATGATGTGAAAGACGATGACAAAGGTGATGCCGGCTATGTGCTTAGACGGGCTCCTCTGCTGTGTTGCGAAATCCATCGACTACCTCCGAAATCTCGCCTGTGACCGGACGGCGGGCCAGCTCCTGCCTTGCCCGAACGTCGAGTTCTGGGCTCGTGCGCCCGGGGGCGCTATTTGAGCAAATCCGCGATCTTAATGCAATTCATTTCATGAGCGAAATGGGCAACGCTCGCCTGACCACCGTGAACGCCCATTCCCTTATTGCCGACATCCGCCATGGCCCATGCAGAGTGTCAGACTTCAGCAAGGACTATGCCTTTTATTGCCTGCGAACGGGGCACGAGCGTGTGTCATGCTCTGATTTTGATCGATCGTCAATGGATGGCCTCTTTGTATACAGGGCGCATGCCAAGGCCCGGCCAGCTCGCGGCACTGCTTGCGGCGCTTGCCATGCTCGCGCCATTTTCGATTGACGCCTATCTGCCGGCGTTTCCGGCCATCGCGCAAAGCCTGGGTGCCGAGCCGATTGCCGTGCAGCAAACCATCACCGCCTACATGTTCGCCTTTGGCGGCATGATTCTCTGGCATGGGGCAATTTCCGATGCGTTTGGGCGCCGCCTGCCGATCCTGGTTGCGCTTTTCGTGTTCGAGATTGCCTCACTTGGGTGCGCGCTTAGCACCTCAATAGGCATGCTCCTCGCCTTTCGGGTGCTGCAGGGGCTCTCGGGCGGTGCAGGCATTGTCATTGGCCGGGCGATGATCCGGGACATCTACGCCGGGCCGACAGCCGAGCGCCTGATGGCGCTCGTCACGATGATCTTTGCCCTGGGTCCTGCGATCGCTCCGGTGCTTGGCGGCTATATCGTTACCGTTGCAGGCTGGCGCGGCATCTTCGTCTTCCTTGCGCTCTACACGCTGGTCCTTGCCGCCGCCGCGTTCTGGCTCCTGCCCGAAACCTTGCCCCAGGTCCTGCGCAAGCCGCTCCATGCACGCGTGCTGGCCGAAAGCTATTGGCGCGTGTTCTCGACGTGGCGCTTTCATTGCTACGCCGGCACCGTTGCCTTCAATTTTGGCGGCCTCTTCTTATACGTTGCGGCAGCGCCGGTGTTTCTGATCGAGCACCTGCATCTGTCGCCGCGGCAATTCATCTGGCTCTTCGCGCCCCTCGTGGCAGGCATGTTCTTGGGCGCGCTCACGGTCAACCGGCTTGCCGGTCGGACTCGCCTTTCGAGCCAGGTGCGCATCGGCTTCGTGCTCATGGGCGTTGCCGCCGTCTCAAATCTGGCCTACCACCTGAGCTTTTCCCCACGCATCCCGTACTCTGTCGCCGGGCTCTTGCTCTATTCGTTTGGCATGGCCCTGGTCGCCCCGGGGGTAACGCTGATGGTGCTTGACCTGTTTCCCGAGATTCGCGGCATCGCGGCGTCTTGCCAGTCGGCGACGCAAACCATTCTCGGCGCGATCATCGCGGGCCTCATCGCGCCCTTGTTATCGCCCTCGGTCGTCTGGCTCGCGCTTGGCCAGTGCGCGTTCGTTGCGCTCGCCATCCTCGCCTGGCATGCGGGCGGGCCGCCACCCAGACGACCTGCGATCACCGTCGCTGCCGCTTGATGCGGGTGTTAGAGTAATGTGTCCCCGACCTATGGCAGGGAGACAGCCGATGCCGGGCGCAGACCCGTGAACGAGGAGACCATGTCCGAACCGCTGCACTACCGCTTTTGGCCAAAAGGCCTGCCGCGCAACCTGGATGCTCCGAAGACGAGCCTCTATTACAACCTCGAGGTGGCCGCAACGCGCCATCCCGATCGCAATGCGACGGTGTTCTACGACTCGGTCATGACCTACCGCGAGTTGCGCGCAAAGGTCGACGCGCTGGCGGGCTGGCTGCAAACCCGATGCGGCATCACGCGTGGTGACCGCGTCATGCTCTACATGCAAAACAGCCCGCAATTCATCATCGCCTATTACGCCATTTTGCGTGCCGATGGCTTCGTGGTCCCGGTCAACCCCATGCTCAAGACCGAGGAACTTCGACATTACGTGCAAGACAGCGCCGCCAAGGTCGTGATCTGTGCCGAAGATATCTACCCGAATATCGCTCCGCTGATGGCCGAGAACGGCGGCCTGCCCTCGCTGAAGTTCGCGATCGTTGCCGCCTACAGCGAGGCCTTGACCCATCCCACCGATCTCGCCATCCCGGACTTCATCAAGGCCGCCTCGTCAATCAGGACGGCTGGCGCCGTGACCCGCATGACCGAGGCGATTGCGGCTGCAATCGCGCCAGGCCCGCATCTGAGCGGCCCGGATGATTTCTGCGTCATGCCCTATACCTCAGGCACGACTGGAAAACCGAAGGGTTGTGTCCATACGCATCGCTCCGTGATGCATACGGCCGTGGGCACCGTGGCCTGGAGCGGAAACATGATCCGCGCCGTCGCCCTTGGCGTTGTGCCGCTGTTTCACGTCACCGGCATGCAAGCCTGCATGAACGGCGTGATCTATGCCTGTGCGACCGTCGTTCTTCTGCCCCGCTGGGACCGCGCTGTGGCTGCGGCGATGATCGAGCGCTACAAGGTGACGGTGTGGACCAATGTTCCGACGATGGTGGTCGACCTCTTGTCCCTGCCCGATCTTTCGCGGTACGACCTATCGAGCATGCGCCGCGTCTCTGGCGGGGGCGCTGCGATGCCCGAAGCCGTCGCCCAGAAAATGCGCGACATGTGGGGCATTGACTTCATCGAAGGCTATGGCCTGTCCGAGACCATCGCCCCGTCCCACAGCAATCCGCCTGACCGTCCGAAGAAGCAGTGCCTGGGCATTCCGTTTTTCGACACGGAGTGCTACATCGTCAATCCGGAAACGCTCGAGGAAGTGCCGCAAGGCGAAAGCGGCGAGATCATCACGCACGGCCCGGAAGTGTTTCAGGGCTACTGGCAGGATGCCGAAAAGACCCGTGACGCATTCATCGAGTTTCGCGGCAAGCGCTTTTTCAGAACAGGGGATCTCGCCCGCATCGACGAGGACGGCTACTACTTCATGGTCGATCGCCTCAAGCGCATGATCAATGCCTCGGGCTACAAGGTCTGGCCAGCCGAAGTCGAGCTGATGCTGTATCGCCACCCTGCCATCCAGGAGGCCTGTGTGATTGGCGCGAAAGACAACTATCGTGGCGAGACCGTCAAGGCCGTGGTCGTCTTGCGACCCGAATTCAAGGGCAAGGTCGCCGCCGATGACATCATCAACTGGGCACGAGATCAGATGGCCGCCTACAAGGTCCCCCGCTTCATCGAGTTTTCGGATGCGCTGCCCAAATCCGGTACGGGCAAGATCATGTGGCGACTCCTGCAGGAACAGGAAGAGGCGCGATCCAAAAGCGAAAAGGCAGCCTGAATTTCGGTGCGAGCGTGCCGCACGGATCGCTCGCCGCGCCACGATGCGATCGATCTGGCAGGCTGAGAACGGTGCAATGGAGAGCGGAAGTCATCCGAAGTTGGCTCAAGGCAAATACCGACGATGATTGGAAGACTTCTGGTTCAGCTGGCAAAGGCGATTCCGGCCTTCGTGGCCTACAAGGTGAGCAAGACGTTCGGCCGCAGGACACCGGCGTTGCATCCCTCTCTAGGCGGCCCTGACAGTACTGGAGCTGCCGACCTGGTGCTGCCCCAGATCGGACTCGATTCCCGCCTTACGCGCATCACGTCCTGGTTGGCAGAAGCGAATCCATTCGAGTCAGCCGAGCTCGAAAGACTTCCGCTCTTCAAGCTCTGGCTCGGGATTCCCGAAGGCCACAAATGGTCGCAGTATTTTTATGCATACACGGCCGTATTCGAGTCGCAACGCCTAAGGCCGCTCAGGATTTTGGAGATCGGCGTGTTTTATGGGTCCTCACTTTCGCTTTGGCGCGGCTACTTCGCGCATCCGGATACGGTCATCGTGGGCATTGATATTGAACCTGTTTGCGCCCAGTCGGAAAATCCGAATGCAAACGTTCATGTTCGCATTGGCAGCCAGGTCGACGCGGTGTTCCTCGATCGTGTCGTCAAGGAGTTCGGCCCGTTTGACATCATCATCGATGACGGCAGCCATCAGAGCAGCCACATGATCACCAGCTTTAATCATCTGTTCGAGGCCGGCTTGAAGGACGATGGCATCTATCTGGTCGAAGATCTCCATTCGAACTTCTGGTCAACTTACCGCGATTCGGAACTGAGCTTCATCGACGTCTGTAAACAGCTGGTTGATCTGATCCATGTGCACTACATCCAGCCCGGGGTCGAAGGCATCGGCTCGTTCTGGCACGGCCGCGAGGAACAGTTGAAATCGATCGATGTCACCTTTTTGACCACCAGGATCCGCGAGATTCGGTTTTTCGACTCGATCGTCGCCATCACCAAGAAGGCCCCTGGCTATGTACCGAGCTTGATGCGCAAGCCCTGATTCACTTCTGCGCCAGTCGATCGGGCCGTCGCCGCACTGTTTCAACGGACCGCCAGATAGATCGCAAGGCCCGCGCACACCAATGCCGCGAGAGCAAAAAAGATACGCTGTCGGCCTGCGAGGGCGGCGTTGACACTCACGTGATAGGCGCGATAGCTAAAGACACACGTCGTGAAGAAGAGCACTGAAACCCAGGTCAGTGTCATTTCGGATAGGTTCATCATCGTTCTCCCGTCAGCCAAGTCGCGGGAAGCGCGAGGCTTCCCGCAGCTGCGCTACATGCCTTCTATATACATGCCTTCGAGCAGCGCTGCGCCTGCTACGGCGACGCCCGCTGCAACCACAAAGGGCCCAAGCGCGAGGGCACCGGCGAGGGCCAACATTCCCGCGGCGGCTTCTTCCGTGCGGACACCGCCATAAACTGCGCGGGTTTCAGCGATGGATAGTTCATGCATGATCTTCTCCCGGTTAGTCAAGGAACGAATCGACGATCAGAAACGCAGCAGCGCCAAGGCCAAGGGTCATGGTCAGCGGAATTGCTTCAGGGCCGAGAAGCAGCGTCGCGCCGGCGCCGATCGCAAGTGAGTTGCCCATCTCCTGCAGGACTCGCACGCCACCTGCGACCTGGCGCGTTTCTTGTACTAACAACACTTCCATGTCTTTCCTTTCTGTCGACCTTCAAAGGTCAAAGATGCGATCTCAGTTCTTTTTTATTAACCGTCTCGCGAATAACCGTCACGATCGAAAGAACCTCTCCCGATGCAACGTCCTGACCGAACATCATGCGAATAGCATGATGGCATCCGGTCAGAGAAAACATAGCAAGCGGGTATGCGCCAAACCATGGTCAGTTCGTGTCATTTGGATGCGGCTTGCACGGATCTGCGTCGTGCTTTCTCGATTGTGATCTGGCGCAGCGTTAACGGACATACGCTTTAATGAAGGTTCGCGCAAACAACTGCCGCATGCGCGGCTGATGCAACGCCGACGTCGCTGTGGCGCGCGAGGACGTCCTCGTGTACCTTCCTCTTCTTGGCGATCGCTTGTTGCGCCATGGGGTCATCGAATGGGTTCTTCCCTTGTCGTCACGCAGGCGCAGTGCGCCGGCAGTTGAGATTTCTTCGTCCAGATGCGCTGGCTCGCAGTTTTCGTGTTCTCGCTGGCGTGCGCCTTCGGACTCGTGCACTGGGCCCAAAGGCGTCCGCTGGCCCACCCGGTGCAAGGCGCCGCGGCACCGCTTGAGCCCGAGCAGACGGCGCCGCAAAAGGCGCCATTTCAGATTGGCAAATATCACATCACTCCGCTTGCCCACTTCGACATCCGCGCACGCGTGATGTCGCGGCACGACTACTCTTTTGACAAGGAATCCGAGCTGAGCCCGATCGATCTGGCGCTGGCGTGGGGCCGCATGTCCGACCCCGCAGTGTATGGCCAGCTTGCGATCTCGCAAGGCAACAGGTTCTATTACTGGCACTACGACCACCAGCCGCCGATTCCAAACGATGAAATCATCAGTTCCAGTTCGAACATGCATCTGATTCCAGCGGATGCGTCGGTGAAAAAGCGCATCGAGGCCGTCCGACCCGGGGAAATTGTTCATTTCGAAGGCGAGCTGATCGAAGCCAACGAGGCCTCGGGATGGCATTGGAGAAGCTCGTTGTCGCGTACCGATACGGGCGCTGGGGCGTGTGAACTGGTGTGGGTCCAAGGCTTCCAGATCGAGTCGTAGTTTTGCCCGTCTGGAGGCTAAACGCCCCGCTTTGGTTAGTGCGACAATCTTGGCGTGCCCTGGCGAACGGTTGCACCCTGGCGCAAAAGCATGGGATACGAAAATGTTCGGATTTCGAAGTAAACGAAACGCGCAGTCTGTTGCCATGGACGCGCCATCAGGCGAGACAGGGGCTGCGCCAAGCGCGCCCCCTGCTAAAGCGAGAAAGCTCGACCTGTTCGAGCCGCGCCACGCCTACGAGTGGGGGATTCTCAGGAACCCGCCGCCTCAGATCTACGGCGATGCACCGGATCCCCGCATCCTCGAACTCTTGCCGATGAAGCCGAGCTTCGCGCTTGATATCGGCTGCAATACCGGCTCGCGCGGCTATGCCATCAAGCAGCATTTTCCCGATTGCCAGGTGTGGGGCGTCGAGCCCAACCCGAACACCGCCGAAATCGCACGCGGCAGGCTAGATCGCGTCATCTCCGAATTGATCGATGACATCGACTGGGCGGCGTTCGGCGTGGCTCCTGGCGCAATCGACACCGTGTTGCTGTTTGACGTACTCGAACATATCTATGACCCCTGGTCGACGCTCTTGCGCCTGCGCAACCTGGTTAGCGCCAATGCCCAGCTGGTTCTTAGCGTGCCCAATGTACGCAATGTCTTCCTGATCGAAGATCTGTTGCGCGGCATCTGGCGCTATCGGCCCGCCGGTCTTCTGGATATCACCCATATCCGCTTTTTCACGCAGGACGAGTTGATGCGGCTGATCTATCAGACCGGATTTCGTCTTCTCGGACAGGCGATCTCGCTTGATGAAGCCTGCAAGGCCATCATGAAGCGCCACCAGGATGGCCCGTTTCCGCAACAAGTCGAGATCGATTCGGCAACGATCACGGTGCATTCGCACGCCGATCTGGAAAGTCTGTGCGCGGTGCAGAACATCAGGGTGATCACGCCTGCGCGCTACGAAGAACTGAGCGCCGATGAGAAGGCATGGGTGGATGCCCCCCATCCGGCAACGCGGGCATATGCCGGCGGTCTTTAGGCTTTCGCGCCCGCGCGGTTGTTTCTGACGGCGTGCTCGAGCAGGTCTTCAAGCGCGCGGATCGGTGCCAGGTCGCCAAAGAGGTCAGGTGATGCGCGACTGATCGCCCTTTGCACCTCATCTCTGAAGGTGTCGTCCGAGACCAGGCGAACGACTTTGTCGACGTACTCCGCTTCGTCGCGGGCAATCAGCTGGTGCATGCCGAGTCCGCGCAAGATGCCGCTTGCCAGCCGGCCGCGCATGTAGCGGCCTTCGCGCGTGACGACCGGCAGGCCGCACTCGATGGCCTGGATGGCCGTGTTAAAGCCGGAAAAACCGATCGTGTCGAGAAACACAGTCGCGCGCTTCATCAGACCGTGAAAGGCGGGTGGCGACAGCCATGGGATGAAGCTCACGTGTGCGCTGGCGTTTAGGCCCGCGCGCGCGAACGCGCCTGCCAGGCGTCTTTCGAGCTGGTCGGCAAGCGCATCCTCCCCCTTGCGAAAAAAAACCAGCCGGCACTGGCGCAGGCGGCGCGCGATTTCGATCAACACGCCGTCGTGTTCGGGAGCGTACTTGAAGGGCGTGCCCGGACAGATCAGAAGCGGTGCCAGGGGATCGATGCCAAGCGCCTTGAGATCGGGTGGCTGGCCGGCGGTGATGAAGGGCCGGTAACAGGATCCGAGATGAGGAAGCGAAAGCAGCGTCTCGCTGTAGTTTTCCTGGGCGTTTTCGGGCTCGAAGAGCTCGGCCGAAATGTAGTAGTCAAGGGTCGGCAGGCCGGTGGTCTCGGGATGCCCCCAGCCGACCGCCTGCAGCGGTGCCATGCGCAGGCTTGCAAGCTGGCTCGATAGGCCGTCAAGGCCGATGCCCGGATAGATCAGTACATCGAGATTTGCTTGCTCGATCGCTTCGACCCACTGGGCAACGCTTGCAGGTGCAGCAACGTACGCGTCAAGGTGCCGCTTGGCCCGCTCGGTTTCGGCATCGACGGTACGGCTCAGATGAAATCCATGCACCTCGAAGCGGCTGCGGTCGATCTCTTCGAGCCAGCCCCTGATCAGGGCGTGCCACACCGAGTGATTGCTGAAATGCGGTGAGGCAATGCCAAGCCTTATGCGGCCCTCCAAGGCGCGAGGCCTGGGCGCTGCAAAGCTTTGCCGGGCACGCCAGCGCGCCATCAGCTTTGCGCATAAGGCGCCGTAATGCATCAGCATGTCGCGGTGATTCTCTTCGCGATAGGCAAGAACGAAAGGCACGATCTGCGCGACCACCACGCTTTCATCGAAAGCGTGCGATTCGCTCCAGGCATCAAATGCGGCGAGGGCGCGCACAAACGCCGCGTCGCCCTGGCCGAGTTCGCCTTCGGTGCGGACCAGCAGGGGCAGGTGGCCCATGGCGAAGCTGAAGCGGGCAAGTGCGTCCTCGGGGGCAAGTTCGACGGCTTGGCGCAAATGCTCAAGGCCGCCCTGGTGCTCGCCCACGCGCTGCAGGGCAACGCCAAGACCGATCCGGGCCATGGCGTCAGAAGGCGCGAACTGCACGGCGCGCGCATAGGCCTGGCGCGCGTCCTCGGGGTCGTGCCGTAGGGCGTGAACATGGCCAAGGGCGGTATAGATGGGCGCTGCCTCGGGATTGATCGTCAAGCCGTGCCTGGCTGCATCAAGGGCCGCGGCCAGGTCGCCGTTTTGGACGCAGGCCTGGATGCGATCGACATGGGCAAACACCAGTTCGGGGGCAAGCTGCGTGGCTTTCTCGAGATGCGGCAAGGCAGCGCTGGCATTGCCGCTCGCAAGCAGCGCTTCGCCCAGCATATAGTGCACATCGCCCCGTTCTGGCGCGAGCGCTTGCGCACGCGCGAGTGCCTCCGTTGCGTCTTCAAGCGTGCCGAGTCTGCGCAAGACGTAGCCCAGGCTGACCCACGCACTGGCATCAGCGGGCGTCTCCTCGAGAACTTTTCTATAGCTTGATGCGGCCAGCCCGAACTCGCCGGCCTTCAGGTGCGCGCGCGCATCGGCAAGAAGGTCGGACGCCGCGATGGTCGTGCTCGCCTTGGGCTTGAACCAGTTTCTCATTGGCGCAAATCGACCATGTATCCCTACTGGAGCACGAGCGGCAGGCGCGTCTGGCCGCGCCTAGTCGGTCATCGACGCTGCAATGGCCCGCTCCATCAGCGGCAGGGTGTCGATGCGGGTCATCGAGCCGCTTTCGAGCAGGTGTTGCAGCTCGTGAAGGGACTTGGCCAGCGCCTCACCGCCATCGCGCGTGGTCAGGACAAACTTGGTGCGCTTGGGGCTGATCCACGACAAGCGGTACTTGAGCGGCGTTTCAAGGCCGAGGTCGAGTGCGAACCACTGATTGCGCTCAAAGCCGTCGCCAGGTGCAACGCCTTGCGCCGCCGGGAAGGAAAGCGCTTCAGCTTCAGACTTCTCGGGCTCGATGTCGGCTGGCTTGGGCTTGGGTGCGCCGCTTGGCTGACCCTTCTTCGGTGTCTGGCGTACCGCTGCCGCCTGGCGATCCATCAGGTAGTCGATGAATGCGCGGCGCTCGTCCCCGGCCCAGCCGATGTCATCGAGCGCTCGCGTCAGGCAGCCCAGCAAGGCCGGCAGCGAATTGCGCAACTCGGTTGATTCGATCTTGGTCAGCTTGGGCAGCACCGACCAGATCAGAATGTCGGTTTGCTCCTGAATCGTCTGCCAGCGTTCAGGGTGCTCATGACGCGTCATGTAATAGTGAATCCAGGCGCTGCGCCAGACCCCGAGTATGAAATCGGCGAGCGTTGCGTCGACATTGGGCCCGATGCGGCGGGCAAGCCTGAGATCGACCTCGGCTTCAGCCTCGTGCCTGAGCTCGAGAAGGGCGATATCGGCAATCGCCTCGGCATCGCGCGCTGACAAGACCTCCTCACGCTCGCTAAGCAGTGCGTCGAGTTCGTCAACGAGCTGGCTGAAAAGGACCGTGGCGTCAGGGCCTCCCTCCTTGGCGCGCGCGACGATGTCGATGACCGCGGCATGCAGCGGATCGTCGGGGTTCTCGGTCCAGAACATGCCAAGTCGCGCGAGCTGGTCGACAAAGCGCCTTGCCGGGTGGTCGGCCTTGACGAAGAAGGCCCGATCCTCGAGCGAGGCCTTGAGAATCGGCAGCTGCAGCCCGCCGATCAAAACCTTCAGCGTTGCCGGGATGGTCGCGTCTTCGAGGGCAAACCGGAACACCCGGCTTAGCATTTCGATCGTTGCGCGATCGATTTCGGTGGCCGACTGTGCCGCCGCTTCGTTGCGCAAAAGGTCAAGCGCTAGCGACGGACCCGAACCTGGCACGGCTTCACTGGCCGCTGCGTTGCGCGACTCGGTGATGATTTCGTTCAGGCGCGCCATGAGAATGCGATCTGGCGCGCCGACGAATTGTGCCGCGGTCTCATCGGGATGACGGCGCCTTGCTGCGCCTGCTGTTTCCAGCAGCAAGGTCACCTGGTGCATGAAGCGCGACGGGTTGAATTGCCAGCCTGCAGGCGCAAGCGGCGCAGCATCGCCATTGCCCAGGTTCTCAAGGATCTCGCCTGCGGCCGTCTCGGCAAGGCTCGGAAAGCCGTCGCCTGCGCGCCGCGGCCCGCCACCGCCCGCCGCGGCACTGGCCAAGGCGTGGGGATCCGGGCCCATGCCGCCATGGCCGGAGTCGGGTGACATGGCGTGGCTGCGCTTCCAGAGCGCACCTGCAACGGATTCGGCCGAGCGCTTGATCGAATAGCGTTCTTCGCGCATGACGTTGTTGGCAATCAACAGGTCGTTCAGTTCGAGATAGAGCGCGTTAAGCGGCAGAAAATTGGCGATGTTGAGCGAGCGCAGCATGGTCCGTGTCGATAGCCGGTTGCCGTCGAACGCCTCCCATGCGGCAACGAATCCGCGCACGAAGGTCTCGGGCTTGAACGGATTGAGCTGCAGGTGCACCATCTCAAGGCCCTTCAGATGGCACACGCGCAAGGTCAAAGGCGAGAGTGTGTCGGAGGTATAGTCCTCGAGCTTTCGCACCATGTTGAGGATCAGGACTTCGCGCTCGACGTCTTCGACTTCGACCAGTTTCAGGCGCTGGGTCGTGGTCATGTCGACGACCACCGAGGTGCGATCGGATTCGAGGGCCTTCTCGACCGCAAGCGGCAGGTGCTGCTTCAAGACGCGCACAAAGTTTGGCGCACCCTTGATGAGTGCGGTGTAGGCCGTGAGCAGAACGTTCTGCTCGTCAACGCGCGTTGATTTGTCTGACGCCTCGAACAGGTTGTCCTTGACGCGAAGCCCGAGCGGCTCCGACTCCTCGATGCAAAAGTCGAGCACTGCGCTGCGCAATTCGCGCATCAGACGCAGACTCAGCGATTGCTGTGCGCCTGCCTGGGCAGCCGACGCGTGTCTTGCTTCATCCATGTTGAATCATGAAAGTGAGATATGGGCCATTGCACTTAGCCTCTGGTATCGCGGCGCCGCATGCTTCAGTTTATCGACGAGCGCGCCGAAAGACCATTTCAAAATGAAGCAGGGCTGTCGCCGCAAGCAAGTCCTGACACGTGTGCGTGCGCCAGTATGACTGCAAGGGCGCGAAAGCGTTCTCGGCAGGGCGACAAGCGGTGTGCACGGACGACGGACGGGCGCCCGCTTCACGGGCTGGCCGGCGCCTGGGTCTTCACGAACTCGCGCACTTCCGTGACGAGGGTTGCCATCGCCTGTTTCCATTCGCCCGGCGCCTCGGCACGCAAGAGCCTTGCGCCTGGCCACCACGGGCTTTGCAACTCGCCCGCCTGCCAGCGCCAGTCGAGCATGCTCGGCGCGAGGACCCAAAGCCGCTTACCCAGGAACGCGGCCAGGTGCGCGGTGGAGGAGTCGATGGCGATGACGGCATCGAGTTGGCTGATGAGCGCTGCGGTATCGGCGAAATTTTTCACGCCGGGCATCGGGTCATGGGCAGCAAGGGTCTTGCCGATGTGCTCGCGCAGGGGCCGCTCGTCGATCATCAGGTTGACCCAGCTGACACCGCCAATCGCGGTCAATGCCTGTGTGGCGGCAATCGAAGGGCTTCTTAGCCAGTCGTCGCGGCGCATCGGATTGCCACCCAGCAAGAGCCCGATGCGCGGTGATCGCAGCGCCCCGAGGTCCCCTGGCGCCAGTGCAAGGCGGCTCGCAGCGCCGCTTCCAGGGTGCGGCGCGCGGACATCGCGCGGCGCAAGGCCAAGCGCTGCGATCAGCCCGAACAGCGGGCAGGCGAAGGTCACGCCGGCGTCCTTTGCGCTTGGCAGCGTCGGCAAGCGCAGCACGTGCTCTTCGCCAACGCATTGCGCAGCCAAGTCAGAAAGTGCCGGCAGTACCCAAAGCTTCCAGGCTATTTTTCGTGCCGACAGGTGGCCAAGCAGGCGCAATGCAATGATCGCATCGCCAATGCCCTGGTCCTGATACACAAGCAGGGTTTCGCGGCCAAGACGCTCTCCCCTCCAGAGCCTCGCGCCCTGGGGTTGCATGTCGGCGCGCGAGTGGAAGAGCACATCGGTCATGGTCTGCCAGGCGCCCTTCCAGTGGTCATCACCTAGCATCAGTTGCGCATGGGCAAGGCCAAGCGCGAGCGTGCGATTGCCGGCATCGAGTTTTAGCGCCAGCTCGCGCTTGGCCAGCATCTCGCGACTTTTTCCTTCAATCCAGAAAATCGATGCCAGCTGTGTTGCGAGCGTGGCCGTCATGTCCGCAAAGTCCGTGTTGGCATGGGCGATCTTCGCGGCCATGCGAAACGAGTCCGCCTCACCCCCTTCAAGCAGCGCGAGCAGCGCCGAGAGCGACTCCGCATCGAGTTTTTTCTTGCGCTCGAGCGCGAGCAGGCGGTTGATATTGCGCCGCCGGGCCTCGGCGATTTTGGGCGAGCCTTCGTAGATGCTGCGTTTTACGGTCGAGATGACCGACAGCGCCTCGAGTTGCTCAAGGGGCTTTAGGGCTTCCGGCTCGACTTCGAGGGCCCGATTCAGCGCGCGCGCGGTCTCCTCGAATTGACCGCGCCGAAGCAGCATCGAGGCCGCCACCGAGAATACCTGGCTGTCGTTGGGATTGAGCTCCATGGCGCGGCGGGCGACGGCAAGTGCGGCGTCGTCCTCGCGCGTGGCCGACAGTGCGGCGGCGAGAAATTTGGCGGCGAAGGCATGGTCAGGATCGACTGCAAAGGCCTTGGCAAGGATGGGCGTCGCCGCCTCGCGCTCGCCAGCAAGGTAGACACAGGCGCCAAGATGGGCAACCACGTCGGCGTTGTCGGGGTTGCTCTGCCAGAGGCCGTCCAGAAGCGAGCGCGCGGCTTCGAGATCGGCGGCCATCATGTGCGCCCGGATGATGCGGATCTGGCTTGCGACCTCGCCATCGGAAAGCGCCGGCACCGGCGGTTTGCCGGGCGCAGCGAGTCGGGTCAGCGTCTTTTTCAGCCAGCTGGATGTCATCCGTTCGCACTCGCTTTCGGGTGCATTATATTCGGGCTGTGCCAGGTGGCGTGGAGAGAAGATGCAACGAATCGTGATCGTGGGGGGCGGTGCCGGCGGGCTTGAGCTCGCTGCCAAGCTCGGACGTGTCCTTGGCCCCGAGGCCGTGACGCTGATCGACTGCCGTCCGTTTCACGTCTGGAAACCGTCGCTGCACGAAGTCGCCGCGGGCACGCTCGATATCCACGCCGAGGGCCTGTCCTACCAGATGCTCGCACGCGACAACGGCTTTTCCTTCGTCCTTGGCCGCCTGTCGGGCTTGAACGCCGGCGGCTGCGAAGTCATGGTGGCGGCGCTTTTGGATGACGATGGCACGATTTTGATTCCGCCCCGAAACATTCCCTATACCAGCCTCGTGCTGGCCGTGGGTAGCGAGAGCAATTACTTCAATATCCCCGGGGCCAGGGAGCATTGCATCTCGCTTAATGCCACCGACGATGCCGAGCGCTTTCGTACGCGCATGCTAAAACTCCTGGTCAGGCAGCAAGCAGCAGGCGCTGCCGGGGGCGATCAGGGCCGCATCGAGATTGTCATTGTCGGCGGTGGCGCAACCGGGGTCGAACTTGCAGCCGAGCTCAGGGAGGCGACCAGCATCTATGGCGATTACCGTCTTGCCGGGGCCGCTTCTGCGGCAAGCGTCGATATCACGCTGCTTGAAGGTGCAAGCCGGATTCTCGCGCCGCTCACGCCCGCCGTATCGAGCGCCGCAACGCGACTTTTGGCCGAGCGCGGTGTCAAGGTCATCTGCGATTGCAAGGTTGCCTCGGTGAGTGCCAGCGCGGTATTGGACAGCGAAGGCAATACCTACCGCGCCGACATCTGCGTGTGGGCTGCAGGCATCAAGGCGCCGGCGCTGCTCAAGGACTTGGGCCTTCCGCTTAACCGCCTTGACCAGATCGAAGTCAATGCCGATCTGAGCGTGAAAAATGCCGTCGGCATTTATGCGCTGGGCGATTGTGCGGCGTGCCTTTTGCCCACCGGCCAGACCGTGCCGCCGCGGGCCCAGGCGGCGCACCAGCAGGCGAGCTATCTGGCCCGCCGCCTTGTCCTGCTCGCGCGCGGCAAAGCGCCGAAGAGCGTTCCCTATCGCTACAGGGACCACGGCTCGTTGGTCTCGATCGGGCAGGAGCAGACGGTGGGAAGCCTGATGGGCGTACTGTCTGGCGCCGGTCTTTTCGTCGAGGGCCTTTTTGCCCGCATGATGTACATCAGCTTGCACCTGATGCATCACCAGGCGGTGGTGGGCACCTTGCGCTGCGCGCTGCTGGCGTTTTCGCGTGTCTTGCGCCGGCGCACGGCGCCGCACGTGAAGCTGCACTGATCACGCGGTGCTTCAGAGCCGATTGCGGGCAAACCCTGTCCGCGCCGCCAACTTGTGAACTTTTCCATTGGTTGCCAGCCGGGAAGGCTATACATTTGCGCGGGGTTCGATTAGATTCAAAAACCGCCGTTGGCATCGCGCCGACAGAAGAGCGCAAGGGGATGGCATTGCAGATTGGCCGGATCGGGATCGTTGCGATGCTTTGCGTCGCGTGCGCTTCGCCTTTGTCGCGGGCAGAAGCGTTTTCCTTTTCCGAGGAAGACGCGAAGGCCAGCGTACAGAGCGACGAAAACGCCCAGAAAATCCAGGAACTGGTATCCGCACCGTGCCAGCAGCGCGTCAAGAATCGCAAGATCATGACCCTCATTGCCGAGCACACGAGCGATGGCTGGTCCACCCACCAGGATCGCTACGGGCCGATGTTTCAGGCCATCAATTCGCGCCTGCGCGCGCTCGGCCTTCGCACCTATACGCAGGAAGAAATCCGCGCGCAGATCGCGCAGGCGGAAATCGATGCGTACTTCAAGAATGATCCGGATGCGGCGCTTGCCGCCTCGCGCAAGCTCGGCGCCAGCTACATCCTGCGCGGCAGCATCACGACCCGCACCGGGGTGAACCCGACGATTCACGTCAACGAAGTTGCAGTCAGGCTCGACTTTTCCTTGTCGACAAGCGGCGGCTCGCCATTGTCGGACGTGTCGACCCACTCCGAGTCCTACGCCGGAGCGGACACGCTCGGCATGGCGCTTACGCTTGTCAAGGAGCAGGCCGACCAGCTCGTCGCGCAGCTCTACAACGATTACTGCCGCAAGGCAGGCAATGCCAACTAGCCAAGGGGATTTTTCATGAACAGATTCCACCACCTCGCAGGTCTTGTCGTACTGACTGCCGCAGCGGCAGGCGCCTTCGCGCAGTCGCCGCCCTCGTTCGAAAGTGCGAATCCGTCGCCAACGGCAAACGATGATGTCTCAAAGCGCGCCAATGCCGCAGCCGACAAGACCCTCTATCACGACGTCAACTACACCAATGCCAACAAGCCCGGCCCGACGCTGATCGTCATCCCAGGCGAGATCAAGAGCAACAACGCCACCTTCACGCAGAAGTTCGGCCCGAACAATATTGCCGATTACGCCGAACTCGAACTGGGCAAGGCCAATTTCAAGGTGCTCGAGCGCACCGATCTTGGCCCCATGCTCAACGAGTTCACGCTGGCCTACAGCATGGGCGATCCGGATGAAGCAAGGAAAGTCCTTCAGCACGGCAAGCTCAAGACCACGAAATGGGTGATCCGCTTCGATATTCTCAAGGCCGAGCCCGTCGCCGCGCAGCAAAGCGGCTTTAACGGCGGTGCCGCCGGCAACATCATTGGCATGCTCGGTCGTGGCAGCCTTGGCGGCAACGTCGCCGGCACCGCGGTAGGCTCGGTCGACAATTCACAGTCGGCAAGCGTATGGGTCATCGGCATGCGCTACAAAATCATGGACGCCAACACCACCGAGCAGGTAGCGCAGGGCTATACCGAGGAAAAGATGGAAGTCGGCGCCAAGTCGAGCTCCGTTCTGGGCGTCTCGCAAAGCGAGCAGGGCGGCGTCACGCTCGACACGCTGGTGCAGCGCCTGGTGCAAAAATCGGTGTGGGAAATCGATTACAAGGACAAGTAATGAGGGTCAAGGCGCCGGGGCGATCCGCATGACCATGGCCGAGAAGCTCGGCAAGTACGAAGTCAGGCGCGAACTTGGCCGCGGCGCCATGGGCGTCGTCTATGAGGGCTTCGATCCGACGATTGAGCGTCGCGTCGCGCTCAAGACGATCAAGGGCGAGCATCTCGATCAGGTCGAGGCGGGAGAAATCCTGAGCCGCTTCAAGCGCGAAGCGCAAGCCGC
>CAJCIC010000042.1 GCA_903970185.1 Gammaproteobacteria bacterium
TTGCCGGCGGACACGAAATATCGGGCGGGGGAACGTCCCACAACGTCGCGTATGAGACCTCGTTGCCAATCGTCCAGCTGGGCGGCTTGACTGCAACCAAGGTCGATGCGGGAGCGATGGATCTGTCGAGCCTCAGCATGAAGCTGGGGAGACCGGTTGGCGGCATCCTGGGCTACAGTTTTCTCAAGGGACGGATTGTGCAGATCGACTATCCGAACCGCAAGGTGCGCTTCTATAGGAGGCACCGGCTTGCGCCGGAGGTCCTCCGACATGCACGATACTTTCCTTTCGATACAAAAATGCCATTTTGGCGAAAGGGGTAACGGTAGACGGCAAGCCTGTGACCGCCCATATCGATACCGGCTCGAATTCATATTTCCAGTTCACCCCCGCTGCCGTGGACAAGCTCGGCTTGAGCGAGGACGTTGCCCGTTCACATGAGAGCAGTTCGTTGGGGTTCAATGGAAATTTGAAAAATCACGAAGGTAGCGTACGCAACGTCACGGTCGGCTCGATTTCGGTGGACAATCCCACCGTGATTTTTTTCGGCAAGGGCATGGGCGTGGACAAGGAGCTCTGGGATCTTCGGATCGGCAGCGCATTCATGAAGGATTTTGCGGTGATGCTGGATTTCCAACATGGGAAAATGACGCTTGTCCGTGACGCAACCCCGAAGTCTGGGGAGTAAACGCCATCAAGACTGGTCGATGAGAAAAGACGCGCCGCGAACTCAATCGGCGCGTCTCTAATGGCTGCGTGAGGCCGTTTCAATGTTTCAATGCCCGCGTCGCGCCGCCCCCGCCGGCCCGTTGCCAGGCACATCAACTTCGCGCTCTGCCCCGACTAGCGATTCGGTTCTTCTGCCCGCTCTGGCGGTAATGTCTTGGGATCTGCGGGATCGTGCAAGTCGCTATTGGACCAGCCGCCGCCGAGATCCCCAATGAGAGAAACGGCGGCAAGCAGACGGCTTTGTTGCACGGCGAGCGCGGACTGTTGATCAGCGAGTTGCGTTTCCTGAGCAAGTGCAACGGTGGTGTAATCAACGGTGCCCGCCTTGAACTCTGCCAGCGCTATCTGTGTGCCGCGAATCGCGTCCTGCACTGCCTTATCGAGGGCGTTGCCCTGATTCTGCAGGATGCGAAGCCCCGACAGGTCGTTCTCAACATCCTGGAAAGCAGTCAGAACGGTATTGCGATAACTCGCAACAGCCGCATCGTACTGTGCTCGTGCGGCTTCCACTTCCCCTGCCCGCTCGCCAAAATCGAAGATCGTCTCGGTCGCGCTGGCACCAAGCGACCAGGCATAGTTGGCCTTGCGCAGGAGGCCATCGAGCGGACCCTGCGAAAACCCGGCGGCGCCCGACAGCGAAATGGTGGGGTAATAGGCCGCAATGGCAACGCCAATTGCGGCGTTTTGCGCCTGCATGGTGCGCTCCGCAGCTGCGATATCTGGCCGGCGTTCCAGTAAAAGCGAAGGCACGCCGACCGGAATCTGCGGCAAGGTCGGCATGAGATTGGTGCGCACGATATCAAGGTCCTCAGGGTTCTTGCCGACCAGAACCGCGATGGCGTGGGCGTACTGCGCCCGGGCGACGCCCAGACTGATCAGGTTGGCCTGCTCGGTCTCAAGCTGCACTTGTGCCGTAATCACGGCAGACGGTGGCGTCGCTGCAATGCCTGCATTGCCTTGCGCGGACACGATGCGAAAGGCCTCCTGGTAGGCAGCCACAGTCTTTTCTGCCAGGTCGATATTTGCATCGGCGAGGCGCAGCTCGATGACACTCGTTGCCAGCAACGTCTGCTCGGACAGGGTCGCGTTCGCGAGCGTCGCCTCGTCGGCTTGAGCCAGCGCCGCGTTCTCTTCGACAAGGCGTCTTATGCGGCCCCAGACATCGATCGTCCAGCTGGCCGTGCCCTGCAGTGATCCGGAGTTGACCACCCTGCTGCCGCCTCTGCCCGTGCTGCTGGTTGTGGTGCCCGTGGCGGTGCCGGTGCCAGCACTTTGGCCACCAGCGCGGGTGCCTGACGCCGACAGTCCGAGCACCGGAAAAAGTTGCGCGCGCGCCACTTTGACTTCGGCAAGCGCCTGCTCGTAGTTCGCATAATTCTGGCGCACCGTCTGGTTTGACACTTCCACCTGCGGCTCGAGCTCGTCAAGCAGCGGATCGTTGAAATCCGTCCACCAATTGCCCTTGGGCGCGGCATCCGCCGGCGTCGCCTGGGCCCAGCCCTCCGGCGGCGCTTCCTTGAATTGGTGAGCGACCGGCGCACTTGGCCGCTGATAGTCGGGACCGACTACGCATCCGCCAAGCAACGCCAGCAGGCCCATACTTCCGAGTCGCAACAGTTTCATGGCGTATCCGTTTGCAGGTCGCTCTGACCGGTGCGGTTGTTGTACCAAGTGTGCATTCTCACGCGCAACCTTTCGAACCACAGATAGATCACGGGCGTCGTGTACAGCGTAATGACCTGGCTCAGGATCAGGCCGCCGATCACCGTGATGCCGAGAGGTTGACGCAAGGAGGCACCCTGACCGATGCCAATCGCAAGCGGCAGGGCGCCAAGCACGGCCGCCGCCGTGGTCATCATGATCGGGCGAAGCCGCACCACCGCCGCGTCATGGATGGCCTGCTGCGGTTCCATTTTCTGCTCGCGCTGATTGTGAATTGCAAAGTCGATCATCATGATGCCGTTCTTCTTTACGATCCCGACAAGAAGAATGACGCCGATGAAGGCAATCACCGACAGGGGCGTATTGAAGATCAGAAGGGCAAGGGTCGCGCCGACCATCGCAGACGGCAGCGTCGACAGGATCGTGATGGGATGGATGGTGTTCTCATAGAGCACGCCAAGCACGATGTAGATCGTGCCGAAAGCTGCGAGCAGCAGCAAAGGCAGCGCCAGCACGTTCTGGTTGAAGACCTGGCCAGCTCCTGCTGCGCCACCGTGGATCGACGAGGGCATGCCGAGATCATGCATGGCTTGCTGGATAGCCGCCTGCGCCTTGCTCAGCGACCCCCCGGGGGGGAGGTTGAAAGAGATGGTCGACGCCACCAGCCCGTTCTGGTGATTCACCTGGGTGGCGGTGTGATTGTTGACGTAGGTGGCCATGGCGGGAAGCGGCACCATGTTCTCCGACGAGGTCGAGTCGGCGCTGCCTGTCGATGTTCCGCCCTTGCTGTTCGAGATGCTGTTGGTGACCGCGTTGGCCTCGGCATTGGCGTTAAGCGAGTTGGTGCTGTTTGTGCCCGCAGCGGCAGTGATGGCTGAATACCCCGTGACGCCGCTCACCGTACCCCCAGGGGCTTGCGTCTGCGCCGATCCGTTGGCATTGCCCGCAGCCGTACTGAGGAAGATGCGGTTGAGCATTTCGGGATACTGCCAGTACTGCGGTGCGACTTCCATCACGACGTAATACTGATTGAACGGGTTAAAGATTGTCGTGACCGTGCGCTGACCGAACGCGTCATAAAGAACGCTGTCGATCTGGTTCGGTGCGAAGCCGTAGCGCGCTGCGGTCTGCCGCGCGATGGTGATATAGGTCTGCAGGCCGTGTTGCTGGAGATCGGAATTTTCGTCGACGAGCTCGCTGTGGTCCTTGCCGAGTTCGTCGAGGAGCTTTGGCGTCCACAGATACAGTGCGTCGGGATCATCGCTGGTCAAGGTGTACTGGTATTCGGCGGCCGACTGTCGCCCGCCAATGCGCAGGTCCTGCGTCGCCTGCAGGAACAGGCGCGCACCCGAGACCCGGTTCAATTTCGGCCTAAGGCGTGCAACGACCTCGTCAGCGGACAGCTTGCGCTCCGACTTGGGCTTGAGCGCGACGTAGACGTTGGCCTGGTTCAGCGCGCGCGTGCCCGTGAAGCCGACCACCGATTGCACCGCCGGATCCGATCCCACGATCTCCTGCAACTGCTGGAGTTTCTTGCTCATGGCCGGAAATGAAATGCTCTGGTCGGCAATGATCTGACCGATCAGCAGGCCATTGTCCTGCTCCGGAAACAGGGTGAACGACACCAGCTTCAAAAGAAAAACGTTGAGCACAATGATGCCAAGCAGGCTCAAGCCGACCAGGAGGGCGTGATCGAGAACCTTGGTCAATGACCTTGAATAGCCGTCTTTGAAGCGGTCGAACTGCCGTTCCGTCCAGGCCGACCAGCCTGTTTGCTTGCCTGTCACCTGCTCGGCTTTGAGCAGATAGGCGCACATCGTCGGCGTGACGGTCAGCGAGACGACGAGTGAAATCGCAATCGCAATCGACAGGACCACGGCGAACTCGTGGAACAGCAGCCCGATGATGCCCGGGAAGAGCAATATGGGAATGAACACCGCGACGAGCGAGATGCTCATCGAAATCACCGTGAAGCTGACCTCGCCGCTGCCAATTAGCGCTGCCTCCTTGACGCTTTTGCCCATCTCGATATGACGCACGACGTTTTCCAGAACCACCACGGCGTCGTCGACCACGAAACCCGTGGCGACGGTGAGTGCCATGAGGGACAGGTTGTCAAGGCTGTAGTGCAAGAGGTACATCGGCCCGAAGGTGCCGAGTATCGAGATCGGCAGCACCGCAGACGGGATCAGCGTGGCGCGCGGTGAGCGCAGGAAAATGAACACCACGCCGATGACCAGAAGCACTGCAATCACGAGGCTGGTTTCGGTGTCTTGCACGGCTGCCGTGACCGACTGTGACCGGTCCATCGCGATGTGCAACTCGATATTGCTTGGCAACGTCGCCTGGACCGATGGCAGCACTTTCTTGATCTGGCCCACCGTCTTGATGATGTTGGCTCCCGGCAGCGGAAAGACGATGACGCCCACGGTCGGCGTGCCGTTGAAAAGGCCCTTGTTGCGGATGTTCTCGTTCGAATCCACGACCGCTGCGACGTCGTGCAGGAACACCGGCGCCTGGTTACGGTAGGCGACGACGAGATCCTTGTAGTCGGCAGCTTTGGTGGCCTGATCGTTGGACAGGACTTCGTAGCGCAGGTCGCCCTGATCGATATAGCCCTTGGCACTGTCCGCGTTGGCGGCGGCGATCGCAGCGCGCACGTCTTCCAGGCCAATGCCGTAGCTTGACAGCTTGTCCGGCTGGATCTCGACGCGCACCGAGGGCAAGGCTCCGCCGCCAAGCGAGATCTGACCGACGCCGTCGATCTGTGACAGCTGCTGCTGGATCACCGTGTCGGCCGAATCGTAGAGCTGTGCGGTGGTCAGCGTCTTCGAGGTCAGCGACAAGATGATGATGGGCGAATCCGCCGGATTGTATTTGCGGTAGCTCGGGCTGCCGCGCAGCGTGGTCGGCAGGTCGGCTCGTGCCGCCTGGATCGCGGCTTCGACGTCGCGCGCCGCGCCATTGATATCGCGGTCAACGTTGAACTGGATGACGACGCTGCTCGAGCCGACACTGCTCTGCGACGTCAGTTCGGTCACGCCAGCGATGGTCGCAAGCCTGCGTTCCAGCGGTTCGGCGACGGTCGAGGCCATGATCTCCGGGCTTGCCCCGGCCATCGAGGCTTGCACCGCGATCACAGGCAGCGTGACGTTGGGCAGTGGCGCGACAGGCAAATGGAAGTACGCCAGTATCCCCGACATCGCAATGGCGATCGCGAGGAGCGATGCGGCGACGGGCCGCTGGATGAAGAGCGCCGGAATGTTCACACAGCGTCCTCACCGCTCTGGTTCGAAGGCGTACTGGCCTTCTTGCCAAAGCGTTCCGAGAGCCGGTCGAACATCAGGTAGATCACAGGCGTGGTGAAGAGCGTGAGCACCTGGCTGACCGACAGGCCGCCGATGATGGCCAGTCCGAGCGGGCGGCGCAATTCGTGTCCGGTCCCGCCGCCCAGAAGCAGCGGCAGCGCGCCCAGGAGGGCGGCGAAGGTGGTCATCAGGATCGGCCGGAAACGCAGCCTCGACGCCTCGAAAATGGCGTCGTACGGGGACTTGCCGTGCACCCGTTCAGCCTCGAGCGCGAAGTCCACGATCATGATGCCGTTCTTCTTCACGATGCCGATGAGAAGCACGATGCCGATGATGCCGATGACATCGAGGTCGTTGCCGGCAATCATCAGGGCGAGCAGCGCACCAATGCCAGCCGATGGCAAGGTGGACAGAATGGTCACGGGATGGATGTAGCTTTCATACAGCACACCCAGCACGATGTAGACGGTCACGAGTGCTGCGATGAGCAGGAACAGCTCGCTATGCAAGGAGTCCTGGAAGGCGGCGGCGGCGCCTTGGAACGAGGGCTGGATCGAGGGCGGCATATTGACTGCCTTTTCCGCATCCGCGATCTCGTCGACGGCCTTGCTAAGCGAAGCCTCGGGTGCCAGGTTAAACGAGATCGTGACTGATGGAAATTGCGCCAGGTGGCTGATCACGAGCGGTGACTTCACGACCTTGATGTCCGCAATCGCGCTTAAGGGAACCTGGCCTGCCGTACCCGTTTGGGTTGGCAGGTAGAGCTGGCCTAGCGCCTTCAGGTCAGGCACGCTCTCGGGCTTGCCTACCAGCACCACGCGATACTGGTTCGACTGGTTGAAAATGGTCGAGACGATGCGCTGCCCGAGCGTGTCGTACAAGACGTTGTCGATGGTCGCAGGCGTAATGCCGTAACGGGCCGCGAGCTGGCGATTGACCTCGACATCGACACTCAAGCCGGTGTTGTCGAGATCACTCGTCACTTCGGTGACCGACTTGATCTGCTTCATGCGCGCGACCAGGTCAGGCACGATGGTCTTGAAGGCGTCCTGGCTCGGACCGCGCAGCACCAGCTGGTACTGGCTCGGCGAAACCACGGTATCAAGAGTCAGATCCTGCTCGGCCTGGGCGAAGAGGGTGACGCCCGACACGTTTGACGTTTCGCTCGACAGGCGCTTGGCGATCTGCTGCGCCGACAGCGACCGGTCGTCGACAGGCTTGAGGTTGATCAAAAAGCGCCCATTGTTGAGCGTCTGGTTGGTGCCGTCGATGCCGATGTACGACGTTAGCGAGACGACGTCGGGGTCCTTCAGAATGGCGTCGGCAAGCAGCGCCTGGCGCTTGGACATTGCAGCGTACGACACGGAATTGTCGGCGATGCTGATGCCCTGGATGACACCCACGTCCTGAACCGGAAAAAGCCCCTTGGGGATCAGAATGTAGAGCAGCACCGTGAGCGCCGTGGTTATGGTCGCGGCAATCAGGGTCAGCCCCTGATGTTTCAGCACCCAGGTCAGCGCGCCTTCGTAGGTCTTTAGCGTGCGATCAAAGACATTCTCGCTGACACGCTCGAAACGGCTCGGCTCGCGGTCCGCCTTGCGACGCATGATGCGCGCGCACATCATCGGCACCAGCGTTAGCGACACCACAGCCGAAATGCCGATGGTGATCGCAAGCGTGACTGCGAACTCGCTAAACAGGCGTCCGATGACACCGCCCATGAAGAGCAGCGGAATCAGAACCGCGATGAGTGAGATCGTCAGCGACATGATGGTAAAGCCGATCTGGCCCGAACCTTCCAGCGCCGCGTCGAGCGGGCTCTTGCCTTCCTCGAGGTAGCGCACGATGTTCTCGATCATCACGATCGAGTCATCGACCACGAAACCGGTGGCAATGATCAGCGCCATGAGTGACAGGTTGTCGATCGAGTAGCCGAGCTCGTAGGCAATAGCCAGGGTCGCAATCAGCGAGACCGGGACCGAGATACTCGGGATCAGGGTCGCCGGAACATTGCGAAGAAACAGGAAAATGACAAGAACCACCAGCGCGATCGAGACCAGCAGTTCGAAGCCGGCGTCGCGAACCGAAGCGCGGATGACGCCGGTGCCGTCGGCGACGATCTGCACGTGCATGGCCTGCGGCAGACTGGCCAGAAGGATCGGCAGCTGTTTTTTGATCTGGGTGACGGTCTGGATCACGTTTGCGCCGGGCTGACGCATCACGTTGAGTACGATTGCGGGCTGGTTGTTGACCCAGGCGCCCTGGCCGATGTCCTGGGCTGACTGCGTCACGCGAGCGACGTCGCGCATGAACACCGGCGAGCCGTTCTGATACGCGATGACCGTGCTCAGGTAGTCCTTCGGATCCTGGATCTGGTCGTTCGCATTGATGGTGTAGTCAAGATCCGGCCCGTCGAAGTTGCCCTTGGGGTTGCTGACATTGATATTGGCGAGCAGGGTCCGCAAGTCGTCGATGTTGAGGTTGTAGGCGGACATCTTTCTCGGGTCGACTTCAACCCGCACGGCAGGGATGTTGCCGCCAGCCGGTGTCACGACGCCAACGCCTGGCACTTCAGAGATTTTCGAGGCGAGCCGGTTGTTCGCCAGGTCCTGCAGCTGCGTCAAGGACAGCGAGTCTGAGGTGACGGCGAGTGTCAGGATCGGCTGGTCAGCCGGATTCACCTTGGCATACACCGGCGGGGCGGGCAGCCCGCTTGGCAACAGGCTGTTGGCGGCGTTGATGGCCTGTTGCACGTCCTGCTCGGCGATGTCCAGATTGAGCGCCAGATCGAACTGCAAGGTGATGACTGAAGCCCCTGAAGAACTGATCGACGTCATCTGCGCCATGCCCGGAATCTCGCCCAGTTGCACCTCAAGCGGTGCGGTCACGGTGGTGGCCATGACCTGGGGGCTAGCGCCAGGGTAGAAGGTCTGCACCTGGATGGTCGGGTATTCGACATCGGGCAGCGAGGAAATCGGCAAGAACTTGGCTGCAACAAGGCCAACCAGGACGAGCGCGATCATCAGCAGCGAAGTCGCCACCGGCCTTAGGATAAACAGGCGGGAAAAATTCATCGCAGGTGCGCCGGCTGATAACGCATCAGTGGGCGCTGGTCTCTGCGCTGCTTGTCGCCTCAGTCGCCTGTGATTTCCGTTTGCCGTGCCCAGCTGCCGCCGGCGTCGACGCATCGGTGCCAGAAGCGGCGGCGGCAGGAGGCGCGGCGGTCTTGATCTTGGCGCCGTCGGTCAGACGGTCTGTGCCATCTGTGACCACGGTCTCGCCTGCTGCCAGACCCGACAGGATTGCCGTGTTCTTGCCATCGCTCGGTCCGAGTGTGACCTTTCTGACCGAGACGGTATCGGCGATGGCATCGCCGTCGGCTCCATCCTTGCCAGCCGACTTGTGCGTGCCGGAGTGGCTCTTGCCTTCGGATGCGCCGGCGCCGCTCGATTCCGCGGCGCCGCTGGAATCGGCCTCGCCCTGGGCCGGGCGCTTGACCGTTCCTGGCGGATCGACGACATACACGTAGTCGCCAGGCGCACCACTCAGGACCGCTGGGGTTGGCACCAGGACGGCATTTTTCAGGGTGTCAACGAGCAGCTTGATGTTGACGAACTCGCTCGGGAAAAGGGCTTCATCTTCGTTGGCAAAGGCGGCGCGAAGCGTCACCGTGCCGGTGCTCGTGGTCATCTGGTTGGAGAGCGCGTACAGGGTGCCGGTTGCGATCACCTTGTTGTTGTCACTGCTGTAGGCCGTCACTGGCAGCTGTGCACCGCTATTCACGCGTGCGACGACCTTGGCCAGGTCGTTTTGCGCGACGGTGAATTGGACCGTGGTGGGTTTGATCGTCGTGATCACGACAATGCCCGGAGAGCTCGACGCGGTGACATAGTTGCCCGGATCGACCAGTCGCAAACCGACCCGGCCGGACACTGGCGCGACAATGTGGCAATACGTCAGATCAAGTTTGTACTGGGCGATCGCCGCCTCGTCCGACTTGACCTGGGCTTCATCCTGGCGCACGAGAAATCGCTGGTCGAAAAGTGTCTGCTCTGCGATCGCCTTTTGCTGGTTCAGGCCTTCATACCGGTTCAGGTCGGAGCGCGCCTGATCGAGCGCTGCCTGGTCCTTCATGGCCGCAGCTTCAGCCTGCTGAAGATCGATCTCATACTGGCGCGGGTCGATCTGTGCGAGGAACTGGCCCTTGACCACGTCCTGCCCCTCTTTGTAGCCGACCTGGGTGAGATAGCCGCTTAATTGCGGCAGCACCGTCACGGTGGCAGTCGGAGTCACCGTGCCGAGTTCGGAAAGCGTTTCAGGCATGTCGCCTGTCGCTGCTTTGGCGACCTTCACGACCTGCGGCTGCGGCGGCTTGGTCTGCTTCTTCGCCCCGAGGACGTGCGTGACAATGATCACGATGATGAGCACCACAATCGCCCCGATGATCCAGCGGGCCCAATGAATGCCTTTTCTGCGGTAATTTCCCTGCACGTCAGTCATATGAACTCCGGGCGTGCCCAAAAGAGTGCTTGCCCACAGGCGGGCGGACAATTTTCCAGCGTTTTGATGCGGCAAGCTGCGAGCCTGGGCGCGCGAGCAACTCGCGGCCTCCCGGAGTATGCCCGCCAGACCTTGTCTGGTCGAATGAATGGGTAACGGGCCGGTTACAAAAAATCACAGTTTCGAGGCACCACGATCTTTGGCACGATCCGGGCCTGCCCGACCGCCCACTGGCCATGCGTGCATCCACTGATCGCCCCCGTAATCCGCGACTCTTAACTAAGACCCCGGCCGGCGAGCGAAATTCAGTGGATTATAGGGGGCCCTTCAATCAGGGCCGATGCAGGTTCGCCGGTATGCGCTTACCTGTATCGATGCGTTGCATTCAGGCCCCAAGCCATCTTCCGTGTGAATCCATGATGACAAGCTTTGAGGGATCCCGCACCGGTCGTTCAAATGCCGCTTTGGGCCTTGCTGCCCTCGCAGTGCCGCAGCCACGTGGCCGTTCTCGATCGCAAATGGACAGGCTCGCAAGCAACCCCGCTGTATGATTCGCTTCAGTAGATCGACCGGATTCCGGCGAAAGGACTTGCGTGGCGTTGAATCGTGTGGCGAGCGTACAGCAGATCAAGAACCGGATTGTGGCGCTTGGGCCCCGGTCGAAGATTTTGCACCTGAGCCTTGCTGCGGCCGGCGCGCTCAAGGGTTTTCGCATCCGGTTTGCCGAAGATTCCATCTCGCTCGTGAAGGGATCGCGCGAGATCGATTTACCGTTGAATCTTTATGTCGAAGTTCCAATTGTGATGGAATGCTTCGATGACTACTTTCGCAGTATCGAGCCCAAGCAGGCGGCGGGGCGCGAGGTACTGGACTTTGCAAACCCGGGACTGCATGTCTACAAACGCGACAAGGTGGGCCTCTATTTTCCTGGGCTTCCTGAAGAGGACGCCATGGATGCATACACACACTGGTATCAACCCCTAGAAGGCGACATCGTGTGGGACGCCGGAGCGCACGCGGGGGCGACCACGTACTTCCTCGCCAAGGCCGTCGGCCCGACCGGGCGCGTCTACGCGTTTGAGCCTGATGAGCGCAACTACGAGTTCCTCGTGCGAAACATCGCGCTGCATGGATTGACCAACGTGGTACCGATCAGAAAGGCGCTATCTGGGGAAACTGGCACGGTCGTGTTCCAGTCGGACGGCACCCAGGCTTCGGCCATACGCAGCGTGATGCTCTACGCAGAACGGGGACGCACAGTCGAGGTGCAGGCAATCTCGCTGGAAGATGCGTGCAAGGAGTTCGGCTCGGTACCGACCTACGTGAAGATGGATATTGAAGGCGCAGAGGCCGCAGTGATCGAAGCGTCAGCCGCGTTTCTTAGAAGCAACCCGATTCATTTTGCGATCGAAAGCTATCATCCCTTGGCAGATGGCATATTGACGCAGCAGATTCTGGACAAGGCATTTCCCGCGATGGGATACGACTGCGAATCTTCGGCGAAGTTTGGACAAATGTTTACGTGGGCGCGGCGCAAGTAGATCCGCAACTACTGTCTTTCAGCCCGCTGCCGTTCGCGCGCCTCGTGCTCCAGCTCGACCGCGGAAATTTCCTCGATGATGCCCTTAACGTCTGCCTTTTTCCGGTCGCTTGCAAAATGGCCGGTCAAGGCTGAATCCGGCTCGAGCTTTCCCTTCTCATAGAGTGCCCATATTTCATCGCCATAGCGCGATGCAAGAATGCGTTGGTCAAACCGTCCGAAGTAGGTTCGAAGGTTATCGACGTCGCGCTTGAGCATCATCGCGGCATTGTTGTTCTGCGCGGCTGCGACCGCCTGCGGAAAATCGATGATGACCGGGCCCGATTGGTCGAAAAGAATGTTGTATTCGGACAGGTCGCCATGAATGATCCCGGCGCAGAGCATCTTGACCACTTCACGGATCAGCAAGTTGTGCGCGATGCCAGCCTCTTGCACTGAAAACTGGACATCGTTTAGCCGTGGAGCGGCATTGCCATTGGCGTCAACCAGCAGATCCATCAGCACCACGCCCTGAAAAAATCCATGGGGCCTGGGCACGCGTACACCCGCTGCAGCAAGCTGATAGAGCGTATCGACCTCAACACTTTGCCAGGCTTCTTCGTCAGCACGCTTTCCGTACCGGCTGCCCTTTTTCATGGCGCGGGCATCACGCGTGTTCTTGGTCTTTCGGCCTTCCTGATAAAGCGCAGCCTGGCGGAAGTTCCTTCGATTCGCCTCCTTGTAGACCTTGGCGCAGCGGTTGACATCGCCACAGCGCACGACGTAGACGATCGCTTCCTTCCCGCTCATCAGCTGGCGCACGACTTCGTCGATGAAGCCTTCATCGAGCAAGGGCTGCAGTCGCGCAGGCGTCTTCAAGCCGGGACCTTCGCTAGGCCCGGGTTGCCGCGAAATGCGGGGGATGCAAATCGACCCTGCACCGACAACGCGTCATGCTGACCCCGGGGTGCGTCAGAAACCTGGTTCATCAGAGTGTAGAGCCACAAGTTGACAGCCGATCAGTCTAGCTGAGGCGACGCGATTGCGATGTGAAGAAGATCGCGTGGCAGCAAGCGCACCACGCTCACTTGCGCGATCCCGAAGACAAGTCCCGTGAAGCCAGCCCAGGGCCTGCGCGCGCAAGGGTCGGGCTGCCAGGGCTGCAATTGCGTCCTGAGCACCCCGGCTTTTCACGACACGGGCGGCTCGTGCGGCGGTGGTAAACTCCGCTCGGCTCAAAAATATGCCACCAAGGTCTTGTTTTTCATGATAATTGTGGGCGCGAGAGGGGCCGCGAGGCCCGCCAGAAGTGCCAGGCGATCATGCCCTCGGGGCTTGCGCCAGCCGTCCAGTTCTTCAAACCTTCGCCAGGACCACGATCCACGCAGATGACGGCGACTTCCAACTCTGCACAGACGCTGCAAGAAGCGTTCGCCTTGCACCAGGCCAACCGTCTGGACGAGGCCGAGCCGCTTTATCGCAGCCTGCTTGAAACCAACCCGCGCGAATTCAACGTCTTGCACCTGCTTGGGCTCGTGTGCTATCAGACCGGACGGATCGACGAGGCCGATCAACTGATGAGCCAGGCCTTGCGGCTTGAGCCTCGCGACGCGTCTGCCTTATCCAATCACGGTTTGGTCCTGCTCAGACTTGGCAAGGCCGACGCCGCGGTCAGGCGACTTGCCGAGGCCATTGCGATAGATCCCGATGCGAGATCCTCGCGCGCCAACTACGCGAGCGCACTCAATGCAGCAGGGCGTGCTGATGAGGCATGCGAGGTGGCGCATCGCCTGACCGTCGAATTCCCCGATTTTGCCGAAGCCTTCTGCGCCCTGGGCCAGGCGCAATATCTCCTCGGGCGCCACGAAGAGGCGGCCGCTAATTTCAAACATGCACTGTCGCTCGCCAACGCCAATGTCGACACGCTGGCGGGATTGACGGCCTGCCTTTTCGCCCTCGGACAGCCAGAGGAAGCGCGCAATTATGCCGCCCAGCTGCAGGCGCTCGCGCCTAACAGCCTGCCGGCGCTTTTGCTGCGTGCCCGTGAATTTGAGGAAGCCAAGGATTTTGAAAATGCACTAACGACACTCGATGCGGCACTGGAATTCAACGCGCACAGTGCCGAGCTGCAGATCGCCCGCTGCAAGCTGCTTGGCAAGCTCGAGCGAGCGCAAGAAGCACTCGATGCGGCTGACGCCGCCATCGCCATTGCGCCAGGAGATGCAGAGGCAATCTTTGTACGCGGCCTGTCTCTGGAAGCGATGCTGGATTTCTCAGGTGCCTTGCGCGAGTATCAGCGCGTGATTGAAATCGATCCCCGCAATGCCGACGCGCATTGGAACGAGGGCTATTGCCAGTTGATGCTGGGACAGCTCAGTGAAGGATTCAAGAACTACGAATGGCGCTGGCAAGCGCCTTCACTGAAGAAAAAACCGAGGGCATTCTCCACACCCCTGTGGCTTGGGCAATTTCCGCTTGCGGGCAAGACGATTCTGCTCTATCCGGAGCAGGGCTTTGGTGACACGTTCCTGTTCCTGCGCTACGTTGACGAAGTGCGCAGCAAGGGGGCTGACGTCATCCTCGAGGTACAGCCTGGCGTGGGCGCCTTGCTCAGATCATCGTACCCGCCAGACCACCTGTTCGAGACCGGCGAGCCACTTCCTGCGTTCGATGCGCACTGCCCGTATCCAAGCCTGCCACTGGCTTGCGGCACGCGCGAATCAACCATTCCGACCAAGATACCCTACCTGTTTAGCGAGCCCGCGCGGGTGACGCGCTGGCACGCGGCGCTTGGGGAGAAAAAAGGGCTTCGTATCGGCGTGGCCTGGTCAGGCAATCGCAGCCACGTCAACGACCTGAACCGCTCGCTCACCTTCGAGGCGTTCGCGCATGCGTTTCGCGCCGATGATGAACTCGTCTGCTTGCAAGATGAAATCCGCGAAGAGGACCTGCACGGCCTCTCCCTGTCGCGACAGATTCGCGTTTTCGACAAGGCGATCAAGGATTTTGGCGATACCGCGGCTCTGATTGAACTCGTTGACATCGTGGTGACCGTCGACACCGCGGTTGCGCATCTGGCAGCGGCCATGGGCAAGCCCACCTGGATCCTGCTTGACACGATTGCGGACTGGCGCTGGCAACGTGACCGTACCGACTCGCCCTGGTATAGCAGCGTCAAGCTCTATCGCCAGAGCGTCCCCAAGCGGTGGAAGGAAGTGCTTGAAAGCGTGAAACACGATCTGGACGCCTTCAGGCCCAAGCGGCGCGGACTTCTGGGCTTGTTCTCGCGACGCTAACGCCGCGGGAACAGCAAGCGAACAGGCTATGATTCACCCAATGCCTTGAACTGATGCCCCATGCGCGCGTTCCTTGACCGGCTGCGAGTCAATCTTGAAAAGCGGGCCGCCGAGCTTGGCGGTGCAACGCCTCTTGCCGATCTTATTCCCGCCGATACCCCAAAGAGCCTTTATCAGCGCCAGCACGATGCCAACGCCCTGCGCGCTGCGAATGATGTGAAGAAGGCGCACACGCTCTATACCGAAATTCTTGTGGAAGATGGCCAGTTCGCCCCTGCATGGCTTGGCCTTGGCTTGTGTCTTCTCGACCTTGATCGAGGCGAGGAAGCGCGCACTGCGTTCACGGCCGCCAGGGGCTTGCGTCCGGACGACGTCAATGCCCACTACCTGTTAGGCGTTGCCGAAATGCAACTGGGCAATGCCGAAGCTGCGATGCAAAACTGGGGTAATGCGGTCCTCGTGCAACGCGATTTCCTTCCCGCCCTCGATGGCCTTATTCCCCTTCTGGTTCGCGTCAGCCCGAATCAGGCCGAGGCGATCTGCCGGGATGCCATTGCCCTCGCGCCACGCGTTGCCGAATTTCATCTGTTGCTTGGCCTGACGCTCACGGAGCTTGGCCGCTTGCAGGAGGCCATCGTCTCATTTCGCGCCTGCCTTGAGCAGAATCCGTCGATCATCGAGGCGCGGCTGAATCTTGCCCGGATTTATATCGAGCTTGCCGAGGGCGCCAAGGCAGAAGAGGAAGCACGAATACTTCTCGCGGCCGCGCCCGAACTCGCGGAAGGTCATGCGGCACTCGAGCGCGCCCTCGCGTTGCCACGATAGAGTCGCTGCGAATTCGCCTGCGCGCTCAGTCCTGCGAGAAGTCGATGAGGGTTGCGGCCATGCCCCTCGCGCTGCGTTGAAACATCACTTCATAGGCGGCTTCGAGTTCGGCGGCAACCCTCGTGCTGGAAAATACACCCGCATCGCGAGCGCGCAGAAGACGGGCGCGAATGTCCTCTAGCAGTGCTGGCTCGTGGGCGAGGCGCAGTGCGAGCGCTTCATACTCGAGTAGCGAGGCGCAGGCGAGTTCGCCAAGTCCGAGTGCAGTCACGAGGCTGCCGGCCATGCGCGACGCAAACGCCTCGCCTGAGCAGGTCACAAGCGGCAATCCGACCCAAAGCGCATCACTTGCCGACGTCCCGGCATTAAAGGGCAGGGTATCCAGAAGCAGGTCTGCAAGTCGATGTCGTGCGAGGTGCGCCGGATAATCGATGTCACGCGCAATGACAATTCGTTCGCGCCCGACGCCGCGGGCCCGGGCTTCCTGATAGAGATTTTTTTCGGCCGTGGGCGAATTGCAAAGAATCCAAAGCACGCTCCCAGGCGTTTGCAAGACCAGCCGCATCCAGATGTCGAACATCACCGGCGTGACCTTTGGCGTGCTGTGAAACGAGCAGAAGACAAATGCGTCTGGCGGCAAGCCGAAGTCTCTTCTGGTTTGCGTATCCGCAAGAACATGCCTGCGGTCGTCGTTGGCCTGAAAGCACGTCGGCAGGTACGCCACCTCCTCGGCGTAGCCATGACGCGCCGAATCTGGAATCACATAGCGATCGGCCACGATGTAGTCCAGGTAGGGCACGCCCATGGTGGCAGGATAGCCGAGGTAGTTGACCTGGACAGGCGCAGCCCGGCGCGCGAAGATTCCGGAGCGCGCCCCGTGGGTATAGCCGGTGAGGTCGACCGCGATATCAATGCCAAGCTCGCGCATGCGCGCCACCGCCTCGTCATCGGATAACTCGTTGAGATCGATGAAGTGCTCAAAGGCCGCGGCCATGCGGACTTGCATCGCGTCTTCCTGATGCCCACCCCAGCGAAATCCGAATACTTCGAAGCGCTCGCGTCGATGCGCCTCGATGACGCCGGCGATCAGAAACGACACCGCATGATTCCTGAAATCCGGCGAAAGATAGGCAAGCCGGATTCTCGTGTGGCCAAAATTGCACCTGAGCGCGGGCACCTGATGCTCTTGCAATGACAACGAGGCGCATTGGCGCTGCAACTGGAGCGAATCAGAGACCAGCAGAAAATTGAACGGATCGGCTGCGCGCTCTCCATTTCCTATACGCGTGCAGATCTCATCGCGTAGCGCTCGCCAGTCCTGCCATTGCATCTGCGACCATTCGGCGAGGGCGAGATGGCCCAGTGCAAGCGGCGTCTGTGGCTTTAGCCGGACGGCTTCGCGAATCGTCGCGGTCGCCGCGTCATAGCGCAGGAGCCCGGCTTCGACCGCGGCCAGCGCAAGGCGCGATTCAATGTTCGACGGCTCAACCAGGATCGCCTGGGCGTATGCGCGCGCGGCATCTTCAAGCCGGGCCGCACGTTGCAGCAAGGTGCCGTAAAGGTGATGCAACTGTGCCGCCTGTGGATGCTTGGCGACAGCGCGCTCTGCCGCACGCAACGCATCATCAGTTTCGCCTCGGGCGAGATGCATGCGAATGATTTCTTCCTCAATTGCAGCAATGGAGGCAGGAATCGACTGCAGCTGCCTTGATACCTCGTTGGCGCGTTGGCGCTGCCCGTCGCGCTCGAGCGCGCGCATCAGGGGCAACAGGACATCGATCGAATCCGGCGCGAGTGCGCGGGCGCGCTCGAAGCAGTCGATCGCGTCCTTGAATTCGCCCTGCTGCTGGCATACCAGGCCCAGCAGGATCAAGGGAGAAGGCCAGGACGGGTCGTCCTTGATGACATCGAAAAGCAGCGCGCGGGCATCATCGATGCGGGCCGCACGCATCAAGCTATCGGTGACGGCCTCAAGCGCGGACTGAAAGCGCGGGCGCAGAGAAAGCGCGTCATGAAACTGTCGTGCAGCCTTGCTTGCATCGTTTTGTGCGGCGCTGATGCGCCCCAGAAAATACAACGCGTCCGCCGATTTTTCGTCAAGAGCCAGCGCGCATTCAAATTCCGATTTCGCTGCAGCGAAATCTCCCGCCTCGAAAAGCGCGAAGCCAAGGCTTAGGGCATGGCTGGCATTTGCCGGTGCCAGCGCCCGCGCGTGGCGATAGGCGACTTGCGCATCACCGATGCGGCCGTCGGACAATGCCTCGCTGCCGCGCGCATGCCACTGGCTTGCGCTTAAGCCGCTGCTTTCGTCACGTGCCGACGGATCGGGAGCTTGCGTGCCGCGCCACAGATTTTTAATCCAGCTGGGCATCGGCCGTGCGCTGCATCAGCTGATTTCCGTGGCGCTAACGCCAAGCTTTGCAAACAGCGCCTGGTCGCGGACGATTTGAGGATTCGATGTCGTCAGAAGCCGGTCGCCATAGAAAATCGAATTGGCACCCGCCAGAAAGCACAGCGCCTGCAGCGCTTCGTCCATCTGCTCGCGTCCTGCAGACAGTCGCACCATCGCCCGCGGCATGGTGATGCGCGCCGCCGCGATGGTTCGCACGAAGTCGATGCCATCAAGCGCCGCAGCCGCGGCAAGTGGCGTTCCGGCGACGCGCACGAGATGGTTGATGGGTACCGATTCGGGATACGGATCAAGCGATGCCAGCTGGGCGATCAGCCCTGCGCGCGCGCGCACCGATTCGCCCATGCCGACAATGCCGCCGCAGCAAACACGAATATCGGCATCGCGCACGTGTTGCAAGGTGTCGAGCCGGTCCTGGTAAGTTCGCGTCGAAATGATTTCGCCATAGAACTCGGGCGATGTATCGAGGTTATGGTTGTAATAGTCAAGCCCCGCCTCGCGCAGCTGCCGTGCCTGGTGGGCTTCGAGCATGCCAAGCGTCACGCATGTTTCCAGTCCAAGGTTTTTGACCGCGGCGACCATCTCGGCGACGCGCTCGAGGTCGCGCTGGTTCGGACTGCGCCAGGCAGCGCCCATGCAAAAGCGCGTGGCGCCATGTCGCTTGGCCGCCTGCGCCGCCTCAACGACCTCGCTTAGTTCAAGCAGTTTCTGGGCTTTGACGCCTGTATCGAAATGAAGCGATTGCGGACAGTAGGCGCAATCTTCGGGGCAGCCCCCGGTCTTGATCGACAGCAACGTCGAGCGCTGGATCTGGTTCGCCTCGAAATTCGCCCGATGCACTTCTTGCGCCCTGAACATCAGGTCAGCAAAAGGCATGGCGAGAAGCTCGAGCACGGCTTCCGTCGACCATGCGCACTCGCGGGCGGTTGCCGCCTTGCGAAACTCGATCCGGGAGGTGTCTATGGGTTGACTGGACATGGCAAAAATATGCGGGTAAAGCCGGGCAGTGTATTGACGAAGCAACGCTCGGGCAAGTGCACTATCACGGCAATTGTTCGGCGAACTGCCGAAACGAGACCAGAAGCTCGTCCATCGCACAGCCAAGAACTCCGGGTGCGGTGGCGTGGAAGACATGGGCGCTTAGCCACCAGCGCGGTGCCTTGGGACGTTTCGATTAACGCCAGTCAATCTGCGTGGGGGCGAGAACGAAAAGCGGCCTGCCGATGCGCCCGGCAATGTGGGCCACGACGCAGTCGATGGCAAACACGGCCCTGGTCCTGTTAGACGAACAGCCTGGCGGTGGCCGAGCCAGCGCGGCACCTTGGCTGGAAAATCGAGCGGATTGTAAGTGCGACACCCGCCCTCCCCTGCGATCGGCCAGCAAGCATGATCGCAGAAGTTGGCGCACCATTTCACGTTCCCGCTGGCACGCGGCCGGCGTGATTCAGGCGCCGCCTGCGGTTTTATTGGCGCGCATTTCACCGGAGAATTTCATGAAAGTGCTTGTTCTTGGCGCGGGTGCGATTGGCGGCTATTACGGCGCGCGCTTGATCGAAGCAGGAGCGGAAGTCACCTTTGTCGTCAGACAGGGGCGAGAGAGGCAGATAAAGGCTTCAGGTCTGGTTGTCAAAAGCCAGCTTGGCGACTTTTCACAACCGGTTGATACCGTGCTCGCCGGCCAGACAAGGCCCGCGGCGGATATCGTTCTTCTGGCCTGCAAGGCCTACGACCTGGACGATGCGTGCGATGCCATTGCGCCTAGTCTTGGCGACGGAGCGCTCGTCTACCCGCTTCTCAATGGCATGCTGACGTACGACCTGCTCGATCAGCGCTTCGGCAGGCAAAGCGTGCTGGGCGGGGTCGCCTACATCGCCACGACGTTAACGCCAGAGGGCCACATCGAGCATATGGGCACCAATGATTCGGTGATTGTCGGTGCGCGCCACCCTTCCCAGCAAATGCAGGGCCGTGCACTCCACGACTTGTTGCAAAGATCAAAGGGCACGCGGTCATGGTCAGAGGAGATCGAACAGGACCTCTGGGAAAAATGGGTGATGGTCGCCGCAGGCGGCATCATCACTTGCCTCATGCGGGGTGTCATTGGCGATGTCCTGAAAAGCGACGACGGCGAACGCCTTGCGCGCCAGGCGATCGCCGAATGCAGCGCGGTTGCCAAGGCGGCGTCGTTCGAACTTCGGCCAAACGCCGTCGCCGCGGCGAACCGGATCCTGCTCGATGTCAATTCGCGCTGGGGTTCGTCGATGATGCGTGACATCGAGCAATCGGCGCGCAAGATCGAAGCCGACCAGATTGTGGGCGACATGCTAAGGCGCGCCGCAGCGTTCGGTATCGACGCGCCGCTGATGCGAGCTGCGTACTGCCATTTGCAGGTCTACGAACGTCGCCACGCGCAATAATGGCGTTGATTCAATGCGCGGCGTCTCCGAGTCGCCTAAAATGCGCGGTATGAACGATCCACGTATATTTGCCGACGATGTCGAGGGGGCGCGCGTGGCGCGCGGACTTGCCGCCGCGCACCCGGACGCTGCCCCTGCCAATCTTGCGCAGGTTGAGCCTGAAGACCCCTCTTTGGCGCGCGTGCGCCAGGAGGACCTGCACTGGCGTTGCGAATTTGCCTGGAAGATCTTCGCCCAGAATCAGGCGTTGATTGCCGCCACGGACCAGAAAACCTACATGCTGATCGTCATGTCGACGCTGCTCATCAGCCTCGGTTCGGCCAACATCGACCGCTTCGTGCTCGGGCCCTTTGCACGCCAGGTCGCACTGTCCCTGCTGGTTGCAAGTGCAGTTGTCTTTTTCTTGCTGGCGCTTGTCACGCTGCTTGCACGCGGCAGCAAACATGCGCCCGGCGAAAGCCGGAGTCTTGTCTATTTCGCCCATATCGCAGAGGCGGGTTCAGAGGGCGCCTACAACAGCCGCTTTGCGTCCGCCTCCCAGACCGAGTTGATGGATGACCTGCTCGAGCAACTCACGCACGTCTCCCACATCCTCACCAAGAAAATGCGCAATTACCGACATTGCTGGATCGGCGCCATCGGTGAGGTCGTGATCTTTCTGAGCATCGTTCTGATCGGCCACGTCATCCACTAGAGCCAGGCCCTGGGCGTTCACGGCTTAAGCGCGATGCCGCGTTCGAGCATGACCTTGGCGCGATCGTGGTGAACCTGGTCATCGCGATTGATCCTGTAGAAAACGCTCGGGGTATTGACCGCGCGCCAGGTGAAATTGTTTCGCAACTCGCGAAAGACATGACGATCGCAAGACATCGCTCCCGGATCGTTGGGTAGCGGGATGCCCCACCAGCGCAACACCGCATCGCAGGCGAGCTTGTCGATCATCAGGCAATTGGGATCGACAAAGCCGCCAAATAGCGCCTGCCAGACGCCGCGATCGGGCCCAACCGACTCCCAGTCATCGATGCAGATCACTGCGTCATCGAGGGGATCGACGAACCAGCGCAAGCTGTAGGACCACTGCACCCCTTCGATGGCGCCGCGCAGGTTGCGCAAGTGATCCTTCGACCACCAGTTGTCGTCGTCCAGAAAGGCCAGAAAGCGTGAATTGGCAAGGTAGCAAAGGACGGTGCGCAACGCCCCGCCGTCAAAGGCGGGATGAATGCCGCCATGCCGGCGCGACGTCGAATAGCCGGGGTAGAAGGCCAGCACCGATCGGTCAGCCGGCAGCGATCCGATCATCTTGTCAAGATCAAGGCGCGCCGCGTTCGGGACGTCAAAACCCAAAAGGATCTGGATCGAGCCGGCAAAGTCCTGTTCGATGACACTTCTTAGCGCCTGCTCAAGCGATGGCCGCCAGATCGAGGGCATGATCACGGCAATGTCTGAAGGCGTCTGGGACTGGACGCCAAAAGCCCGGCAAAACGGCTGCAAGGGCACCTCGCCAAGCGCGGGTGCGCCAGCGGCCACGCTCGGCGGTGGTATCCGGATGACCAGATCTGGCATGAAACTGTCTCCCTTCAGTTGCGCCGTAGCGCCCGTGCCTTGCGCCGCATTTTACTGCCGCAGGCGCTCACCGCCCTGTTAACGCCCCGGCCGTCGGGTAGGCGCGGTAAAATCGTGCCGATATGGAAAATTCGTCTCACGTCCGGAACCATCGCAGGCCCCTTGGGCGTTGCGCACTGAGCTTCGCAATAATGTGTTTTGCGACACTTGCGCTCGCCTTGCCGCGCCAGTTCCCAAGCGACAGCTACCAGGTCAAGCTCCAGGCGGTCAACGATCCGGCGATCACGATCGATGGCACCACCGTGCAGCTGGCGGCTGGCGTTCTGATCTTCAACGGCAACAATGCGACGCTTGTGAAGAGCATGCTTGCGCCTGATGTCATCGTCCGCGTCCAGTTCAATTCCCAGTGCCAGGTGCGGCGCCTGTGGATCCTAAAGGATGAGGAAATCGTGCCGGTGTCGTTCTGGCAATGGCTGACCAGCGGCTCGTTTACGCCGCCTTGCGCGAGCTGACCGGTGAGCGGCAAATTTTTCATCAAGACTTTCGGCTGTCAGATGAACGAGTACGATTCTGACAAGATGGCCGACGTCTTGCACGATACGCGAGGCCTGTCTCAGACCGAATCGATCGAAGAGGCCGACCTGGTCATTTTCAACACGTGTTCGGTACGCGAGAAGGCCCAGGAGAAAGTGTTTTCCGATCTCGGCCGCGTGCGCGAGATGAAACTTGCCAACCCGGACCTGATGATCGCCGTTGGCGGCTGCGTGGCGAGCCAGGAGGGCGAGCGCATCATCGCGCGTGCCCCCTATGTCGACGTCGTGTTCGGGCCGCAAACCCTGCACCGGCTGCCAGGACTGCTCGAGAAGCGACGCCTCTTCGGGCGCCCCCAGGTCGACATCAGTTTTCCGGAAATCGAGAAATTCGATCATTTGCCGCCCCCAAGTGTCAAAGGCGCCACGGCTTTCGTGTCGATCATGGAAGGCTGTTCCAAATATTGCAGCTTCTGTGTCGTGCCCTACACGCGCGGCGAGGAAGTGTCACGTGGCTTCGAAGACGTGCTGATCGAGATCTCCGATCTTGCCGATCAGGGTGTGCGCGAAGTGACGCTGCTCGGTCAGAACGTCAACGCCTACCAGGGCAAGACCGAAGACGGCGACATCGCTGACTTTGCGATGCTTCTCGAATACGTCTCGGACATTGCGGGAATCGAGCGCATCCGGTTCACGACCTCCCATCCCAAGGAATTCACGCAGCGCTTGATTGACTGCTACGCGCGGCTGCCAAAAGTGGTCTCGCACCTGCACTTGCCGGTGCAGTCCGGCTCCGACCGGATCCTCGCCGCGATGAAACGCGGCTACACCGTGCTTGAGTACAAGTCGATCGTCAGACGCCTGCGCAAGGCGCGGCCGGATCTGTCGCTCTCCACGGATCTGATCATCGGGTTTCCAGGCGAGAGCCAGGCCGATTTCGATGCCACGCTAACGCTCATTGACGAGGTCGGCTTTGATGCCTCGTTCTCGTTTATCTACAGTCCGCGGCCAGGTACCCCCGCGGCGGGTCTAGCCGATGACACGCCCAAGGCCGTCAAGCTTGAACGGCTGCAAGAAGTCCAGGCGAGAATCGAGGCGCACGCGCTTGCGATTAGCCAGGCGATGGTCGGCACGCGCCAGGACATCCTGATCGAAGGCCCCGCGCGCAAGGATCCAGACGAGCTGTGCGGGCGAACCGAGAACAACCGGGTCGTCAACTTTGCCATTGGCGATGACCCCTCCCTGGTGCCCGGGCGCATCGTCGAAGTTGAAATCACGCGCGCCTATCCCCATTCGTTGCGTGGACGCATTGCCGACTTTGCGACGGAAAAAGGTGCGATCTGAGCCTTGAACTCCGCAGCCAGCAGGGCGCTCCAGTTCACAGCGCCGTCGGACAACCAGGAACTCGCCAATCTTTGTGGCCCGCTCGATGAGAACCTGCGTCAGATTGAAACCGCTCTTGATGTCGAAGTCACGCGCCGCGGCAGCAAGGTGCTGGTGCGCGGAAAAAACGCCCCGCAGGCGATTGGCGTTCTCGAACGTTTCTTAAGGCTCGCGACAAAACCGATCCAGCTCGAAGACGTCCAGCTCGCGCTCGTCGAAGCCGGCCAGCGCGATGAAAAAGGTGCACTCCGTGTTGATCTCGACGCGCGAGGCGACGAGGCCGCCCCGATCCTGCGCACGCGCCGAACCGATCTCAAGGGGCGCACGCCCAACCAGCGGGACTACCTGAAAAACATCCTCGCCTCGGATATCAGCTTTGGCATCGGCCCTGCCGGCACCGGCAAGACGTATCTGGCAGTCGCCTGCGCCGTCGATGCGCTCGAGCGCGATGCGGTCAAGCGCATCGTGCTTACAAGACCTGCGGTCGAGGCGGGCGAGCGGCTCGGATTTCTGCCTGGCGATCTCGCGCAAAAGATCGATCCCTATTTGCGGCCGCTCTACGACGCCCTGTATGACCTGCTCGGCTTTGACCGCACGGCGAAGCTGTTCGAAAAACAGGCGATCGAGGTCGCACCCCTGGCTTACATGCGCGGACGCACGCTCAATCACGCGTTCATCATCCTTGACGAAGCGCAGAACACCACGCCCGAGCAGATGAAGATGTTCCTCACGCGCATCGGCTTTAGCAGCAAGGCCGTGATCACGGGCGACATCACCCAGGTCGACCTGCCGCGCGGTCACAAGAGTGGCCTGATCGACGCCGTCACGGTCTTGCAGGACGTGCGTGGCATCGCCTTCACGCGGCTGACCAGTGCCGACGTCGTCAGGCATCCGCTGGTTGCTCGCATCGTCGATGCCTACGAGGCGCAACAGTCAGACGACAACCACAGCCGATGAGCGATGCGGCTCGGCTGGCCTTGTCGGTGCAGTATGCGTGCCGCGGCATTGCGCCTGACCGCAGTCAGTGCCGACGCTGGGTCAAGGCCGCCTGCACCATGGCGAAACAGTACAAGAGCTGCAGCCTGACCTTGCGCTTTGTCGATGAGAAGGAGCAACGCAAGCTCAATCGGACTTTTCGGGGACGCGACTACGCGACCAATGTCCTGACCTTTAGCTACGGCTCTGGCAACGAGGTCGTCGCCGATATCGCCATTTGCGTTGCCGTCGCGCGTCGCGAGGCGCACGCGCAGAAAAAGCACCCCAAGGCGCATTTTGCGCACCTCGTCGTGCATGGCACGCTGCATGCATTGGGCTACGACCATGAGACCACTGTCGACGCCCGTGCGATGGAGACTCTCGAGGGACAGATCCTTGGCCGCTTCCGCCTCGCCAACCCGTACGCCTGAGCCGATTCGCAATCGTCATGCGCGCCACGCATGAAATCGTGTATGCTGAAATGCCCCATCCGTTTTGTGCCGAATGCCTGAGCCACTGAGTCCTTCGGAGCGGCGAGATCACCCGCCCTCCCTACTTGAGCGACTCTCCGCACTCTTGATGCGCGAGCCTGAAGATCGCGAGCAGCTGCTTGCGATGCTGCATCAGGCACACGAACGCAATCTGCTTGACGCCGATGCATTGTCGATGATCGAAGGCGTGATGCAGGTCTCCGAGCTTTCCGCCCGAGACATCATGGTGCCACGCTCGCAGATGGACGTGATCGACATCGAGCAGTCGCCCGAGCAATTCATCCCGTTCGTGATCGAAACGGCCCACTCGCGGTTTCCGGTGATCGAGGGCGATCGCGATCACGTCCTCGGCATTCTGCTCGCCAAGGATCTGCTGCGTCACTATCACGATCAGGACTTCGACGTGCGCGACATGCTAAGGCCTGCCGTGTTCATTCCCGAATCGAAGCGACTCAATGTGCTCCTGCGCGACTTTCGTAGCAATCGCAACCATATCGCCATCGTCGTGGATGAATACGGAGGCGTGGCGGGCCTGGTCACGATCGAAGACGTGCTTGAGCAGATCGTGGGAGACATCGAGGACGAGCACGACTCCGATGACGAGGAAGACAACATCACGCCGGCAAAGGATGGGCGCTTTCGCGTGCGCGCATTGACCGAACTCGAGCAGTTCAATGAAGCCTTTGGCACCGAGTTTGTCGATCCCAACGTCGATACAATCGGGGGTTTTGTAACCGATCACCTCGGCCGCGTGCCCCGACGTGGCGAGGTCACGACCATCGGACCCTGCCGTTTCGAGGTGTTAAGGGCCGATGCGCGCCAGGTGCATGTGTTGATGGTCCGGGTTGCGGCAACGCTCTCAGCCGACGCCACCTGAAGTGCCCGTCCTGCGATTTCCGGCCAGGTTTCCGCTGACGGCACTTTTTTCAGCTGCACTGGGGGTGCTCAATACCCTTGCGTTCTTCAACGACAACGCCTGGCCGCTTCAGATTGCAGTGCTTGCGGCACTGTTTGCGCTGGTCATGCGCACGCCAAGCGCGGCACGCGGCGCACGCGCGGGCTTCGCCTTCGGGCTCGGATGGTTCCTCTGCGGAATATCGTGGCTGTTCATCAGCATGCATACCTACGGCCTGTTGCCGGCATGGTTCGCTGCGCTTTGCACCTTCGGCTTTTGCTGCTACCTGTCGCTCTATCCGGCGCTGGCCATGAGCCTTTTTGCGGCGCTCTTGCAGCGCGGCATGCCTGCTGGCCGGGCGCTTTTGCTCGCGCCGCTGCTTTTCACGCTGTCCGAACTCTTGCGCAGCGTGGTGCTGACCGGATTCCCCTGGCTTGCCACGGGCTATGCTGAGGTCGGCGGCCCGCTTGCCGGATTCGCGCCGATCGCGGGGGTTTTTGGCGTGACGCTCGCAAGCGCCGGCTGTGCGGCAAGCGTGACTGCGCTTGGCATGCGCCGCACGCAGAGCCGGTTAAGACCGGTGGCGCTGGCTTGCCTTGTCGCCCTCATCGCAGGCGGTTTTGCGTGTTCGCACATCGACTTCACGCATGCCAGCGGGGCAACCGTTCGCGTCCGCCTGTTGCAGGGCAACGTTGCACAGGCGATGAAATTCGATCGCGCAGAACTGCAGCGCACGATTGCCCTTTATTTCGGCTTGATCGAGCGTGCCCCAGCCGATCTCATCGTGCTGCCCGAGACGGCGCTGCCGATCTTTTTCAATGACATCGATTCGAACGTGATCGAGCGCTTGCACCACGACGCGGTGACGCTTGACGCCTCGATTGCCGTTGGCGTGCCGATTGCCGATGGTCCAACGCGCTATACCAACAGCGTCGTCGTTTTCAGCAAGACGGAAACGAGGCTGTCACGCTACGACAAGTCCCACCTGGTACCCTTCGGGGAATTCGTGCCGCGCGGATTTCACTGGTTCGTGCACATGATGCAGATCCCGCTTGGCGATTTCACCGCCGGAGAACCGGACCAGCCGCCAGTCGCCCTTTCGAGCCAGGCGATCGGCTTTGACATCTGTTACGAAGACCTGTTCGGTGCGCAGATTGCACGCCAGGCGCGGAATTCAACGATGCTCGTCAACTTGAGCAATGTCGCGTGGTTTGGCGACTCGCTGGCGCTGCCCGAACACCTGCAGATCGCGCGCATGCGCGCCATCGAGACCGGGCGGCCGATGTTGCGCGCAACCAATACCGGCATGACCGCTGCAATCGATGCCCGCGGCCAGGTCATCGGCGTGCTTGCGCCATTTACTGCTGGCGAGCTCACCATCGACATCCAGCCGATGGCAGGCGAGACGCCGTATAGCCAGCTGCTTGACTGGCCGCTGTGGATATTGTGTGCGATGGGCGCAGTTCTGAGCTTCGCTTTTCTTGTGCGCGCAAATCGTGCGCGCAGGCTAAGCTAAAATGGCGGGTTTACCGTCACGCGCTTACCCATTGCCGCGCCACCCATGCTGACCTTTCAAGAAACCATCCTGACGCTGCAGAAGTACTGGAGCGATCAGGGCTGTGCCCTTTTGCAGCCGATCGATCTGGAGGTCGGTGCCGGAACTTCGCACACGGCGACGTTCTTGCGGGCGCTTGGGCCCGAGCCCTGGCGCGCTGCCTACGTGCAGCCCTCGCGCCGCCCCAAGGATGGCCGCTTTGGTGAAAATCCCAATCGCTTGCACCAGCACCACCAGTTCCAGGTGGTGCTAAAGCCCGCGCCCGCCGATATCCTTGATCTCTACCTCGGCTCCCTCGTGGCCCTTGGCATCGACCCGAAAATCAACGACATCCGCTTTGTCGAGGACGACTGGGAAAATCCGACGCTTGGCGCTGCAGGCCTTGGCTGGGAAGTCTGGATGAACGGCATGGAAGTCACGCAGTTCACCTATTTCCAGAAGGTCGGCAGCCTGCCTTGCAAACCGATCACCGGAGAGATTACTTACGGGCTCGAGCGGGTTTCAATGTATCTGCAAGACATCGACAACATCTTCGATCTCGTCTACACGCGATGGCACGATGATTTCTCCGAGCACGTCCTGACCTATGGCGACGTGTTCCACCAAAACGAAGTCGAGCAGTCCCGCTTCAACTTCGAGGCAAGCTCGGTCGAACTGCTTCTTGGCCAGTTCGTGAATTCGGAAAATGAGGCCAAACGCCTGATGGCGGCAAGCCTGCCCTTGCCCGCTTACGAAGCCGTGCTGCGGGCCATCCACGCCTTCAACCTGCTCGACGCCCGCGGCGCAATCTCGGTCACCGAGCGCGCCGGCTATATCGAGCGCATCCGCGTGCTGGCCAAGAGCATCGCGCAGAGTTACTACGACGCGCGCGAGCTGCTTGGCTTTCCGATGTGTCGGCCAAGTGCCGATGGGGCAGCCGCATGAGCGAGCCGCTACTCATCGAATTGCTCACCGAGGAACTGCCACCCCGATCGCTTCGCGTCCTGGGCGAGGCGTTCGCCACGGGTCTTTTTTCTGCCCTGAAGGCGTGCGATCTGCTCGATCCGGACGCGACGCGCAAAGCCTTCGCAACACCCAGGCGCCTTGCTGCCCTGATCACGGGTGTGCGCGCCAAGGCGCCCTCAAAAAGCGTCCGGGAAAAGGTCCTGCCGGTTGCGATCGCCTTTGATGCCGATGGCAAGGCGACGCCGGTGTTGCTCAAAAAGCTCGCAGCGCTGGGCATTGCGGCAGAGCAGATTGATCATCTCGAGCGTGCCGCCGACGGCAAGGCCGACGCTCTCTTCCTCACGCGCGAGATCAGTGGCCAGACGCTTGCGGATGCGCTTGACGGCATCCTGCAGAAAACCCTAGCGGGACTGCCGATTGCGAAGATGATGTCCTACCAGGTCGAGCCGGGGACGGCAAACGAGCGCACCGTGCAATTTGCCCGCCCGGCCCACGGCCTCGTCGCGATCCACGGCGAGCTTCTGGTTGAGGCAAGCATTCTTGGTCTTGCCGCGACCCGCGAAACCCTTGGCCATCGCTTCATGTCAAGGGGACCGATTGTCCTTTCCCATGCCAGCAGCTACGAGGCGCAGCTGCTTGAGCACTTTGTCATCGCCTCCTTTGACACGCGTCGGGAGAAGATCGCCGCCCTGGTCGACAAGGCCCGGGGCGATCTGAGCGCGATCGCACCCGAGGCCTTGCTTAACGAAGTCACGGCGCTGGTGGAATGGCCGGTGATCTACCGCGGCAGCTTCGAGCGCGAATTTCTCGAAGTGCCGCAGGAATGCCTGGTCTTGACCATGCAGCTCAACCAGAAATACTTTGCATTGACCGATGCCGCGGGCAGGATGGCCGAGCACTTCCTGCTCGTCTCCAACCTCGCCACCGATAATCCCGCGGCCATCATCAAGGGCAACGAACGCGTCCTGCGCGCGCGCCTTGCAGATGCCAAGTTCTTCTTCGACCAGGACAAGAAGCGTCGACTCGCGTCTCGGCGCGAAGCACTCGAGAAGGTCGCCTACTTCAGGAAACTGGGCAGTCTTCTGGATCGTTCCTACCGCATCGAGAAGCTGGCGATTCTGATCGCTGGGGCATTGGCTGCGGATGTGCCGCGGGTGGCTCGCGCCGCGGGGCTTTCCAAGGCTGACCTGACCACCGACATGGTCGGCGAATTTCCTGAACTGCAAGGCATCATGGGCCGCTACTACGCACTATCCGACGGCGAAGACGACGCCGTCGCAAATGCCATTAGCGAGCACTATCGTCCGCGTTTTGCCACCGATGAATTGCCGCAGTCGACAATTGCGATCTGCGTCGCCATGGCCGACAAGATGGAAAGCCTGGTCGGGCTTTTTGCGGTTGGCGAAGTGCCCAGTGGAGAACGCGATCCGCACGGCCTGCGCAGGCAGGCCCTCGGGGTTCTCAGAATCCTGATGGACCGCCACATCGGCATCGAACTCGAGCAGCTCTTCTCATTTGCGCTGTCCGCGTTTGACGGATCGCTGCCGCCTGCGGAGCTCGACGCAGTGAAAGGACCCCTTGCTGATTTCGTCTACGAACGCCTGCGCGGCCTCTTGCGCGAACGCGGCTCAAGCACCACCACCATCGATGCGGTTCTAAGCTTGAGGCCTTCCCGCATCGACCAGGTACCCGCCCTTCTTCGTGCCGTTGCCGCCTTCGGCGCTCTGCCCGAAGCGCCCAGCCTTGCCGCGGCCAACAAGCGCATCGGCAATATTCTCAAGAAGAATGATGCCGTGCGCACCGTGCTTGATCGTGCCAGGTTGGTCGAGCCTGCCGAACGCGTCCTTGGCGATGCACTGGATGCCATCGCCCCGACCGTGGACGGGCAGTTTGAAAGCGGCGACTATACCGGCATGCTGAAAAGCCTTGCCAGCCTGAAGGCACCGGTCGACCAATTCTTCGCGGACGTGATGGTCATGACAGACGACGAGGCCCTTCGCAACAACCGCCTCGCGCTCCTTTTCGAACTGCAGCGGCTGATGAATCGCATCGCTGATCTTTCGATGCTTGCCGCCTGACGATGAAGCTCGTGATTCTCGACCGTGACGGTGTCATCAACGAAGACAGCGACGCGTATATCAAGTCGCCCGAGGAGTGGCAGCCGATCGCGGGCAGCCTCGAGGCCATCGCGCGGCTGAACCAGAGCGGCTTTCGCGTCGTTGTTGCCACCAACCAGAGCGGGCTTGGCCGCGGCCTGTTCGACATGAGTGCGCTAAACGCCATGCATGCCAAAATGCATCGCGCCCTGGCGAGCGTTGGCGGCAAGGTCGATGCCGTGTTCGTCTGCCCGCATACGCCTGATGAAGCCTGCTCCTGCCGCAAGCCCCTGCCAGGACTTTTCGAGCAGATTGCAAAGCGCTATGACATCGATCTTGCGCACACGCCGATGGTCGGCGATTCTCATCGCGATCTTGCCGCCGGGGTTGCTGCCGGCTGTACAGTGATTCTGGTGCGCACCGGCAAAGGCGCGGCGACAGAAAAACGCGACGACCTGCCCGCTGGCACGCCGGTGTTCGACAATCTCGCAGCTGCCGTCGACTTCATCGCGACCGAGCCTCGCTTGTGACCGTGTCAACCCTTCGCGCCTGGCTGTTTTTCCTGATCGAGCTGGTCACGGTGATTCCGGTGGCGCTGGGATGTCTTGTGCTTGCGCCGTTGCCCTTGCACCTGCGTTACAGCTGGACCATCCTCTGGCCGCGCGTCGTAATCTGGGCCGGGCGCGTCGTGTGCGGCATGCGCTACGAGGTGATCGGCATGGAGAACCTGCCAAACGGCCCGTGCGTTCTCTTGCCCAAGCACCAGTCGACGTGGGAGACCATGTTCTTCCCGACCATCATGCCGCGCGAGCTGTGCTTCGTCTACAAGCGCGAGCTCCACTGGGTGCCGTTTTTTGGCTGGGGCATCAAGCTCCTGCGCATGGTGTCAATCGATCGCAAGAAGGGCACCGACGCCTTCGAAAGCGTCGTGCGCCAGGGCACGCAACGGTTGCAGGAGGGCCGCTGGATCATCATGTTTCCCGAGGGCACGCGCACGCCGGTGGGCAAGAGAGGACGATACAAGTCAGGCGGCTCGCGCCTGGCTTTGCGCCTTGGCGTACCCGTGGTGCCGATCGCGCACAACGCGGGCGAGCTTTGGCCGCGCAAGAAACTTCCCCAGCGCCCGGGATTGATCACGGTCTCGATCGGGCCGCCGATTGCTTCAGCAGGTCGCACCGCCGAGCAGATCATGAGCGAGGTAGAATCGTGGATAGAAAGTGAAATGCGACGCATCAGCCCGCATGCCTATGCCGACGAGAGCCCGACGCCTGTTTGACCAGCTCGCCTTGCAGTTCGAGCTGCCCTTCTTTTCGGCAGCACCGGCTGCCGAACCCCGTGTTGCCGACAAGAAGCGCCTGATCCAGTTCGGCGCCCAGGTGGTGTCGTACCGCCTGAAACGCTCGCGCCGCAAGAGCATCGGCTTTGTCATCGACGAGGAGGGACTCGTCGTCACGGCGCCGCGCTGGGTCAGCCTGGCTGACATCGACCTGGCGCTCAAGGAAAAGCAGCGCTGGATCCTTGTCAACCTGCACGAAATGGGTGAGCGCCGCCGCGCCACGCCGCACGTGTCATGGCAAGAGGGCGGGCGCGTGCCTTACCTCGGCGTTTCGCTCGCGCTTTGCATGGCGCCCCGTGGCGTGCGCGGGCGCGATGCCGTCGTGCTCGATCTCGAGGCCGCGACCTTGACCGTGTCGCTGCCGCCCGACGCCGGGCCGAAACAGCTGCGCGACCGCGTGCAGGGCTGGTTGCAAGCCGAGGCGCGGCGGATTTTCGCCGAACGCAGCGCCATCTTCGCCAAGCGCCTGGGCGTGACGCCCAAGGGGTTGCGGCTGTCTTCGGCAAAAACCCGCTGGGGCAGCTGCAGCGCTGACGGCAAGATCCTGCTCAACTGGCGTCTCGTGCACTTTCCGATGTCATCGATTGACTATGTCGTGGCCCATGAGCTTGCCCATCTGCGGGAAATGAATCACGGGCCACGCTTTTGGCAGACGGTGGGTGAGATCCTGCCGGGATTTGAGAGCGCCCGTGCCCATCTGGCCGAGCCGCCCGCAGAGCTCTTGCCGGTCCTCTAGTCGCGTGCTCAACCCGTCACCATCAAGGACAACTTAAATGAAAATGCTCCATACCATGTTGCGCGTGGGTGACCTCAAGCGCTCGATTGACTTCTACACCCAGGCGCTTGGCATGCAGCTGCTGCGGACCAACGACCGGCCAGAACAGAAATACACCCTCGCCTTTGTGGGCTATGGCGCGGGCAATGCGGGTGGCGAGGCCGAACTCGAATTGACCTACAACTATGGCGTCGATCACTATGACCTTGGCAGTGCCTATGGTCACGTCGCATTGCGCGTCGACGATATCTACGCCACCTGCGATTCGATTCGCAAGCAAGGCGCCAAGATCACGCGCGAACCGGGCCCGGTCAAGGGCGGCAGCACGGTCATCGCCTTCGTCGAGGATCCCGACGGCTACAAGATCGAACTGATCGAACGTCCGGACGCTTTGGCATAGGCGGCAATGCGGTTGGCGTAGTCGACGTAGGCCACCGCGCTGATATCCTCGGCGCGCGCCGTAGGCGCGATGCCGGCTTCTTCGAGACCGACCATCAAGGCATGGCGCTCAAGTGTATTGCGCAGCATTTTGCGCCGCTGGGAAAAGGCTTTCTTGACGACGCTTGCGAAAATGTCGTGATCGACAATGCGCGAGGCCAGCGTCGAGTCGGGCGTCATGCGCACCACGGAAGAGACGACCCTCGGTGCCGGCTCAAATGACTCGGGCGCGACATCAAACAGGTGCTCCATGCGATAGTGGACCTGGAGCATGACCGAAAGCCGGCCAAACGCGCTGTCGCCTGCAGATGCCGTCATGCGCTCGATGACCTCCCGCTGCAACATGAAATGCTGGTCGCGCACCCGAGGTGCAAAGCCGATCAGGAAGAACAACAGCGGCGAGGAAATATTGTAGGGAAGATTGCCGATCAGGCGCAGCTTCTCGCCCTCCTTGCACAATGCGGCGAAATCGAATCCAAGGGCGTCTGCCTGGTGCAGCACGATGCGCCCTTGCATCTCGCCTCGCGCCATGCGCCCCGCCAGATCGCGGTCGAGCTCAACCACGTGCAAGGGGCTGCCACCCGCCGCGGCGCGGGCCTCGATGAGCGGTCCGGTCAGTGCGCCAAGGCCCGGGCCGATTTCCACGACGCAGTCCTTCCCGTCAAGGCCGATCGCAGCCACGATGGCGTCAATCACGCTTCGGTCGACAAGAAAATTCTGCCCGAAACGCTTTCTTGCGACGTGCTTCACGCCGCCTGTGCCCGCGCGAAGTGCATCTCAAGCGCGAATTCGATGGCAGCACGCATGCTGCCGGCATCGGCCTTGCCCGATGCGGCGAGGTCAAGCGCCGTGCCGTGATCAACCGAGGTGCGGATGATCGGAAGGCCGAGCGTGACGTTAACCCCTTTTCCAAAGCTTGCGTATTTGAGGGTGGGCAGGCCCTGGTCGTGATACATGGCCAGCACGGCATCACAGCCGGCCAGATATTTCTGCTGAAACAGCGTATCCGCAGGCAACGGACCCCTGACGCTGAAGCCTTCCTCCTGCAGCCGGTCGATGACGGGCGTGATGACTTCGATTTCTTCCCTGCCAAGAACGCCCGACTCGCCGGCATGCGGATTAAGTCCGGCGACGAGAACACGCGGGTCGGAAATGCCAAACCAGGCGACGAGATCGTGCAACAGAATGCGCAGCGTGCGCTCGAGCGACGCCTGCGTGATGGCGGCCGGAACATCGGAGAGCGCCAGATGCGTGGTGGCAAGCGCGACGCGCATGCCGCCGCCTGCAAGCATCATCACCACGTGCGCTACGCCAAGACGTTGGGCGAAGTACTCGGTATGTCCGGAAAATGCGATGCCGGCCTGATTGATCACGCTCTTTTGCAAGGGCGCCGTGACGACGGCAGCAAATTCGCCGCTAGCCGCGCCATCGATGGCAATATCGAGCATCCTGAGCACGGCGGGCACATTGGCGCCTTCAAGGATCCCAGGTGTGCTTGCGCTTGCGAGAGGAACATCAATGACTTCGAGTGCGCCCGACTTCGGTTCGACATCGCGCCCGTAGGCTATCAGTTCGATGCGACCCAAAGCACGCTTGACAAGCAGGTCGAAGTCGCCAATCAGGACCGGTCGACAACGCGCAAGCAACGCCGTGGCGCAAAATGCCGCGACCGATATTTCAGGGCCGATGCCGGCCGGCTCGCCAGTGGTAATTGCGATGCGCGGACGCGCGCGCTCGACCATACCCGTTAGGCGTGGCTGTCGAGCAGGCGAATTTCCACGTAAGCCTCGTCACGCACGCTGCGCACCCAGTCCTGGTAGGCCTCATCGAGCTTGCGATCGTGAATCGCCTGGCGCGCGAGCAGGCGCACCCGTTCTTCCGGCACGTCCTGCATGCGCCGGCCGAGCACCTGGATCAGGTGCACGCCAAATTGCGTCTCCACCGGATCACTGATTTCGCCGACCTTGAGCGAGTTCATGGCGCGCTCGAATTCAGGCACGGTATCGCCCGGGAAAATCTCGCCCAGATCGCCACCCTTGCTTGATGAGCCGTCAGCCGAATACGTCCTCGCCATGTCCTCGAATTTGGCCTTGCCCGACTCGATGCGCTGCTTGATCTCCATGAGCCGCGCCTTGGCCTGCGCTTCGGTCGTGACTTCGTTGACGCGAATCAGGATATGGCGCGCGTGCGTTTGCATGACCGGCGCGATGTTGAGGTTCTTGCCCAACGCCGCGTTGCGCTTGCCGATCAGCTTGAGCACGTGAAATCCGTTGGGGCTTTTCACGGGCTTTGAGACATCGCCAATGCTAAGCGCTGAAACAGCATCGACGAACACCTGCGGATAGCGCTCGGCCGGGCGCCAACCCAGATCACCACCGGTCAGTGCGTCAGGGGCGTTGGAATAGGTCACGGCAAGCTTGGTGAAGTCGGAGCCCGAGGTGGCTTGCTTGTAGACCTCGTCGGCCTTGGCACGGGCCGCCTCGATCTGCTCGGAGGAGGCCTGCTCGGGCGTTCTGATCAGAATCTGGGCGATGTCGAGTTCCTGGCTGCCTGGCGTGCCGCCGCCCTGAAGCGCAAGGAAGTTGTCGATTTCGCCTTCACTGACCTGGATGTTGCTGTCGACCTCGCGCTCGCGCAGCCGGTTCATGATGATTTCGTTGCGCACGTCCTCCCGGAAGGCGTAATAGGACGTGCCATCGGCAACGACGCGATCGTGAAAGGCCGCAAGCGACACCTTGCTTTGCTGGGCCATCGAGGCGATCGAGCGGTCGACCGCAAAATCGTCGACGCGAATGCCTTCTTCACGCGCCTCCTGCAGCTGCGCGCGCTCGTCAATGAGCCGGTCAAGGACCTGGCGATTGAGCACATCTACCGGGGGCAAGGCGGTGCCCTGGCGCTGCAATCCGCGCTCGACCGCATTGACGCGAGCGCGCAACTCGTTGCGGGTGATGACCTCGTTATTCACGATGGCGACGATTTCATCAGCCACCGGCGACGAATTTGACGCCGGGGCCGATAGCGTCTTGGTCAATTGCGTTTGCGCCATCAAGGCATCGGGCGTTGTGCTGACGAGGGCAACAAGGAGAAATCCGGAAAATAGGTGCTTCATGCTCGTCTACTCATAGTGATCGTAAGGTGATTCTTCAACCGTCGGCGCCAGGACCCGCGGATAGCCCGGAATGTTGTGCCTGAGCTGCTCCAGTGGATTGGCGCCGATTTGCGAAAAACCGTTCAATTCGAGCTGGAAGAACAATGTCGTCGTCGACGTCGACACTCCGGTCAGGAAACGTTGCGCGGCAAAACGCAGAACCCAGCAGCAGCCGCGGTATTCAAGACCAGCCAACACTTCGACCAGTTGCCGGTCGCGAGCCGAGTAGTTTACCCGACCGACGCCATACCAGCCGGCCGACAAGGGATACTGCCCGGTGAAGTCGAACTGGTCAAACTGTCCCCTTAGGTAGCGATAGTCAATGCCAAGTTCCTTGTTCTCGCCAGGGATCCAGCGCGCGCCGATGTTGGAAGTCTGCGTGCCACCGGCCTCAGGGCTGTAGTCAAGGGCGACATCGACGGCCACCTGCGGCGTGACCTGGCCGCTGGCCAGCGCCAAAAGGTCGGCCTGGCCGGCATTCACCGGCTGGCTTGGCGCAAGCGAGGCGTAGGGCAAGAGCGAGTTGGTAACGCCGGGCACGGTGACATTCTGGTCACTCAGGTACAGCCTTGAGCCGATTGCGGCGCGAAACAGTTCGGCACCCGTAGCCGGATTGAGCAAGCGCGTGGTCAGCGCCGTGGTGATCTGGTTTTCGTCAGCCAGCCGGTCATACCCGGTGAACGCATTTTCGGCGAAAAGTTGTGAAAAATTGAATTCCGGAACCGCGCTGTCGAAATCCGGGAACTGGCTCTGATTGCGATACGGCCGGTAGACATAAAAGGCTCGCGGCTCAAGCGTTTGCAGGTAATCGTCACCGAAAATGGTCGCATCGCGCTCGAAGATGAGGCCGGCATCGACGCTGACTGCCGGCACCGAGCGGTCAAACGAGTTGGGCAACGCCGGGCTCTGGTCGGTCAGGGCATAGCTGGTGAAGTTATAGGATGCCTTGGGCGTGATGAACCAGCCCGGACCGACAAGCGGATAGGACACACTCGGATTGAACACCACGCGCTGGCCGCCAACGGCGCCGACCGTCTCAAATCGGGTGGCAAATCCAGTCAGGCTGAAGTCAAAGCCGCCGTAATCGAGCTTGGCTGCGTGCAGTTCGAATTCAGGCACCTTGTCGTAGGGCACGGCAATCGGCGAATCGGGCAACTCCAGCGTCTGGTAGCGCAACACGCGCGCAGTCAGCGTCCAGTAGGTCGAGCCGTATGACAATTCAAGATCGCGCGGCAACTCGCGCGTCGAGGAGGCAGCCAGATTGCGCGAGAAATCGACAAAATAATTGGCGTCAGAAACCTTCTGGAAATTGATGTAGCTCGAGAACCCGGCGAGCGCACCGCTGCCCGTCCACAGGTTTTGCACGAGCAGCGAATAGCGCCCGTAACCCGCTTCGCGGTCGTCAAGCGCCTCGATGCGGATATCGCCGATATCATGCGGCTCGATAAAGCGGAAGTCGCCGGCTTCTTGCAGACCGCGACGCGAGAGGAAGTTGTTGTAGATCGTCAGGTCGCGGTTGGGCGCGATGTTCCAGTAGTACGGGAGCAAGAACTCAAAGCCGCTTGTCGAAGTGGCGCTCATCGTCGGCGGCAAAAAGCCGCTGCGCCTGTCGTTGTTGAGCGGGAACGTCAGGTACGGCGAGGTCAGGATCGGCACCCCCTGGAAGTACACCGTGGCGTTGTGGCCAACGCCCTCGCCCGTGCCCTGATCGAGCTCCATCTGGTTGGCGGTCATGTACCACTCGTAGTCGCCAGGCGGACAGGTGGTATAGATCGGCTCGATCAAAACCGATTGCTGGCGACTCAGGAAATTGATGCGATCTGCAAATCCACGGCCCTGGTTGCTCCACAGGTAATAGTTGGGCGCGACGAAAAATCCCTGGTAGTCATCAAGGCGCAGGCGCAATTCCGGGCCGGTGTAGGTGTTGTCATCGCGGTACAGGCGTACCGAGCCGCTTGCGAACAGTTCGTCTGACACCTGGTCATAATGAATGTAGTCGCCCTTGATGATGCCGCTTGCCCGCCTCAGCTCGGCATGGCCAACCAGGGTCGTGTCGACATCATTGGTGCCGAACACTTGGTCGCCGATGCCAAACGTCGGTGTCGCCTCGTCGCCGTTTTTTTGTAAAGGCGGGATCAGGATGTCCTGGGAGCGCAGCTGCAGGCCGTCCTGCGCGCGGCAAAGGGAAGGGTCGGCAAGCGAGCCGAAAAGCCAGAGCGCAAATGCGATGCGCGTCATGCGCAGATGAGCGCCCGCACTGCCCCCCATTAGACCCGACTCCCTCTCGCGCATCGTATTGTGGCGCGACGCGCGCCGCATGGCTCTGGCAATCGGCTATTATAGGGCATCGATTTTTGGCCGCGACGAAATCCGCTCGCGGCTTGCGTATCGTTCAGCCTTGATACCCCCCAGATGCCGGTCACAGAAAATAGCGGGCGGAAAGAGGCGCTCGTCAAATGGGTGAATAGCTTGCCAGGGTTTCACCTGGCGCTTGATGACGTGGTCGCGGCGTCAAGCGATGCCAGTTTTCGACGCTACTTCCGCATCCCTTCGGATGCCCACGGCAGTCTGATCGTCATGGACGCGCCGCCTGAATTCGAGGATTGCCAGCCGTTTGTCGCCGTTGCTGCGCTTTTTGAAGCTGCCCACATCTCGGTGCCCGAAATCCTCGGCGCCAATCTTGCCGAGGGATTCCTCGTGCTCTCCGATCTGGGCGACACGACGTATCTCCTGAGCCTTGATAACAATGCCAGGAATAACGCGCCGGCGCTGATGAACGACGCGATCAAGGCGTTATTGCAATTGCAGTCGCGCGCCGATGGCGCGCAACTGCCTGCCTACGACCGGGCGCTGCTGCTGCGCGAAATGACGCTATTCATCGACTGGTACCTGCTGCGCCACCTCGGCGTCGATCCCTCGCGGGCCGAACGTGACATGCTCGCCGAACTTTTCGAGCGACTGGTTGAAAACGCCCAGTCGCAAGCGCAGGTCGCCGTGCATCGCGATTACCATAGTCGCAATCTGATGGTGATCGACGACACGCGGCGCCACGGTAACCCGGGGGTGCTGGATTTCCAGGACGCTGTGCTTGGCCCGATCACCTATGACCTGGTATCGCTTTTGCGCGACGCCTATATCGAGTGGCCGGAAGAACAGATCCTTGACTGGGCCGTGCGCTACTGGGAAAAGGCACGCGCACTGGGTCTGGGCGTTCCTGGCGACTTCGCCGATTTCTGGCAGGGATTCGAGTTGATGGGTCTGCAAAGACATCTGAAAGTGCTCGGCATCTTCGCGCGCCTGTCGCATCGCGACGGCAAGCACGGCTACCTCGCCGACCTGGCGCTGGTCTCGCGCTACGTCCGCGGTGTATGCGCGCGCTATCGCATCGCAGCGCCGCTGTTGAAACTGCTCGACCGCAGCGAAGGCCATGCAAGACACGCGGGGTACACGTTCTGATGCGCGCCATGATCCTTGCTGCCGGCCGCGGCATGCGCATGCGGCCCTTGACCAACGGTCGGCCCAAGGTCCTGCTCGAGGTCGGCGGCAAGAGCCTCATCGTGTGGCAGATCGAGCGCCTCGTGGCTGCGGGTTTTCGCGAAATCGTGATCAATCATTCGCACCTGGGCCAGATGATCGAGCGTCAGCTGATCGACGGCAGGCAGTTCAACGCCCGCATCACCTATTCGCCCGAGGCCGAGCCGCTCGAGGCGCTTGGGGGTATCGTCCAGGCCCTGCGCATGCTCGGTGATCAACCGTTCGTCCTCGTCAGCGGCGATATCTACACGACCTACCCCTATCAGCAGCTGCAGGCGATCGGCAGCGCGATTGCAAGCGACTATCCAAGGCGCTCTGCGCATCTGGTCCTGACCGACAATCCTGCCTACCACCCACAAGGCGACATGGGGCTAAAAGACGGCAGCATCACCGTCGACGGGCCGCACCTGACCTACGCCAACATTGGCGTATTTCATCCGCGCCTTTTTTCCGGCCTATCGCGCGGCGAGCCGTTAAAGCTGTTTCCCTGGATCTACCGCTTTCTCGGAGGCCAGCGCGTGACCGGCGAGCATTACAGCGGCGTGTGGCACAACGTTGGCACGGCCGATGAACTTGGCATGCTCAACGAGCGCTTGCATCGCCAGGCGACAAGCAGAGCAAGCCCGGTGCCGCCGCGATGACAAAGATGCCCGCACGCGCGCCTCGTGCAAGGACGGTTCTGATCTCGGGTTTCGGCCCGGTGGGCGCCGCGTGCGCTGCCGCCCTGTCGCTGCGACTCGCAGACAGCGTGGCCATCGTCGTGCTCGATTCCCGTCCCATGCGCGCGAGCCCCAGTCTTGACACGCGCATGCTCGCCGTCTCGCACGGCAGCCGGGTGCTGCTCGAACGCCTCGGCGCGTGGAACGGCGAGGAGGCGGCAGCGATCAGGCAGATTCACGTCTCCGAACGCCTGGCATTCGGGCGCACCCTGCTTAAGGCCAGCGACTACGGCATCGACGCCTTGGGCTATGTCATCCCCTATCGCGCACTGGCGACGATGCTCATCGAACGCGCGCGCGCACTGCCGGTTGAAGTGCGCACAAACGTGCGCATCGAACACTGCAAACTGGAGGGTGACGGCTGCCACGTCGCTCTGTCTGACGGAGGGTCGATTGACGTCGACTACGTCATCCACGCGGAAGGACAGCCCGAAGGCCAGCCTGCGCAAAAAAGCCGCGACTACGAGCAGCATGCGTTGTCTGCACTGGTCACGTGTGAGCGGCCACTCGCTTACACCGCCTTCGAGCGCTTTACGCGCGAGGGGCCGCTTGCGCTGTTGCCGGCAAAAAACGGCTATGCGCTTGTCTGGTGCGCAAGGCCCGAAGAGACCGAGCGGCGCATGGCACTTGCCGATGCCGCCCTGCTTGGCGAGCTCCATGACATGTTTGGCGATCGTCTCGGGAAATTTACGTCGATTCGCGCACGCTCGAGCGTGCCCCTTGGCTTGCAGGTTGCGCAAAATGCACCAAAACTGCGCGAGTTCGCGATCGGCAACGCCGCGCAGGCACTTCATCCTGTCGCAGGACAGGGGTTCAATCTCGGCCTGCGTGACGCGTTTTGTGTTGGCGCAGCGATTGCCCGCAATTTCGATGATCCCGCCAAAGCCGAGAGCGACTTTCTCGTGCAACGCCGCCGCGATCGGCACGCAACGATCGGCGTCACAGACCTGCTCTCGCGCGTCTTTGCGACCCCGCTTTGGCCACTGCGCCCCTTGCGCGGCGCGGCGCTGGCGCTTCTTGACGTCGTTCCTGCACTGCGTCATCCGCTCGCGCGCCACATGATGAACGGACAACGCTAGGCGCAAGATCAACTTTTTTTCGGGAAACCTGTTGCAGTTGCGCCCGATGAGAATTTTTGACGTGTGTTGGACGATCTCTTGTCCTAGAATAACGCTCCCTGGCGGTGTCAGCATGGCACCGCGCAATCTTGCATCGTGTCGTGCGCCTCGCTCAATTTCAACTTCCCAACAATGTCTTCGCCGCGCCCATGGCGGGCGTGACAGACCGGCCGTATCGCAAGCTGTGCAGGCGGTTGGGTGCGGGCTACGTGGTCTCGGAAATGGCGGCGAGCAATCCCAGAGTCTGGGCCTCGGAAAAAACCGCGCGACGCCTCGACCACCAGGGCGAAGAGGCCCCGATTGTTGTCCAGATCGCCGGGGGCGACGTCAATCTCATGGCAGAAGCCGCGCGCTACAACATCCAGCGCGGCGCTGCCATCATCGATATCAACATGGGCTGTCCGGCAAAAAAAGTCTGCCAGCTGCAGGCGGGCTCCGCGCTCCTTTCTGACGAATTGCTGGTGGCACGCATGATCAGCGCGGTGGTCGCCGCCGCGCGCGACGAAGGGGATGTCCCGGTCACGCTCAAATTTCGCACCGGCCCGACGCGCGTGCTGCGCAACGCCACGCGCATTGCCGCCATTGCAGAAGCCGAGGGCATCGCCATGCTGACGCTGCACGGACGCACGCGCGCCGATCAGTTCAACGGCGAGGCCGAGTACGAAACCATCGCCAGGGTCAAGGCGGCCGCACGCATCCCGGTGGTGGCCAACGGTGACATCGACTGCCCCGAAAAGGCCGCAAGGGTGTTAGCGCACACCGGCGCTGATGCCGTCATGATCGGCCGCGCCGCGCTCGGGCGTCCATGGCTCTTTCGCCAGATCGCGACCTATCTCGAGACCGGTGTCGTTGGCCCTTTGCCAACGATTGGAGAAGTGCGCGAACTTCTGCTTGAGCACCTGCAGGAACATTACCGCTTCTACGGCGAATGGATAGGCGTCAGAAGCGCAAGGAAACATATCGGCTGGTACGTCCACGACCTGCCCCAGGGGGCAGCGTTTCGTGCACGCATGAATCAACTCGAGGATTGTCGCAGCCAGGCTGAGGCGGTCGATCAGTTTTTCGCCAGGCTTGGCGATCCGTCTTTGCCTTTGCCTGTAGGCGACATCAAGGAGCAACTTGCCGCATGAGCAAACAATCGATCGAAGAATGCGTGCGACGCAGCCTTGACAAGTATTTTCGCGATCTCGAAGGCGAGACCGCGCATAACGTCTACGAGATGGTGATGCTAACGGTTGAGCGGCCGGTGCTCGAGGTCGCAATGGAGCAGGCTGCAGGCAACCAGTCGATTGCAGCGGGCATCCTTGGCATCAATCGCAACACCTTGCGCAAGAAACTCCAGCTGCACGGCCTGCTCTAGGGCCCTCTTCGCGGTCGCTGCGACCGCTTGCTCGAAGGCGGCGCAAGTTGAGCTGCCGCAATCTGAATGTGGATCATGACAGCTAACGTCAAACAGGCGCTCCTGAGTGTTTCGGACAAGACCGGCATCGTCGATCTCGCGCGTGCGCTGCGCGCGCTTGGCATCCAGCTGCTGTCAACCGGAGGCACGGCACGACTTATCGCCGAAGCCGGCATCGAAGTCACCGAGGTCGCCGATTACACCGGCTTTCCCGAGATGCTCGATGGCCGCGTCAAGACGCTGCACCCGCGCATTCACGGCGGACTTCTGGCGCGGCGGGACGACGCCGAACATGTCGCTGCCCTCGTCAAGCACGATATTCCAACCATCGATCTGCTGGTGGTCAACCTCTACCCCTTTGCGGCAACGGTGGCACGACTTGATGCGAGTCTTGAGGAAGCCATCGAAAACATCGACATCGGCGGGCCTGCCATGCTGCGTGCGGCGGCCAAGAACTACGGCGGCGTCGCCGTCGTCGTCGATCCCGCCGACTATGCAACGGTGCTCGAAGAAATCAAGGCCAGCGGCTCAGTCACCGCCAAGACGCGTTTTGCTCTTGCCAAGAAAGTCTTCGCGCACACGGCGCAGTACGACGGCGCGATCACCAACTACCTGACCTCGCTTGACGACAGCGATCAGCGCAGGCCTTTTTCCGGCACCCTCAATTTGCACTTCGCCAAGGCGCTCGAACTGCGCTATGGCGAGAATCCCCATCAGGCAGCGGCGTTTTACCGCGAGCTCAAGCCCGTCGCCGGATCGCTCGCAACCTTCACGCAACTGCAGGGCAAGGAGCTCTCGTATAACAACCTGGCTGACGCCGATGCCGCGTGGGAATGCGTCAAGTCCCTTGATTCGAGCGCGTGCGTCATCGTCAAGCATGCCAACCCGTGCGGCGTGGCACTTGGCCCCTCGGCCGAGAAAGCCTATCTGCGCGCCTTGAGCACCGACCCGACCTCGGCCTTTGGCGGCATCATCGCGCTGAACTGCGAAATTGACGAAGCGGCCGCAGTTGCCATCGCGAGGCAATTTGCCGAAGTCGTGATCGCACCGGCCTTCACGCCGGCTGCGCGCACGGTGTTTGCAGCCCGTGACAAGGTGCGCCTGCTTGAGATTGCCCTGGCCAAAACCCCGCCAGGCCTTGATTTCAAGCGCATCGGCGGCGGCCTTCTGGTGCAAGACGCCGACCTCTTCCCGGTCAACAAGGCCGAGCTGAAGGTCGTCACCACGACGCAACCCAGCGATGAACAGTTGGCCGACATGCTGTTTGCCTGGCGGGTTGCCAAGTTCGTCAAGTCCAACGCCATTGTCTTTTGCCGCGATGGCATGACCCTTGGTGTCGGAGCGGGGCAAATGAGCCGGGTTGATTCCTCGCGCATTGCCGCGATCAAGGCCGAGCACGCTGGCCTTGCCCTGGCCGGCTCGGCTGTCGCCTCTGACGCCTTTTTTCCGTTCCGCGACGGCCTTGACGTCGTCATCGATGCCGGCGCCACGTCGGTCATCCAGCCTGGCGGCAGCATGCGCGATGCAGAAGTCATTGCCGCTGCCAACGAACGCGGCATTGCCATGGTCCTGACCGGTCATCGCCACTTTCGACACTAGCCGGCCCACACGCGCCCGCGGGGGTGATAGCCTGTCTCTTTTCTCAATGGCCGGGGCATGATCATTCTGGGTATCGACCCTGGGTTGCGCGTAACCGGCTTTGGCGTCATCCGGCAGTCCGGCAGCCGCCTTTCCTACATCACGAGCGGCGTCATCAGGACGCCGCTGTCAAGCCTGCCCGAGCGCCTGAAGGCCATCCTCGAAGGCCTCTCCGAAGTCATCGCCTTGCACCGGCCTGATGAATGCGCGATCGAAAAGGTCTTCGTCAACGTCAATCCGCAATCGACGCTGCTCCTGGGCCAGGCGCGCGGTGCTGCCATCGCAGCACTGGTGCAGCACGGGCTGCCTGTTGCCGAATACACGGCGCTGCAAACCAAGCAGGCCACGGTGGGCAAGGGCAAGGCCGACAAGAGCCAGGTCCAGGCCATGGTGCAGCGGCTCCTGGCACTGCCTGGGCCGCCGGGCACCGATGCCGCCGATGCGCTCGCCTGCGCCATCTGCCACGCGCATTCGAGCGCAGGATTTTCGAGTCTTGCATCGGCCACAGGCCTGCCCAAGGGCGGCGCGCTGCGCCTAAAACGCGGCCGCATCATCGGCTAGCCCCGCCTCGGGAAGTGCCCGGCTCGCGTATCATTGGGCGATCTTTACAAGGAGAACATCCGATGATCAAGGTTGGCGACACCGTGCCCGATGGGGCGTTATCCGAATTCATTGAAGTCGAAGGCAACGGCTGCACGCTCGGACCCAATTCGTTTAAGGTCAGTGAACTCACGCGCGGCAAGACAATCGCCGTGTTCGGCCTGCCAGGCGCTTTCACACCGACCTGCTCGGCCAAGCACGTGCCAGGCTATATCGAGCACGCCAAGGACTTGCACGACAAGGGTGTCGACGAAATATGGTGTGTCTCGGTCAATGATCCGTTCGTCATGGGCGCCTGGGGCCGCGAAACCGGCAGTGCCGGCAAGATACGCATGATGGCCGACGGCTCGGCCACGTGGACCAAAGCGCTCGGTCTCGAATTTGATCTCACCGAGCGCGGCATGGGCATCCGCTCGCAGCGCTACTCGATGCTCCTGAAGGACGGCAAGGTGCAGTCATTGAACCTCGAGGCACCGGGCAAGTTCGAAGTGAGCGACGCAGATACGATGCTCAAGCAGATCGCCTAGCGCGATGATCGGCCGCATCGCCGGGTCCTTGCTCGAGAAGAATCCGCCGCAGGTGGTGATCGATTGCGGTGGTGTCGGCTATGAGGTCGACGTGCCGATGAGCACCTTCTATAACCTGCCTGGCCTTGGCGAAAAAGTGACCCTGCTCACGCACCTGGTCGTGCGCGAAGATGCCCAGCTGCTCTACGGTTTTGCAAGCGCTGCCGAACGTGCGGCGTTTCGCGAACTGGTGAAGATCGCGGGCGTCGGCCCGCGTACCGCCCTGTCGGTGCTGTCGGGGTTATCGGTGAATGACCTTGCCGAAGTGGTCACGCTGCAAGAGCCGCACCGGCTCACGCAGGTGCCAGGCATCGGCAAGAAAACGGCGGAAAGATTGCTGCTCGAGCTCAAGGGCAAGCTCGGCGCTGCGCTGCCCGGCGCATCGATTGCCGGCGAATCCTCGGGCGATGTCTTAAAGGCGCTGACCGCCCTGGGGTATTCCGAACGCGAAGCCCTGCAGGCGGTCAAGGGGCTGGAGCCTGGCATCTCGGTGTCCGATGGCATTCGCAGTGCCTTGAAGATTCTCGCGCGCTAGAGGGCCAATGACGTGATCGAAACTGACCGGCTGATCGCACCCAAGACGGTATCGCCTGCCGAAGAGGTGGTCGAGCGTGCCTTGCGGCCACGCGTGCTCGACGAGTATGTCGGCCAGGTCAAGATCCGCGAGCAGTTGAATATTTTCGTGTCGGCCGCAAGGCAGCGCAGCGAAGCGCTCGACCACGTCCTTCTGTTTGGGCCACCTGGCCTTGGCAAGACCACGCTTGCCCATATCGTCGCGCGCGAGATGGGCGTCAATCTCAGGCAGACCTCGGGGCCCGTGCTCGAGCGCGCCGGGGATCTTGCGGCGCTTCTGACCAATCTCGAAGCGCGTGACGTGCTTTTCATCGACGAAATCCATCGTCTCTCGCCCGTCGTCGAAGAGATTCTCTACCCCGCTTTGGAAGATTTCCAGATCGACATCATGATCGGTGAAGGCCCCTCGGCGCGCAGCGTCAAGCTTGACTTGCAACCGTTTACGCTGATTGGCGCGACAACGCGTGCCGGCATGCTGACCAATCCGCTTCGCGATCGCTTTGGCATCGTCGCCAGGCTCGAGTTCTACAGCGCCGAGGAAATCAGCCGCATCGTGACGCGTTCGGCGCGGCTTTTGGAAGTCTCGCTCGAAGCCGACGGTGCGCTCGAGATTGCCAGGCGTTCACGCGGCACGCCGCGCATTGCCAACCGGCTGTTGCGGCGCGTACGCGATTTTGCCCAGGTCAAAGGCGATGGCGTGATCAGCGCAAAAGTCGCCGATGCGGCGCTATCGATGCTTGACGTCGATCCGATGGGATTTGACGTCATGGACAGGAAGCTGCTCGAGGCCGTGCTGCTGCGCTTTAACGGCGGCCCGGTGGGCCTTGACAACCTGGCTGCTGCCATTGGCGAGGAGCGCGATACCATCGAGGACGTGCTCGAGCCCTATCTTATCCAGCAAGGCTACCTGCAACGCACGCTGCGCGGGCGCATTGCAACAGCCGCGGCCTACCAGCACTTCGGATTGACTGCGCCTCAAGGCGGCCCGAACGACCTTTTTAGCAATTCCTAGGGCCATTGCCGTCAACCCCGGCTCGCTCATAACCGTTGTCAGCACAGGAGCGCCCGGCAATGCCGGGTCCGAAATCATGCCGTACCGAGCCATGCGCTCCGTTGAGAATGGCTGAAGCCTTTGAATTTCCGGTCCGCGTCTACTACGAAGACACCGATGCCGGGGGTGTGGTGTTCTACGCCAACTACCTGCGATTTTTCGAGCGCGCGCGCACCGAATGGCTGCGCAGCGCGGGCATTTCCCAACACGATCTGACGGCAAGATATGGCGTCATGTTTGTCGTTCGCGAAACCAGCGTAGACTTTCGCGCGCCGGCCCGGCTGGACGATCTGTTAAGGATCTCCTCGCGCATTGCGCGCTTGGGGCGAGTGGCTGTCCTCTTTAACCAGGAGGCCTGGCGCGATACCGCTGCCGCGCCCGAACTCCTTGCAACCAGCACCATCAAAGTGGGGTGCGTCGATTGCACCGCCTTTCGGGTGACCCCGATTCCCGACCATGTCCGCGCCGCACTGAACCCCTGATCTGAGCCAATGAATTTAACTTCCGACTTGTCCGTTGTCTCGCTTGTGACTGGCGCCAGCCTGTTTGTACAACTCGTGCTTGCGCTTCTTGCCTTCGTCTCCCTCATGAGCTGGACCTACATTTTCCGCAAGCTCTTCGAGATTCGCGCGGCCAAGGCCCAAACCGAGCACTTTGAAGAGGATTTCTGGTCTGGCGGGGACCTGAACGACCTCTACGCCCGCGCCCAGAGCCAGCGCAGCCGGATTGGCGCCCTGGGGCGCATTTTCGAGGCAGGCATGCGCGAATTCATGAAGGCCCGCGCGCAGCATGTCGATGCGAGCGCGCTTCTGGACGGGGCAAGGCGGGCCATGCGCGCGGCCTATCAGCGCGAGATGGACGCCCTCGAAGCGCACCTTTCGTTTCTGGCCTCGGCAGGCTCGGTGAGCCCCTATGTCGGCCTGCTTGGCACCGTGTGGGGCATCATGAACGCCTTTCGCGGTCTGGCCAACGTGCAGCAGGCAACGCTTGCGCATGTCGCACCCGGTATCGCCGAAGCGCTGGTGGCCACTGCGATTGGCCTTTTCGCAGCGATTCCGGCGGTCGTTGCCTACAACCGCTTCGTGCACGAGACCGATCGGCTCGCGATCCGCTTTGAGAGCTTCATCGAAGAGTTCTCGAACATCCTGTTGCGTCAGGCACGCTGATGGCAAGCATCCAACGCGGCTCATCGATGCGCGGCGGTCGCAGCCGACGCTCGATGTCGGAAATCAACGTCGTGCCCTACATCGACGTCATGCTGGTGCTGCTCGTCATCTTCATGGTGACAGCGCCCCTGGTCACGCCAGGCGCCGTCGACTTGCCGACCATGACCAAGGCCTCGAACGCACCACCGACCTTGATCGAAGTCGTGATCAAGGCCGACAAGACCATGACGGTGCGCATCCGCGATCCGAAATCACCGCTTGAACAGTCGATTTCATCGGCGAGCGAGCTCGTTCCGATCATTTTGGCGCGACAAAGCGCCAATCCTGCCAGTCCGCCGCCGGTGATTATCGCGGCGGACAAGACCGTTCAGTACGACGCCGTGCTCAAGGTCATGGATGCGCTGCAGTCAAACGGTGTCAAGCGCGTCGGCCTTTCCGTCAAGGCAGCGCAAAGCTAGCGAATCAGGCGAAGACATGCAGGCAAGATGAGCAGCGATCTCCTTCGACCCTATGTGATCCCGCCGGCAGGCAAGAAACTGCCCGCGGTGATGCTCGCGCTCGCCATGCACCTGCTCCTCTTCGTGTTCCTTTTTTTCGGACTCAATTGGCAATCGCGCGCGCCAGCCACCGTCGAGGCCGAGTTGTGGAGCAGCCTGCCCCAGATTGCCGCGCCACAGGCCACGGCGCCCCCTCCGGATCCCACGCCTGCGCCGCCGCAGCCGGTCGTAGAGCCGCAACCGATCAAGGTCGTGCCACCGCCTGAGCCGCCGCCCGAGGCCGACATCCTGATTCGCGAGCCGGTGAAAAAACCGCCTCCACCCAAGGCGCCGCCCCCGCCCCCCGCCCCCGCACCTGAACCCCAGGCCAGGGTCGTCAAGCCGCAAAAGCCTGACAAACCGTTGCCGCCGAGCGATCTGGCCCTGCTGCAAAACCAGGCGCATGCCCCCTCGACCGGGACGCAAGCCTTCACCGGCGGGCCGCGCGGTGACGACAAATATGCCGGGCGCATCGCTGCAATCGTCAAATCCCACACGAATTTCCCGCCGCCAGCGGGCGTTCAGGGGAACCCCACCGTGACAATTCGCATCCAACTGCTGCCAACGGGTGAGGTGCGGGACCTCGAAGTCGATAAATCGAGCGGCATCGCCGCGTTTGACGACGCCGTCGTGCGCGGCATCCACGCCTCCTCGCCTTTGCCAAAGGATGTCAACGGAAAGGTCCCTGCAACGCTTAATCTGAGTTACTCGCTCTTCGATCAGGGCCAAAGCGGCAGCAACTGACCAAAAAACACCTCCGGCCACGTCCGGCACCGTCAACCAACCGATGCACCGATGCCCAACCAAACCACACTGAGATCGATCGCAACGCCATTCTTGGCGACCCTCTTCCTGGCGTTGGCCATTCCCGCTGCCAACGCCCAGCTGCATGTCGACGTCCAAGGTGTCGGCGGCACGCAAATTCCGATCGCGATCGCCAATTTTGCAGGCGACGCCACGCCGCCGCAGGACCTGCCGCAGATCGTTCGCGACGACTTGAGCCATAGCGGCATGTTTCGCACCGTCGATGCCGGCGTTGCGCCGATAAGTGACGCTGACCTGATCGATACCGGCGCCTGGAAATCTCGCGGTGCCGATGCGGTCGTGGTCGGCAGTGCAACGCGAACCGCAGATGGACGCACCACGGTGCGCTTTAAGCTCTACGACGACGTCAAGGGCCAGAGCCTGGGCGGACTTGAGTTGACCGCCAACAGCCCGCGCGATTTACGCTTAACGGCGCATCGCATCTCGGATTTCATCTATGAGAAGTTAACAGGTGAGCGCGGCGTTTTTTCGACCCGCATCGCCTATGTCGTGCGCGAAAACCAGAACCGCTACCTGCTGCAGATCGCCGATGCCGACGGGCAGAATTTCCAGACTGCGCTGGCGTCAAAAGAGCCGATCATCTCGCCGGCTTGGTCACCCGATGGCACGAAACTCGCGTATGTGTCGTTCGAGCTCAGAAAACCGGTTATTTACGTGCATACCGTGACCACCGGCCAGCGCGTTCCCGTGGCCAACTTCAAGGGTAGCAACAGCGCGCCTGCATGGTCGCCCGACGGCCGCACGCTGGCTGTGGTGCTCTCGCGCGATGGCAATAGCCAGATTTACCTGATGGGCGTGGACGGATCGGGACTCAGGCGCTTCTCGCAATCAGCAGGGATTGATACCGAACCGTTTTTTTCCCCCGATGGCCAGTCGGTCTACTTTACGAGTGACCGGGGCGGTGGCCCGCAGATCTATCGCATGAACGTGGCAGGGGGCGATGCGACGCGCGTGACCTTCAAGGGCGACTACAACATCAGCCCGAGGATCAGCCCGGATGGCAAGACGCTTGCCTTCGTCTCGCGCCGCGGCGGCAAATTCCAGATTTTTGTTCAGGACCTGGAGAGCGGCCAGGAACTCCAGCTCACCGATACCGTCAAGGATGAGTCGCCAAGCTTTGCCCCCAACAGCAAGATGCTGATCTATGCGACACAACTCGGCGGCCGCGGGGTGCTGGCCGCAGTCACCGCAGATAACCGCGTGCACCAACGCATTACCAGTGACCAGAGCGGCGACGTACGTGAGCCGACCTGGGGACCTTACATCAAGTAATTTTTCTTAATCGGCAACAACAACAAGGGGTTTACATCATGAAGAACGCATTTCGCATCATTTTCGTTAGCACTGCCTTGCTTGTCCTTGGTGCCTGCAGCCAGGGCGTCAAGCTCAACGACAACGGCCCTGCAGTCAGCGACCAGTCGACACCGGCTGCGAACACCGATTCGCGTGCTGTCACGCAGGTCAACGTCGACGAACTCAACAATCCGAACAGTCCGCTGGCCAAGCGCAGCGTCTATTTTGACTACGACAGCTTCGTCGTCAAAGACGACTATCGCGGCCTGATCGCCGCACATGCCCGATATCTCCAGGCCCACCCGACAACGCACATCATCATTCAGGGCAATACCGACGAGCGCGGCGGCAGCGAATACAATCTGGCCCTGGGCCAAAAACGCGCCGAAGCCGTCCGCAAGGCACTGTCCTTGGTCGGAGTCGCCGACAACCAGATGGAAGCTGTAAGTTTCGGCAAGGAAAAGCCCAAGGCGCTTGGCCACGACGAAGCCTCATGGGCGGAAAATCGCCGTGCCGATATCGTCTATCAGTAATCTGGAGTTGCAATGACGCGTCGCTATCGCAATACCGCATCGCTCACGCTGATCGCCGTTTGCGCAGGGATTTGCCTGCCAGCGCATGCGGGCGTGTTTGACGATGACGACGCGCGCAAGGCGATTCTCGATCTGCGTGCCAAGGTCGATGCCAACCAGCGCGATACCAACAACCGCTTGCAAACCATCCAGTCGGGGCAACTCGATCTCGCCAATCAGATCGATCTGCTGCGCCAGGACAACGCAAAACTCAGAGGCGAGATCGAGCTCCTGCAAAACACCAGCGCGACGCAGGAAAAACGCGAGAAGGATTTCTATACCGACCTTGACGGGCGACTGCGCAAGCTCGAGCCACAGGCAGTCACCGTCGATGGCCGCACCGGCACCGCCGATCCCGCCGAATCGCGTAACTACGAAACTGCGGTGGCCTCGTTCAAAAACAGCGATTTCAAGGGCGCACTGAACCAGTTTCTGGCCTTTAGCCGCGACTATCCGAACTCCGTTTACCTGCCCTCGGCGCAGTACTACATCGGCGCCTGTTATTACGCTCAGCGCGATTTCAAGTCGGCCATTGCGGCACAGCAGGTGGTATTGAGAACGTGGCCGGACGACCCCCGAGCCGCCGATGCGATGTTCAACGTCGCGAGTTCGCAATCCGATATGGGCGACAGGAAAAGCGCGCGCAAAACGCTCGAGACCCTGGTCTTGACCTACCCCGACAGCCAGGCCGCCGGCATCGCCCGAGAACGCCTTGCATCGATGAAATGAGCAACAGGCACGCAGGTTTGACTGTGCGACCTGCGACTCGATACAATCGAGGGCTTTGGGTCGTTAGCTCAGCTGGTAGAGCAGCGGACTTTTAATCCGTTGGTCGTGGGTTCGAATCCCGCACGGCCTACCAAAGAACTTCGGTTTGTACCGGACACATCCTTTACACCCCTCAAGACCTTCGCAGCAGATCAGGAGAAGCGGCTGCTGTAATCCGTGACGGTCGGCGGGTAGCAATAGCGCTTGTTGCCCATCATGAATTCGCCCTTGTCGTCAATGCACCCGAGCTCATCGGGCCGCGTCGCCAGGCCGAGGTCGACACCCTCGCAAAGCCATCGTTGGCTGATGCTGATGCCGTGAGTGGAAGTCAGTCCGGGGAATATTTGAGCGGGGCCGGAAACACGCATTGACGATTCGATGTTTGGATCAGTGGTAAGCCCGGATGTTTGGTCCATTTCCCGGATTCCGTCATCGCATTGAGGGCCGAAAGGCTCATGGCAAGCCCGATCGCAGCGCCGGTACTCTGATGCCGCGAAAGGTTCCAGGGTCAGTGGCGCTCGATGCGATGTCCGCGCAGCGCGAGCTGGGTGACGATTCTTCTCTGCGTGCCAGGCAAATAGGGGCGTCTGCTGAAATCGGAGGACGCCCCGCCTTACGCGCGCAATTTGGCGAACGGAACGCAATCCGACTCCTTGCTCTTTTGTCGGAGTCCGATGAGCCCTAAAATGCCGAGTCCCATCAGCATTGCGATATATGTCGAAGGTTCTGGAACGGCTGATACAGGGGAGACTGACGTTATTCTGAAGGCACCCACAGTCATCGCACCGGTAGGGTAGACGAGGGATTCGAAGCGACCGATTTCAACTGTCTGTGGAAAGATCGGAAAACCGGCCGCCGAATATGTAGGAGCTGAAACGTAATTCTGGAATACGAAAAGCGAGGTGAAATAGGAACCATTTTGATAAACGTCGTCTGTATACCCATTGAAGAGTCCAGGGACCCCGACCGCGTCGTGGTAGTTCTGAAACGAGGTTGGGGAACTGGAAAACGTCAACGCTCCCACCTGAAACGAATCGGAAAACGGTTGTATGCCGGGCGGGGGTCCGTAGAAAGAGCCGGTCAATGCCCTGATCGACCACCCCGCCGGGTCCCCGATAGTTCCGCTGGTCGTCGTCCCAGACGAGGGCGTGTAATCGAATGTGAAGCTGCCGGTTACAGGAGTTCCATCGGCCACAGCGTTAGGGCCACTCCAACTGGTCGTGTATCCGGAGAAATCATACGTTGCGGTCTGCGCCTGCGTTGAAGTTGACGCCGCCAACAGCCAAAGTGCAAGTGCCAAGTTAACAAGCCTCATTTCACCTCTCCTGAGCTTGAAAGCCGATTTCTCGCAATTTTGAAACAGTTGCTCGAAGCGGCTACGTGCGCAATAGTCCTTTCGACTAGGGTGATATTCACCCCAACGGATAGCCTGACGGGTGGGGTATAGCCAAGATGAGAGTCAACTCCGCCATCGTGACGCTAGAGGCACGGCTTGATGCGTTGTTCCTGTCAAGCTTGCAGCAGGTTGGGAAGGTGACCTTGGGTGGACACCAACGCGGACAACACTAACTTGGTACGACCCTGGGCAGGCGCGCCAGAGCCGCTATTTCTTACGCGAACTCTCAGCCAACCTGCGAGCGACGCGTCCAACTTACGGCGTCTGCGATGTCTTGCTGTTGGAGCCCGGGCTCCACGAGCTTCGCACGTACAGAATCTCCGCGCTGAATCGGCACCGGAGTTGGCAGGATCTGTCGGTTTCGAGCCTCGACTTCAAGTATTCGGTAGATCCGACAGCTGCTGTGATGCTCTTGGGCAGCGTCGACTGATTCTTCGAGCACCAGTTAGCGGCCTGGAAATGGAGTTTACCCGCGCGGTTTTAAGCCGCGCTTGGCGAGATTTGCCTCAACTTCAGCGCGCATTTTCTCGAATTCGGCCGGATCAACGTTTTCTTGACGAAGCCCCATCAGCTTGTTCATCTTGGCGATGCACTCGTCGTGGAGCTTGGAACTGCCGGATACCTTGAAATTCGGGCCGAACAGTTTCACCTTGGCGCCATTTTTCAGAATCAACTGGACGTAGTACGTCTTGCTTTCGACTCTATGATCGTCCTTATCGCGCAACTCCTTGATCGAAATCAGACCCTTTATTTTTTCGATTTCATCGAAGTGCCAGCTCTGCGTCGTGGGCCTGAAGCGACGCATATGCGTCCATGTCAGCCGCCTTGACGCCTGGTCGATTTCGACGCGCCAGGGGCCACCAGACCAGGCGAATACGATGCAACCTATCGTCCACGCGACGCCGATTCCCGCCAGAATTGCAAACGCAGGAATCGGATCGTCCATATAGTCGCTGCCAAACGCAGCGGCACAAGCGACGCCGATGAGGGAAAGGACGACGGGCCAGACCCATCTTGCGATCTCATTGCTCTGCTCGGACCATTTTTCATGTGCGCCAAACAGGTCCGGTTCATCCGCACTCGCATCAAGTTCCATTGCTTGAACTCCCGCCTCCAAAGAGACACAAAGAACACCTGCGCTCGGGGCTCGGCGTTACGCGATAGTCGAACTCCCCTCAAGGATCTGAAGCAAAACCGCATTCAATCATGGCAAGCTCGTCCGTCGCAACGTAAATGATGCACGTCCCCACGTCCACTGGCGAGCAAGAATCCCCGCTGTCCGCCTCGCGTCTTTTGGGAAGCATCGCGGCAAGGCCGATCATGGCTCGATGCTTCGAAGTCCGGGTGGCCGCAGCGACGAGCCTTCTATCTTTCACCCTTGGCGCAAGAGCGCTTCGCCGAACCACACTGTTTGCAAGGAGGTTGGCCAAGTTGCGAGACGCATTCGCGGCGTCTTGCTTTGCAGGCGATTTCATTGCAGGAGCCCGGCATGCCATCGCTCGTGGGGCCGAACCCGCACGGCCCGTCAACGAACACGGTTCGCATTGAGCATCCTGGCATTGCGGCAATCCCCGAAGGCCAAACACTGCAAGGCCGCTTATGTCTGGCGAGACCGCTTCGAGGGTTCTGCACCCTCGCCGCAAACGGGCAATTACGCCACTGCCGTCACTGTAGGAACTACAGGCACTGCAGTAAATGACGGGCACGATGAACGTGCAGAGAGATAACGCTCATGGACAAGACACAGACCGTCGCGCCAGCGCACGGAAGCATCAGCCGAACTCATCGTGATGAGGCCTGCGATTTCACGCTCAAGATGTCTCGCCTCATTTCTGAAGTGAGCGCAGGTGCCACAGCGCGCGCTTCTTGGCGCCAGCGCCATTTCGCGCCCCCGCCTGAAGACGTGCATGACTGACATCTCAGAGTCCCTTCCAGTGCTCAACGAAGACCTGCGTCGAGAGGACAAATCCGATGACCACATTGACAGCCACGCCCGCCGAAAATGCCCAGAAGGGGCGGCCCGCAGCGCCCGCCAACTGCTTGAACCGCGTGGTCAAGCCGATGCTAAAGAAGCAGAAAATAAACGCCCATGTGCGCAGGTTCTTAAGCGGCGTTACAAGCTCAGGGTTGACGACCTTGTTGAAATCAGCGAACGCTTCGCCAGAAGTGGCATAGGTGATGATTGCGGAGGCGATCAAAAACCCGAACACGAACTTCGGAAAGCGCGCCCAGATCTGCCGGGCATCAGCGGGCGTGCGCACGCCATCTTCGCTTTGCCACCGCGTGGTTGCAATGAAGGCAAGCACAAACGCCCAGATGCCAATCCAGGCATCGCGGCCGATTACCTTCATGAGCGTGAAGGAGGTCAACGCGGCCTGCGAAGTGCCACTGATGTTGGCGACGTGGCCGGCATAGCCACTGTAGGTTTGTGCCGCGGCAAATCCCGCCGCGTCAGCAAACTCGGACGTACCGATCCACGCCCCGGCAACGCCCGTGGGCAAGGCGAGTTCGCGCGACACCAGTGGCAGCACGAAGATCATCACAATGGCCCAGAAGATCACAAGCGTGATGGCAATCGGTGCATGTTCGCGTTTGGCACCGACGGCGCCGGCGATGGCGATCGCGCCCGACACACCGCACACCGCGCCACCTGCGCCAAGCACTGCCGACAAGCGCCGGTCTAGGCCAAGCCGGGTACCCACGAAGAAGATCACGAGGAACGTGATGATCGAGACGATCCCGGCTTGGACAATCGCCACGGGGCCGGCCCAGATGATCAGGCTAAACGGCAGGGTTGCACCAAGAAGCACGATCCCGGTCTTGACATAGAACTCGACGCGAAAGCCGCTATCCATCCATTGCGGCAATCCAATCAGGTTGGAAATGATGAGGCCAAGCAGCAATGCAACCAACGGCGGCTCGAGGTTGTAGTAGCTCGCCTGATCCCATTGCCCGAGCGCGAAGATCGGAACTGCAACGACATAGACGAACGTGAACGAACGCAGGAAGTTGAAAAGTGGAATCTCCAGAGACCATGTAGCAAGCCCGAAGAGCGCAGCGAAAAGCACGTAGAGCGCAAGATATTGCTGCCAATGGGCCTCAAACTGCGGCACCAGTTCTGCGACATGGGTCCATTTGGCAGGAGCAATGCTAAGCCACTTGATGCTCGAGCCGGCCTCAAACCAGATCGTCGCGACGATGACAAGGCCCACACCAATCCAGATGGCCCACAAGTCTTCGTTATCGAAAAGGCCACGCCAACTCAGCTTCTCGCGCGAAGCGGCGAAAGGGGTGTCAAGGGTCGAAGAGTGGTCGCTCATGGCATTGATTCGGCGCAGCTGGAAAAAAGTCTCGGCAACGATAGCCTCATTGCGCTGAATCCCAAATCGACAAATTTGCATACGCATATAGGCAAAAAGCATAAGCGCCCGCCCATTTTGCGGATTTTTCCGGCAATAGCCGCCCTCGCTTGCAAGCCATGCCCTAGTGCCACGGCGTGCCGTCGACGTGAAAGCCGGTCAAGGCGAGCGCGAGGGCAGGTCGAGGGCAAAGAATATCTTTACGGTCGAAAAGGCAGCGTTTCGCCTGCGCGAAACGCGTACTCGCTCGCCATCAAGCGCTAGTGTCCGTTCCAGACCGCCATCACGTCAGGCGTTCCTTGCGCGCGAATGCCGTTGTCATTGAGCAGATCCTCGGTCGCAGCGACCATTTCCTTGCGCGGAAAAACCAGGGTTTCCGCGCCACGCTGGGCGAATGCGATGGTCACGTATTCGTCCTTGTTGTCGCGCAGCAGCTGAACCAAGTGCTTCAGATTCTTTACTTCGATGCCGTTGATCGATTTTACGGCCTGGCCTGCCGGGTTCGAATAATTTCGAGCGAGATTGTGCGGCAGGAATGGAGCCCCGATGATGACGATCTGCTCGCCAGGAAAACTGGGCGTATCACCCATGCGAATCGCCGCCGGACTTCCAAGGAACATGGAAATCCCCAGCGCCTGGGCGTGAGCCGCCGCAAACTGTTGCGTCGCCGTCGTAAAGACGATAGGTCCGTAAATGAAATAGCTGGGATATCCCCCAAGGAGGTCCGGCACGAGCATGGTATGGGGGTCGGTGACCGGCAGCGAGATGGCGATCTGCTTGCCATTGCGCAGCACGGTCAGCGGCACCTTGCCGTCGCGTGCGATGTTTTGCACTGCGTATTGAAAACGCAGGCGCAGGCCATTACTCGTGATCATGCCCTGATCGTCGATAGGCAGATCGCCAATCTTGGTGATGATGTCCCAGTCCTTCAGTGGCGTGTCCTTGCCATAGGCGTGCGTGACAAGAATGCCCTCGGTGGTCTTGTCCACCTTGAGGCTCGAACGCAACGCAGGATTCTCGAGGGTTTGCAATTCGTCGTACATGGCAGGCTTGCTGTACGGCTGGCCGTGCTCGGCCTTGTCGAGAAACAGATTTACCTCTTCGCACGGAATGATGTAGCCGATGTTCTGAACGCCATTGCCAACAAGGCTCGAGAACGTAATGCCGATCAGGTCACTGCCAACCACCGCCGCACCGCCGCTATTGCCAGGATTGATGGCCGCGTCGATCTGGATTCTCAAACCGGAAACGAGCGCCGAATAGTTGGCGAACTCGATGCGCGAGATGATTCCCTTGGTGATCGAGAGATTCGAGCCCCCCGTGGGATAGCCGTAGGTCATCACCGTGTCCTTGACATCGGGGATGCCCTTTGCGCAATTGAGGGACGGGCGTTTGTCAAAGAAGCTGTCGTCATCGACCTTGAGCAGGGCGAGATCGATGCCTGGAGCAATCGAGACGACGGTAGCCGGGGCCTTGTCGCCACTCTGATTGCCTTGCACCTCAATCTGGCTCGCGTAGGTCACAACGTGAGCATTGGTGAGAATGTAATGGCCCGGGATGATGACACCGCTTCCGGTCACATCGTGCGGCGCCTGTTTGGTCCATGGCTTGGACATATCAGGTTCGCGTTTCGTCGAGAACACCTTGACGACCGCGTTCTCGACCATCACGGACGCAGGCGGCGCCTCCTGGGTGGCAGTCGCAGGCTCCTCGGCCCAGGCCCCGGAAACCCACACGAGCGCAAGTACACAATGAACTGCAAGCGACACAAAGCGTGAAAAAGGCACCAAGGTTCAAATCCCGAAAAGTTAGCGATTGATTGGTTCACCTCAAGCGCGGCAAGAACCAAGAAAGGGTCGTCCGAAATCGGACTGTACTCGATTATTTGCCTCGACTCGTCCGGGTTGGCAGGGAAGGACAGGGACTTGGGTGGTCTGCACGAATCTTGGCGCGGCGCCTGAGAGCGCCGATCTTTGCAACGAGGATGCCGCAAACGCGATGCGGCCGCTCCTTGCTCGCAATGCCGAGCACCGTCGCTGCCTGAATACCCATCGCGTTGGCCCGGCGCTCGTGCATCGATCGTCTGCTATAATCCGCACCCGCGAGAGACCGGAAATTTTCCGCGTTGATCAAGTGCGGGTCGTTAGCTCAGTTGGTAGAGCAGCGGACTCTTAATCCGTAGGTCGAGTGTTCGAGCCACTCACGGCCCACCAGCGAACAGCAGTACAAACCCGGACCCTTGCGTCCGGGTTTTCTTTTCCTGCCTGTCGCTTTGGTCGCCCCAGTCCCGCGATCGGGCGCGTCGTGTCCCTGATTTCCCCGTGCTGTGCAAATCCGCCTGCCCGGGCTAGACTTGCGCACGACCCGGTCACGAGTGTTACGACGTAACGAGAGCGAATGGACGAGGACGATCTCGACACCGAAGACGATGACCCCTCGCAGCGGTATGACGTTGTCATTACCGGCATGCGCTCGGGTGTGGAACGCGGCGCCTTCCTGGCAAATCTGTCGGCACATCTGAAAGCCAGCACGGCAACGCTCGAACCCCTGTTTTCGCCTACCGGCCTGGTCGTCAAGCGCAGCTCCGACTATGCAACCGCGTCAAAGTACGTCAGTGCGCTGCGCGAGTGGAACTGCGTGTGCAAACTGGTGCGCAGTAACGCACCGCCAGCACCCCCGAAATTCCCGCCGGCTGCACCAAAGCCCGTCGTCGAAGCCCCACCTGCGACGCCGAAGAAAGCCTACACGCCGGGCTGGATCGCCTTCACGCTAGTCATGACCCTCGCCATCAGCTTTTTCCGCCTGCACGAAATCAAGCTCCGGCTAGGCGGCTCCGCTACGGAGGCCGGAGCGAGCGTGGATGCCACAGACGCTACTGCAAACAGCGCTAGCGACGCGGCCACGGCAACCAGCGCGCTTGAGGTCGAGATCGTGAAAAGCGCAGGCTTCGCCCACGACGCCATGAGCGAACACGTGACCGCGGCAGCCGCGCTGGCCGAAGGCGGGTTTCTGGTCGCCACGGCTGCCCAGCCGGCGGGTACCTTTCTCTATCTGATTTCAAAGGATGGCGAAGTCCTTTGGCGCGACGACCTGTCAGCCTCAAGCGAACACCTGACATCGGCAGGCAGCGCGCCAGAAGGGGGCTACTGGATCGCAGGGCAGGTTCCTGATGCGACCGGCAATTCGCGCGATTTTACCCAGCGCGTGTCCGCCGAGGGACAGCTTTCCGCGCCCGTCGTCCTGTCGTCGATCAGTGATAACCGACTTTCGCATTGCATGACAGACAACGGCAGCGGCTTCGTCCAGATCAGCTCGAACGACACGCTTGACGAGTATTTCCGCTTGCCCACGCCGGCCGTGTCGATGACGAACGACAGTGGCGACAGAATCTGGGAACACCTTATAGCCACGGTCCAGGGTCAGCGCATTGCCACAAGCGTCAGTGGTCCACAGTCAACAGACGCGTCGACCTGCGCTGGCATCACCTCTGACGCCGCCGGACGGATCCTCGCCGCGCAACGCATTGTGCTGCTGCCCGATGCGAGTTCGAAGGAGGACATGGACAAGCAACTGGCCAGCGCTACCAGCTATGGCACGCTGCTGGTCGCGCTTGATGCGAAGGGAACCGAGATCGCGAGCATCCGCCATGACAACACCGTCGGGGCGATCATGATCGGCACGCCCAAAGGCGCCGTGCTCTTCGAAAGTGCTGCGCCTCGCAAGGGGCCGATAGCAGCGTCGACAACCGATTTGATCAACGCCGTCAAGGCACCCGAGCAGGGCGACGCCCGGCTGCACATGTACACGTTTGACTACGCGCTCAAGGAGACGCGACCGCAGGTGGTATTTGCCGGGACCCAGCTTGACAGCGTCGATGCCGCCTTGCTCACGCCCGAAGGCGGCCTTCTGATCACCGGCTGCCCAGGGGATGGCGGCAGTCGCTACGTGCTCTACATCGATGCCTTGGGTACGATGTCGCCGAAGCACAAATTTGCCCAGTTGGGCGAGGACTGCCACGGTCTCTACCGCCTAAGCAAGGCCGACTCCCCGGGAGAAGCCCTGCTCCTGTCGCAAACTCCGGATGCAGGAAACCGACTTTTTACCATCAGGTACCTGAACTGATCGCGCGCTTTGCGATCGGCACGAACGCTTGACATGGACACCGCATGATCTGGATCAAGAAGTTCTGGAGAGGCGAACTCCCGCTTGCAAAGGCATTCTGGTTCTATGGCGTTTTCATTTTTCTTGTGATCTGCGTCGCGCTGAGGCTGGTTGCGCCGATGCTCTTGCTACCGTTTGGGCTTGTGGTCGGTCTTGGCGGTGGCAACCTGGTGATCACATTGCTCATCGCCGCCATGGCGCTGTTGCCCCAGATCATCTACCAGGTGCTGGCCTCTGTTGGCATCTGGCGCAGTTCGGAAGCCTACCTGGGTCCCGCGCTGCGCGCATTCCTGTGCCGTCTTGTGCTCGCGCTCGCTGCAGCTGTGACCGTCAGCGACGCAATCGTCACCGTCATCGAAGTGACGCCTGCACTGCGGCAGCAGTTCCTTCTCAGCGGCACCGGCGGGATCTTCGGTTCACGTGGCAAATAGCACGCCCTGATACGCTGCGCACGCTGACCTTCTTCAAGCCTTTGCCCATGACAACGCCCTCGGCTATCGCCATCGCTCACGAATTCTGGTCGCTCATGGCGACCAACGAATTCGACCAGGTGTCCAAGGTCCTCGCCAACGAGTTCATCCTCGATTATCCGCAAACCATGGAGCGCATTCGCGGTGCCGAACGATTCGCCCAGTTCAACCGCGAGTACCCGGCGCACGGGCCGTGGCAGTTCACCGTGCACCGGGTGATCGGCAGCGAAACCGAATCCGTGTCCGATGTCACCGTCACGGACGGCGTCATCACGGGCCATGCGATATCATTTTTCTTCGTGGCCAACGGCCTCATCACCCATATCATCGAATACTGGCCGGACCTGACAAAACCCGCCTGGGACCGGAAACATCTGACCGAGCCCCTCGAAGACTGACAGAAAAAAATGGACCCAGAAAACCGCTTCGAGATCTTCTCTTACTGGCGTACGTCGGCGACCTATCGCGTGCGGGTCGCATTGAATTTGAAGGGCATCGCTGCAACCGAAACCAATGTCGACATCGACAAGGGCGAACAGCGCGATGCCGGGTTTCTGAAGATCAATCCGATGGGAGCGATTCCGGCACTTATCGACAAGACGCAAGGTGAACACTCCGTGCCGCTCACCCAGTCGCTTGCAATCCTTGAATTCCTTGACGAAAGCTTTCCCGAACCGGCCTTGTTGCCGCGCGATCTTCTTTGCGCGCGCGCGCGTGCGCTCGCTCGCATCGATGCTGGCGGCAGATACGCATCCGCTGATCACGCCGCGCATCAAACGATATCTGCTTGGCGCCGGTCGATTCGACGATGCCATGTGGCGTTCCTGGCAAATCAACTGGTTCGCCACCGGCCTTGCTGCATTCGAGGAGCGTCTCGCAACAGAACCGGGGACAGGCAAGTACTGCCAGGGCGATGACATCAGCATCGCCGACATCTGCCTTGCAAGCATCATCGTCGTGATGCGCGTTTTCAAGATTGAAGTCGCGGATATCCCGACAGTGACAAGAATCATGGCGTCGCTTGAAGCCATCCCGGCATTTGCCAGGGCCGATCCTTATCGCCAGGTTGGTGCACCGCCAAGGACCTAGATTTGCAGGCCGCCTTGCCGCGCTTTCTCCGAAAAACGAGCAAGCCTTTCGCAACGCGCCTTGGCATGAGCTGCCATCTGCTCGGCGCGAACTAGCGGGTCGCACCTTTCTCGGACTTGAATACGCCGCGAATAGTGGTGAACGCAAGGGCCATTTGCAGCACGATCAGTCCATAGGCGCGATCGCCCCAGCCCCACGCGACCCAAAGCACATTGCTTGCGAGAAAACACCAGAAACCGGCGTGGCGGGTGCGCACGGATGTCGACGTCACGAGCCAGGACGCAAGGAGGGTGGCGGCCATCGCTGGCCATTGCAAAGCGCTGATCAGGTCGTCCATAGCGTGCCTTTCTTGTCGTGGCCCGGGTCACGTGCAAGTCGCGCTCCATGGACCGTGCGCACACCCATGCGGGCTGTCGCGGGCAACGGATGCGTGCAGCCAAGCCGCAAAGGGCCCTTGCGCGTCGGCTAGAATGCGGGCTGACTTCAATTCGGCAGCGCGCATGACACCAGCCCTTCCAGCGGCCCTCGCCGCCTGTACCGACAGCCACTCCATCGATCTCGGATTTCAGCAGTTAAGCGCCATCCAGGTGGCGATTCTTGGCGTGGTGCAAGGCATAACCGAGCTCTTGCCGATCAGCAGCACCGCCCACCTTCGCGTCATTCCCGGACTGCTCGGCTGGCAGGATCCCGGTTCGGCATTTTCAGCAGCCATGCAGTTGGCGAGTTTTCTTGCGGTTGTGAGCTACTTCTTTGCCGATATCAAGTCGCTGCTCATCGACGGCCTAAGGGCCGCGCATCACCGTGATTTCAAGGATGAATCATGGCGACTTCTCCTTGGAATCGGCCTTGGGACGATACCGATCGTGATTGCAGGGTTGTTGCTTCGGCCCGTGCTCAACCGCTGCGACTCGCCCCTGCGCGGGCTGATCGTGATCGGCGTCTCGTCAGTCGCCATGGCGCTGTTGCTTGCACTGTCGGAGAAGCTCGCCTCGCACAGCCGGCGCTTTGCCGAGCTGCGCCTGTCAGATTGCATCTGGGTCGGCATCGCCCAGGCGCTCGCTCTGATTCCAGGTGTCTCCCGTTCTGGCGCGACGCTCACGGCGGGGCTGTTTCTTGGCATGGAACGCGAGACAGCGGCGCGCTTTTCCTTTCTCCTGGGCCTTCCAGCAATCACGCTCGCCGGCCTTTTCGAGATGCACCAGCTGTTCAAGGCTGGGCTCACGCCCCATGGCTGGGCGCTTCTTGCCATCGGGCTCGTAACCGCAAGCATCACCGCATTTGCGACCATCTATGGCCTCTTGCATTTCTTGCAAAAGCGCACCACCTGGCCCTTCGTCATCTACCGCTTCCTGATGGGAATCGGGCTCATCGCCGGCGTCATGGGCGGGGTTTTGGCCAATTCCTGAGCCGGCGCGGCGTCTCTTTTTAGGCGATGCCGCCAAGGAACTGGTCAAGCTCGAGGGCAAGGCGTTGCGCGGCATCGTCCCAGCGCCCTGGCGCTTGCGCTTCGAAAACACGCGTGCCGGGCCACCATGGCGTCTCGTCGCTGCCGATGCGCCAGCGCCAATCAATCACCGTCGGCTTGAACAGAAACAGCGGCTTGCCAAGGCTTCCTGCGACATGCGCTGCAGCGCAGTCGATGGCGACGACCGCATCGACTGCGGCCAGCACCGCGGCAGTATCGACAAAATCCGTGAATTCGAGCGCGGCATCGAACATGCGCAAACGATCGACAGCAAGGCGCCTTTCATCGCGATCGTCAACCGACACATTGACCCAGCTCACGCCCCTCATGGCAGCCAGGGGCGCTAGCGCATCGACTGGCACCGTGCGCAACCAGTCATCGATCCGATTGGCATTGCCAACACTTGTCAGGGCAACCTTCTTCCCCGGCAGCAGGCCGATTCTATCGGCCCACAATGTCGCCCGCTCCCCAGGCACCGAGAGCCTGGGTGCCGCCTTGATGTCCTCGCGCGAGAGGTTCATGGCGGCGACAAGCTCGAGCAAACCGCACGCGTGCGAACATCCCAGTGCGCGTGCATCAGGACGCGCATCGGACGTGTAAAACTCGGCGTGGCCGGATATTGAACAGGCCAGACCGGCAATCGCGCTTGGCACCCAAAGCGTCACGGCAATGCCTCGCGCCCGAAGCAGCGGTATGAAGCGCAGCGCAAGCAGGGCGTCGCCCAGACCCTGCTCGGCAAAGACGAAGAGCTTTCTTCCGTGCAGGTCCTCGCCGCGCCAATTCGGCACCTCGTCTGGAAAGTTGCGGGGATTCAAGACTCTGGCAGTCTCGGAAAACAGCTTCCAGCCTTCGCCAAAGCGCGCGCCACCCTCGGCAATCAGGAGCCAGCCAAGACCGTTGCCGGTTTCGACATGGTTGGGGGCCAGTGCGTAAGCACGCTCTCGCAGCGCGAGCGCCTGTGCCAGCTCCCCGGCGTTCTGGCGAACAACGGCGAGCGTTGTCGCAAACGACGAGGTCAAGGCGGCATCGTCTTGAAAGCGCTGCGCAATTCTGTGGGCAATGGCGAACGTCTCACGCCGATTGTTGGTGAGGCTTGCGAGCTGGTCAGCTTCCTTGGAGTTGATGCTGCCATCGTCAAGCTTTGCCGTGAGGCTCGCGATCAGCCGCAATCGAATGGCTTCAGTATTTTCGAGGCGCTCGACCCCGATGTTAGCGCCGCCAAAACGCGCTCGCAGCACCTCCAGGTTCTCAAGCGGCATGGCATCGCTGGGATCGATCTCCAGCGCACGATGAAAATGAGCTGCTGCCTCTTCAAACGTGCCCTGTTGCATATGCACGACGCCAAGCAGGTTGTGCGTTTGCGCATCGGCGGGCCCAAGCGCGATTGCACGCTCTGCTGCAGTGATGGCGTGCCTGAATTCACCCATACCCGATAAGGTCGCAGCGAGATAGCGCAGCGCCTCGGCATTGTCCGCATCGAGCTTGAGTGCGGCTTCAAGCGCTGAACGCGCATCGTGAAAGCGGCCTAAGAGGTAATAGACAATGCCAAGCCGCAAGAGCGTCGACTTGCTTTCATGCGGCGTTTTGGCCACCTGTTCGAGCAAATCCAGCGCCTCGACCAGATTTCCGGCCTCACGCGCGCGATCCGACTGCTCGACCATTGCCGCCGCGAAAACCGCATCGATTTCGCTAACGGCAGGCGCCCTTGGCCCCGCAGCAGGCGCACTGCGCAGACGTCGCAAAGCACGCCCGATCAGTCCTCTTGCCACACTCGCTCCCGACTCAAAAAGAGAATGTCTGCCACGTGCCTTGGCGCGTAAAGGCGACCGATGCCACCCGAGCGATGTCATGCGCCACGACGACGCCGGTGTTTCGCAGTCCAATCCATCCGAGGACCATCCGCACTCGATTTCAAGCTCCCTCGAAACGCCATCATGCCCGAGGCGTCAACGCCAGAGCGTTGACGTTCTGGCTCGGCATGGCATTTTCGCGACGTTTTGTCGGTCAAGACGTCCGTTCAACCCCGGAAACGGACGTTTTGTCGCAAAGCCATCGCCTAACCCGGCCACTTTGCCTAACTTTGTCACCAAGGCGAGCAACCGCGCGCCAGATTGCAAAGGGGAATTGAAATGTTCAACACCTATCAACGCAAGTTCGGCACCGACGAAGTTTTAGGCGGACTCCTGCTCATCGCCGCGATCGCCTGGAGCGCGGCTACGCTTGACATCACGCCCGTGCAAACGCCAGCGCCCGTCTTCGCGCAATCGGCAGAGTTGGCCTAAGACGCATCGTGCAACACCATTTGGCGCTGCTTGTGATCACGGCAAGGCCGCTGCACGATGTCGTTGCGACGCCGCCGCGTGAAGGCCCTCGGGCAGACCGTCTGCCTGGCGATGCGGGCGCCTCTACGTGAGCACGATCGGCTCATCCCACGGCGCGGCATGGCCAGTTGCCAGGCACAGCGGCCTTGCACAACCCGTTCGGGCTTGAGCATGGCGCGCCCACCGGGCTCTATCTTGGCGTTGGCGCGAGCGCGCTCCTTTGCGCTGCCGGCGACGAACGCATACTCATCGGCGGCGGCATCTTCGGCGCGCAGCGCATCGCACGGCAGTTGTGGCGCAGGTGCCTGGGTCTTTTCATCGCTGCCTCATCGCTTTTTCTCGGGCAGCCGCAAGTTTTCCCGGAAGCGGCTCGCAACGCCATCGTGCTTTTCATTCCGAGCGTTGCCATTGTCGCGGCGATGATCTTCTGGCTTGTCCGCATAGCGATTGGAAAGTTCCAGCCCAAGCGGCCCGAATTCAGCTAGCCGCCTGGGGATGCGAGCCGGGGCGACCCGAGGCATGATTCGCATGTCGAACTCAATCTCAAAAAGATAACGCGTGTTGGATCTTCCGATCGTCATAGTGCGACTGTGCCGGGTTGCCGCCCTGCCCCTGGGCGCCGAGGGTACCTCGCCGCATCCTCCGGTTCGGCGGCTAGGCCCCGTGGTGGCGCCTGCCCATCGCAATAATTTTGATGCACTGAGGCTCTTGGCGGCGTTCTCCGTCCTCTTTAGCCATCACTTCTCGCTGATGGGTTTGCCTCAACCCTTCGCGATCTTTGGCCGCACCCTGGGCGAAGTTGCGGTCGAGGTGTTTTTTGTGATCAGCGGCTATCTCATCCTCGAGAGCTGGCTTGCCGATCCGAATATCCTGCATTTCACGGCGAAACGTTTTCTGCGGGTCTATCCAGGTCTTCTTGTGGTGCTGCTGTTCGCGGCGTTGGTGATCGGACCCATATTCACCACCGTGCCCTTACGCGAATATTTTTCAGCACGCATGACCTGGGACTACATCACATCGAATCTCGCCATGCACATCGTCTACCCGCTGCCTGGCGTGTTTGCAGGCAATGCGGCGGGCGCGGCGGTCAACGGATCGCTCTGGACTTTGCCGTACGAATTACGGTGGTACCTCTATTTACTGATCTTCGGCGTGCTGCGACTGCTGCGCTGGCGCACCTTGATTCTATTGCTCTGGGCGGTGATGTTCGTTAGATACTTCTTCGTCTACAACCTGGACGCACGCTTGCTTTCGCACGGCGACCATTTGTGGGCCGAGGAACTCGGCATTTTCTTCGTCGGGGGCATGCTGCTGCATAGCACGCGCAAGTTCTGGCAGCGCCATTCGTGGATGCTGGTGGTCGGTGGCCTTTTGGTGAGCACGGTGATCTTCTTCACCGGCCGACCCAATGGTGCCCTGGCCGTCGTTGTTCCAATCCTGACGATCTGCATTGGCCGCGCCCGCTGGCAAGGCCTGGCATTTGCGACCTTTTTCGGAGACCTGTCCTACGGCATCTACATCTACGCTTTTCCGATGCAGCAGACGGTCCTGCATGTCACGGGTAATCGACTTGGAATAACCACTTCGATGCTCGTCGCGGCGGCGGCGACGATCGTGTTGGCATTTCTATCGTGGCACGGTGTGGAAAAGCGCGCCCTGCGTTTAAAGCATTGGTTTCCGCGCTCGCCCGCGCGACGCGGCTCGAGCGGCATTGCCGATGGCAAATTATCGCATCGACAGACGGCTTCGGATCCAGCACACCTTGAAAGTTGAACGACGCGTTAGATGACCCCCAAGATAGAGTTCAGATCGCGTTTTTGCACAGGCTCGACGCAAAGGCGACATGCTGTGCCGATATTTGCGCTGCCGGGGTTCAGATATCCGAGTTGATGGCCGAGGATGTGCGCGCATGGTTTCGGGCGTTTCGCGGTCTGGGTGGGTTCGCCTCGCAGAAATGAGACGTAGGTCCGAGTGGGCCGGTGCACGAGGTCTGGCGCCCAGCTAAATAGGGGCCAGTCCTTGCGTCTGTTTAATGGACGTCGACATGGACGCATTTGCAACGGCCAGGTATTTCGCAAGCCCTGATTCCACGTCTCGGCTCACGACACTTCCCTCATGTTAAGAATGTTCAAAGGCGGAGTCGCAAGCAAAAACTTTTCCCGGAATGTGTGCGCGGGAACCGCTGGAGACACGATGTATCCCTGAATTGCGTCGCACTGTTGAGCAATCAAGAATTCTAACTGCGTATAGGTTTCTACTCCTTCCGCGACGACCAAGAGCTTCAATGCTCGAGCCATGCTAATGATCCCGTTTACCAGCGCCCGGGAATTCTCCGACGTCTCTACCTGTTGAACGAATGATTTGTCTACCTTCAGCGTCGTAATGGGGAAGCGCTGAATATACGAAAGATTCGAGTACCCGGTCCCGAAATCGTCCAGCGCAACCGACATGCCCATTGAGCGGAAACCTTCCAGCACCTTCGCTGCCTGGTCCATATCTTCGGTGAGCATACTTTCAGTAATTTCCAACCCAATGTTGTTCGCGCTGAGCCCATGGATGGAAAGTGCGTCGCTAACAGCGTCTGGAAAGCGCGGATCAACCAGTTGTCGTGCAGATAGGTTGATATCGATGCGCGGTAAGCGACGCGCAATTCCTTCGTCGCGCCAAGCAGCGAACTGACGGCAGGCTTCCCGAAGCACCCATGAACCAATTTCCAGGATGAGCGCCGATTCTTCAGCAACTCCAATGAACGCCATTGGCCCCAAAAGTCCGCGGGTCGGATGATTCCAACGAAGCAGTGCCTCACTCCCTGCCAGTGTCCCAGTGTGTAAATCGAATTTTGGCTGATAGAAAAGTTGCAGTTGCTTAAGGCTGATGGCATTGCGCAACTCATGGAAAATGAGCAGCTTGTCGGCATCGATCTGTGCCATCTCGCGCGTGTAAAGGCGAACGCAATAGCGACCAGCGCGTTTTGCAAAATACATCGCAGTGTCGGCGTTTTGCAGCAGCTGGTCCGCTGAGTGCCCGGCCTCCGGATAATTGGCTATTCCAATGCTTGCCCCGACCGTCAGGTTGTGTGAGCCAAAGGCGAATGGCTCCGCGATTCGTTCAACGATTCTCTCCGCTAGGTCCTTTACTTTCGCTTCCTCCAGTCCCTCGACGGCAATCATGAACTCATCTCCGCTGATGCGACCGAGAAATCCGTGATCTTGAAGCTCTGCCGCGATCCTCTCGCCAACCTCCGCCAAAAAGGCGTCTCCGGCCGTATGTCCAGCCGTATCGTTCAGAGCCTTGAATCGATCCAGGTCGAGATAAAGCACGGCGAACCGCGCAGGATGATCATCTTCTGACCCTCCAGCGTTCACAGCGCGGCCATAAATCAACCGCTCCAGATGAGCAAGACACGAGTGGCGATTCGGAAGCCTTGTGACCGAATCATATCTAGCCAGATACGACAGTCGTGACTGCAGGTCGGCTTGCTCCGTCAGATCGCGAAATAGCAGCGCCAGACCATCCTTCTGCGGAAAGCAATGTACGTTGAGCCATCGTCTTAGAGTCGTATGGTACTCAGTGAAACTACGAGGCTGTTTGCTTGCAACGGCTTCGCGATATTCCATATGAAATCGAGATCCGATGGATTCTGGATAAGCCTGCGAGATCGACTTGCCCAAGAGATTGTCGCGGCTTTCCCCCAACAATTCCTCAGCTTTACGGTTCACGTAAACAAACCGCCAGTCGCGGTCCAAATGCACAAAACCATCAGTAGCGCTATCCAACATTCCCCGCTGTTCTCGCATTATGTTGTCAAGGCGCCTCGCGGGCTCGTATTCAGTAACATCTATGCCAATCAGTAAGAGATCCCCGTCAGCCACCGGGTACGCCGACCACTGGATGACTTCCTCCACCCCAAGCCCTTCCGGAAATCGTAACGAGCGAACCTGGCCTCCCACGCGCGACCCGGACTCGATTACACGCGTGAGCAAATCGTTGACCTCCTTTGGCAGCAAGTCGATCGCGTGAATTCCCACGCCACTCCCTGCTCCCAGCAGTTGCACAGCAACTGGGTTGATTCGCTTGACCATTCTGTGCCGATTTAACGTTATGAGGAGGTCGCGCGACTCCTCGAAAAATCGTGTCAGCTCAGCACGTCCACGTTTTGCCGCTTTGACGAGTTCCAACTCCTTGGACATGTCGTGCTGCACACCAATAAAATGAGTGATGGCACCACCTGCTCCTCTAAGCGGCGCGACGGTCAGTCGATTCACGAACATCGAACCGTCCTTGCGGTAATTTCGGACACTGACCTCAGCCTCCGTCCCGTCCCGGAGCGCATTGCGCAAGCTCAACATCGCAGCTTGATCGCGATCGTTCTCCTGGAGGAACCGACAATTTCGCCCAATCACCTCCTCTTTCGAATAGCCTGTGAGGATCGCGAACGCCTTGTTCACAAAAATGATTGGCTCGTTCGGCGTTAGATGGTCGGTAAGTACAATTCCATCGCGAATTGTGTCAAGCGATGCATACCAGGATGAGGTATCCAGCACTTTTGGGTCTAGGCTGTTCGACCCGACTTTCAGATCGTCGCAATCCGACTGCGGCTTTCGGGAGTGCAGAGGATGTTTCATAGATGCCTTCGATGTCGCCCAGCCCATGGACTGCAATTGGTCCTAGGAGGGTCTGGACAGCGGGCCACTATGCGCGTTCGCTATCTGGCCGTATGTCGGGCCTTTGGGAGACTATGCGTAAGGAATTCTTGACTGTTTCAGAAGGGAAGAAAAAAGTGCAGGTGGCGTGCACTTCCATTCATCTACCCGAGGAGCCGTCTGATTTCTGCAATAAGTTGAGACTTGGGTTGCGCCTTTCGGACATAGGCGCTCGCCCCCGCCTTAATGCATGCGTCGGAATAGATTCCGGGTTCAAGATTGGAATGGATCACGACCTCGATGGTCGGTGAAATCGCCTTAATTCGGCGCGTTGCTTCAATCCCATTCATTCCACTTAGCGAGATGTCCATCACTACAACACTTGGGAACGCCCCGCCGAACTTGACAAACATCTCTTCGGCGCTGCTCACCGCTTCCACCGGAATTGCTGAAAACGCCTCGGAGAGCAAGAGATGCAGCAATCGGGCAGTTGCGGCATGGTCTTCCACAATTAATATGCCGCCACGCATCTGGACAGGTGGAGTCATAGTGCATTGGTAAGTGAGTTCTTCGAACAGCATATCGGACCGGTGACGGGCTAGAATGTCGCTACGGTGAATTCGTGTCTGTAGGGAAATCTTGATTCACTTGTCAGCTCAAGGAAATCAGTCCATTCTGGATCGCAAACCTCACAATGGCGGGGACGTCTCGAAGGTGAAGCTTTTGCATTAGGCGGGACCGATAGGTGTCCACCGTTTTTGGCGACAGACTGAGGACTTTTCCGACTTCGGCGCTTGAGTGTCCCTCTGCCACCAGCTGCAGCACTTCGCGCTCGCGCCGACTGAGCAATTCAATCGGACTGACCTCCGATCTCCTACCTATCTGCTCGGCTACAACTTCTGCAACGGCGGGACTTAGAAAGCGCCTGCCTGCATGTACTGCAACGACTGCTTGAATGATGTCTTGGCTCACCGATGCCTTGAGTACGTAGCCATGGACGCCCGCCTCCAGAGCCTGGAAAACGTGCTCCGGCGTCATGTGCATGGACAAAATCAGGATGTGAATTTTCGGTTCGCGCTCGCGCAATTGCCGAGCTGCTTCGATGCCGTTCATGTCGGGCATGCTTATATCCAAAATGACGACATCAGGTCGCAAATGCAACGCTTGCCGTACTGCGATGCGGCCGTTCTCTGCCGCACCGACCACTCTAATGTTGGCGCTGGATTCAAGGACCCGCGCCAGACCATCGCGCAAAATCGGATGATCGTCGGCAACAAAAACGCGAATCGCCATGGCGCTCAATCCGCGGAGGACGCAAGGGCCGCACTGATCGCTTTCGGGGGAAGCGCGATCGTTACGACCGTCCCCTGGCCCGGGGTTGATCGCACGGACAGGCGAGCTCCGATTGCCTCTGCGCGCTCCCGCATGGTGGCCATGCCCAGACTACCCGTATCTTTGAGCCCGGCCGAATTGGCAAAGCCTTTACCATTATCCTGGATCGTCAACCTTAGCTCCCCGCGATTTTGTACGAGGATGATCGTCACAAGCGTGGCGTCAGCATGTTTAACGACGTTCGTTATGGCTTCCTGGGCGACACGAAAGAGTTCGATGGAGACACCCGGTTCGAGTCGCGGTATCGGCTCTGTCCCCTCGATTTGCAGAGCTATATTCGTGAGGCCCAAGGTGCGCTGAATATAGTGACGCAGTGCCGCCAGCAAACCGAGTTCATCCAGCGCGGCGGGGCGTAAGTCCGTGAGGACCGTGCGTACGTGGCGAATCGTGTCCTGCAGCAATGCGTCGAAGTCGCTGAACCACATCGCAATTTCTCCCTCGTCGGAACCAGGCAGACGACTGCGCAGCAATTCCAGGCCGAGCGACATCGCTGTGAGATTCGACCCGGTCTGATCGTGCAATTCGCGCCCCAGGCGACGTCGTTCTTCCTCTTCCGCCTGGAACAATCGCCGTGACATTCCTTGGAGGCGCAACGCATGCCTACGCATTGCTTCTTCCGCTTGCTTCGCCTCTGTGACATCTCGGAAGTAGACTGCAATTCCGTCATCGTGGGGATAGACGCGCGCTGAAAACCACTTCTGGTGTCGTTCGGAGTAGCGCTCAAACTCAATGGTCTTGATGGTCGTTCGGGCTTCACGGTAGGACTGCTCGGAGACGGTTCCGAGCGCCTCTGGAAATTGCTCCCAGTACACCGTCCCAATCAAGTCTGCTCGGGATCGTTCGAGGTGTTTTTCCGCCGCTCGATTGAGGTAGGTGAAGCGCCATTGCGAGTCCAGCATGAATAGCGCGTCACTGATGATCTCCATCGATCTGGCGAGGCGATCTGTAAGCCGCCGGTTCTCCAGTTGGAAGCGCTTTACGTCGGTGACGTCCATCGCGACGCCGATGATGCGGTCGACCCGGCCACTCTTATCGTGAATGGGGGCACCGCGAGTGTTCACCCACCTTAGTGAACCATCCGAGTGCAAGAGCCGGTATTCAGCAGCGAAATGCGTTCGCGTTTTCGCGAGGAGAAAAAGTTCCGACGCAGCGGCACGATCGTCTGGATGAACAATCCTCGTCCAGCTTGAGGGGTCGGCGTATAGCTGCGATACCGGCTGCCCCCAAACGCGCTCATAGGCCGGACTAACGTACAGGAACCGAGAGCTTTCCGCGTCTACAAGATAGAACACATCCAGAACATTTCCTGGACCTTCGGTCAGCCGGGTAGTTAACCTATCCGTCTCACGGCGGCTCGGGCAGGTCGACTCAGCGCCGCTGTTCGCGCTCGCGTCCATGTGCCAAATCGTTCTTGAGCTCAGCGAGCCGTTGCGTTCCACTCCTTGCGAAGGAGTTCGCATTTGTACCGGAGCCCCGACGTTTTCGTTCGGAAGCGATGCTCAGAGCGTACATATTGGTAATTCAACTTATGCCCATTCTCATGAAGTTGTTACCTGCAAGAAATATTCCCCTCGAGTCCTTCGCGCGCTGGCGGATTCTCAGTGCCGGCTCACCCTTAGCCACAGCCACCAGCCAGAGACAAGGCCGGCATGTTGGTCAACCTTGACAATCTGGCCGAGCGCATCCCGGACGTGGTGCACGGTTTGGCTTGGGAAAAGCTGCCACCCGCCCGCCAGAAACAGCGTACTCAGCTTGACCTTCATGCATGGAACGCCTGTGGATGCGCAGCGATCAGCAAGTTTTGGATATATGGGCGAGCGCAAGATGCGCACAAATGCTTGATTTCGTTGGAGCGGGCTACCGGTCTCGAACCGGCGACCTTCAGTTTGGGAAACTGACGCTCTACCAACTGAGCTAAGCCCGCACGCGCCTGCTGTTACGACCCGCGATGCATCGCATCCAAGACGCTGTGGCACATTCTATCTCGCCCGGCATGCGAAATCTCTTGTGTCATCGTTTCAGGTTCCGCCCGCAACGGGTAGTTCGGCAAGCGCGTGGTAGACCGGAGCGAGGATCGAGGGAACGAGATCGAAGATCGGATGCATGCGCCGATAGCACGCGCTGGCGTGGGCATCAGGCTCGCACAGCCCGGCCTCACCCTCCTTGGCAGCATATTCGTCAAGAGAATCAACCGCGCCCAAGGCGTAAAACGCAAGCCTCGCTGCGCCAAGCGCCGAGCTCTCCTGGCTCTGCGGAAATTCGATCGGTCGGCCAAAAACGTCTGCAAGCATCTGGCGCCAGATCCTTGAGCGTGCAAAGCCACCGACGGCGAGGATGCGGCTGACTTCCGTATGCGTGGCCTCGATGGCACTTAAAACGAGAAACAGGTTCATCAGCACACCTTCCATGACTGCCCGGATCATGTGCTCCTTGCGGTGCGACAGCGTCAGGCCAATAAACGATGCGCGCGCATCCGGATTCCACAAAGGTGCCCTCTCGCCAGACAGGTAGGGATGAAACATCAGTCCTTCAGAGCCCGGGGAAATCGAGTCGGCGAGCGCGCCAAGCGCAGCGTAGGCATCCTCGCCGTGCGCCTCGGCGCTGGATTTTTCCGTACGGGCCAGTTCATCCCTGGCCCAGCGCAGCGCGACCCCGCCGCCGTTGACCGCACCGCCACAGACAAATCGGTCGGCAGTCAGGACGTAACAGAAGGTGCGCATGTCAGGATCCGTCTTCGGCTCGGCAAACACCGTTCGCAAAGCGGCACTGGTACCAATCGTGAGCGCTGCAACGCCATGGGCGATCGCGCCTGCGCCGAGATTTGACAGCGGCCCGTCGCCCGCGCCGATGACAACCGGGGTCGCGTGAGCCAGCCCGATGCGCGCGCAGGATTCCCGGTTCATGCAAATCGAATCGGTGGTCTTGCGAAGCTCTGGCAGCCATGCCGAATCGATTCCGGCAAATGCCAGCGCGCCCTCGTCCCATCCTGCCCGGGCAAGTTGATAGAGTCCGGTGGCCGAGGCGATCGATTGATCCGAGACCAGTTGCCCGGTCAGGCGCAGCAGCAGATATTCTTTGATGCCAACGGCATGACGCGCCTTTCTGAAAAGATCTGGCTCGCACGCTCGCAAGAAGGCAAGCTTTGCAGGCCATGCCATCGGATGGATCGGCGTGCCCGTGCGCCTGTACATGGCGAGGCCCTCGGCGGAGCGGCGCAGCTTGAATGCGACTTCGGCTGCGCGCCGGTCGGCCCAGGTGATCGAGGGCGTGAGCGGGCGCAAGGCTTCGTCAAGCAGAATCAGGCTGTGCATCGCAGCGCTTAGCGAGACAGCGGCAACTTCTCCGTGCGCAAGCGTCTGACAAAGGCGTGCTGCGACCCGGAATGCCGCAGCCACGATAGCCTCAGGATCCTGTTCGGCGCGGCCATCGCTCGTGCTCAGAAGCGCATACGCGTCACTGGTTTCGGCAAGGATGCGGCCATCGCTTGCGACTAACATGCCCTTGGTCGCTGTCGTACCCAGATCGATTGCGCAGACGATCAATATCACGCTCCATTTGAGCTCGACGGGCACCCCGCCCAGCGCCGGGCGTTGGCCGAGTTTGCGCGGCATTGGGGTGGACAGGTCGAAAAACCGCCAAACTGCCGGTATCATGTCGCAACTGGCTGAACCACGCCATTTTCCGACGCAGGAGAGACGCTTCGTGAGTTTGCTGTCCGATTTCATCGCACGCAAGAAAATCGACCAGATGGGAGTGGACCTGGCTAACCAGTTCATGAAACGCTTTCCCGCGGCCCGCTCGGGCGACCGCAAGCGGCTTGCCACCGAAAGCGAAATTACGCTTGGGCACGCCCGCGGACTGGTGCGCTCGGAAAACCTCGGCACGGTCGGCCGCTCGCGCCTTGCCAACAGTTTCCAGTGGACGCTGATCGAAGCTGGCTACGACAAGGCCTTGGCATTGTCTTTGGGTCGCGATCTTGCTATCCGATTGAGTGAACGGCGAATCGATCCGTAATTGCCGACGCACAAGCGCGTCACCCCCTTTGCGGCGATGGTGCCGTCATCAATCGGCCGCCCGCCTGCCGAAGCCGCCAACTGTTACGGGTTTTGACCGAAATGCAGCCTGACTGGTCACTAAGTGACATTCCGTATGACCGTATCGACGTCGATGCGGTGCGCCCGCGCGAAGTCCTGTTCTACCTGGTCACGAGTGCCTCCTTTGTGGAAATCGCCTCGGACCTCTACACCCGCAATCTGGCCGAGTTTTATGCGGGTGACGCCGAAGTCTGCGATTGGCTGACATCGGTTTGGGAGCGCGAAGAAGTGCAGCATGGCCACGCGCTTCGCGCCTATATCAACACGGTCTGGCCAGACTTCGACTGGCAACGGGCCTTTGACGCGTTCATCGTTGAATACACACCCCTTTGTGATCTCGGCCATTTCGAGCCGACGCGAGGACTTGAAATGGCGGCGCGCTGCGTCATCGAAATGGGCACGGCCGGACTGTATCGCTCGCTTGCCACCGTCGCCAAGGAGCCCGTGCTCGCCGGCCTTTGCGAGCGCATCAAGACCGATGAAGTCGGCCACTTCAAGTACTTCCTGCGCTTTTTCCAGGAATACAACCGCAGCGAGAAGCAAAACCGCTGGAAGGTTCTGAAGGCCCTCACGCATCGGCTCTTCGAGACGCGCGGCGATGACGCCGAATGCGCGCTCTGGCATGCATTTCACGAACGAGATCCCAACGGCAGGCGCGACTCAGCCGAATTCAGGCAGATTTTCTCAAGCGCAACGCGCGCCATCCGCCGGGAATTTCCAAGCATGATGGCGATCAAAATGCTCACCCGGCCCCTGGCTTTGCCGCCGGTTGTCGCCAAGAGCATCGAATGGCCGCTGGCCATGCTTGCGCAGCGCGTGATCCTTCGCTAAGCCTGCCTTGCCGGCGTAAAATGGTGGCTAGGACATGGAACCCCTTATTTCAATTGAACTCAATGGCCAGAAAGTGGAACTGGCAGCCCATACGGTTGCCGATGTCGTCCTGGCCAATGGCTGGCTCGGCAAGCGCATCGCAATTGAGCGCAACGGCACCATCGTTCCCAAAAGCAGCTATGCACATACCGAAATTCGTAGCGGCGATACGCTTGAAGTGGTCGTTGCAGTCGGAGGCGGTTGAGTTCACCCCTCCCCGGGAATTAGTTGACCTGACTCTCGGGGTCTCGTTGGCACCTTGATGAATTCACCAGAACAGACCGTAGTCGATGGGTGGCAGGCGGGCACGCGGCGGTTCACCTCGCGCCTGCTCGTTGGCACCGGCAAATATCGCGACTTCGAAGAGACCGGCAAAGCCATCGCCGCCAGTGGCGCAGAGATCGTCACCGTGGCCATTCGCCGCACCAATATCGGCCAGGACAAGAATGCGCCGAATCTGCTCGACGTCGTGTCACCTTCGCACTACACCATCCTGCCCAATACGGCCGGGTGCTATACGGCCGAAGACGCGGTCAGAACCTTGCGGCTTGCCCGCGAGCTGCTCGATGGCCATACGCTTGTCAAGCTCGAGGTGCTAGGCGAAGACGCGACGCTATACCCCAACATGCCAGAGACGCTCAAGGCAGCGGAGATTCTGGTCCACGAGGGATTTGAGGTCATGGTCTACTGCAGCGACGACCCGCTGCAGGCGAAGCGTCTTGAGGACATCGGTTGCGTTGCCATCATGCCGCTGGCGTCGCTGATCGGCTCGGGAATGGGCATTCTCAATCCGTGGAATCTGGAGCTGATTCTTGACCAGATCAAGGTCCCTGTGATCGTCGATGCCGGCGTTGGCACGGCCTCTGATGCCGCCATCGCCATGGAGATGGGCTGCGCGGCCGTGCTCACCAATACCGCCATCGCCAAGGCCAGGGACCCGGTCCTGATGGCCAGCGCGATGCGACACGCCGTTGTGGCCGGACGCGCGGCGTTTCGCGCCGGGCGGATGGAAAAGCGCGCCTATAAAGCGTCGGCTTCCTCGCCCACGGGCGGGCTCGTGCCCTCGGTTGCCACGCGCAAGTCGGCGTGAGCGGCAGGACAGACGATCCAGAAAGCGCCAACACTCGCGCGCACCGTCCTATCCGCAGCTTCGTCACGCGGGCGGGTCGGATCTCGACAGCGCAACAAAGGGCGCTTGACGAGCTTCTGCCCGTGTTTGGCGTGCCCTACCAGCGCCAGCCGGTCGATTTCGCCAAGCTTTTTGGCCGAGAATCCCGGGTCATCCTCGAGATCGGCTTTGGCATGGGAGAGACCACCGCCCGGCTTGCTGCCTCATGCCCGGATGCCGACTTCATCGGCGTTGAAGTGCACACGCCCGGCGTTGGCGCCCTCTTGAAGTCGATCGGCGAGGAAAAGCTTTCCAACCTGCGCATCGTCAAACACGACGCAGTCGAGGTTCTTCAGGACATGATCCCCGACGGCAGCCTCTATGGCGTGCACATCTTTTTTCCCGATCCCTGGCACAAGGCCCGCCACCACAAGCGCCGGCTGATCCAGCCACCGCTTGTGGCCCTGATCGTCAAGAAACTCGCGAACGGCGGTTATCTGCATTGCGCCACCGACTGGGAGAATTACGCCGATCAGATCAAGGATGTGCTGGGCAGGACGTCGTCCTTGGTGATGGCCCCGGCCTCACGCCAGAACCCGCTTCTTGCACGACCCGCGACCAAATTCGAGGCGCGCGGCGTGCGCCTGGGTCACGGCGTTTGGGATGTGATTGCGATCAAGCGCTCAGACGGGAAGGCGCATGCCTAGCGCTAGGCGCGATACATCCAATCGCGCGTCATCGGAAACGGATTCATCTGCGGGCCGCCAAGCTTGCAACACAGCATCTGGTTAATGTTCATCCAGTTATGTGCAAATCCGTACGCACAGCCGGCAAGATAGACGCGCCAGATGCGATAACGCTTGTCGCCGGCACTTTCGCGAGCCGCCTCGGCGTGCGCCTCGAGGCGGTGCGCCCAATGATTCAGGGTCAGCGCATAGTGGCGCCTGAGCGACTCGACATCGACGACTTCGAAGCCCGCCTCGGCGATGGCGCGCATGGCAAACGTGACGTGCGGCAGCTCGCCGTCGGGAAAGACGTAACGGTCGATGAAATCGCCACCTCCGCGCCCCACAACCCGCCGCGTCGGATCGGTCGCCGTGATGCCATGCATCAGCATGGCACCGCCGTCGACCAGAAGGGCGTGCATTTTCTCGAAGTAGCTCGGCAGGTTCTTGTGGCCAACGTGCTCGAACATGCCAACGCTTACGATCTTGTCAAAGCTTTCGCCGACCGACAGGTCGCGATAGTCCTCCAGCCGGATTTCGCAGCTGTTGGAAAGGCCCAGCGCCGCGATGCGCTCGCGAGAATAGTCCAACTGGTTCTGCGACAAGGTGATGCCAACCACCTTCGCGCCGCGCTCGGCCGCGCGAATCGCAAGGGCGCCCCATCCCGAGCCGACATCAAGGACGCGATCACCTGGCTTTAGCATGAGCTTGGTCAGGATGTGATCGAGTTTTTGCTGCTGGGCCACCTCGAGCGAATCACAAGGGTCCTTGAAATAGCCGCACGAATAGACCATGGCACGGTCAAGGAACAACTGGTAGAACTGGTTCGAGACGTCGTAGTGGTACTCGATCGATTCGCGATCGCGCTTCTTGCTGTGGGACAAGAGCCGCGCCATCAGGCCCATGCCAGGCTCTGTGAAATTGTCGCCACCGGTAGACTGGGCAAGGCCCACGGCGACGCTGATCAAGTCATCAATTTCGCCATCGATGTCGATATGACCCTCGACATAGGCGGTGCCCAGATTGGCAAGCGTTGGCGTGAAGAGCAGACGCGCCCCGGTCAAATCCTTGATGTGGATGACAACCCTGACATCGCTGCCAAGCTCGATGCGCTGCCCCGAAGGAAGCACCACGGCAAGCGGCAGCTTGCGCTCCGCGTGCGACAGAATCCACTTCTCGAGCTGCGACTCAAGCATGATTTCCCCCCAAATTTATCCAGGCGCCACCCTTCGCGCCACGATGATTGAGATTGCCATCCGCAGGAAATGTTCCAACGACTTCAAACCGGTCGATACAGCTTGGCACCCCCACGCAGGAATTCAACTTTCTTTTCCTCGAGGCCTTGAGCTAACGCGCCGCTCTCGCTTAGCCCCTGGGCGCGCGCATAGTCACGCACATCCTGGGTAATTTTCATCGAACAGAAGTGCGGGCCGCACATCGAGCAGAAGTGGGCGACCTTGGCTGAATCCTTGGGCAGCGTCTCGTCGTGGAATTCGCGCGCCTTGTCCGGGTCAAGACCCAGGTTGAACTGGTCTTCCCAGCGGAATTCGAAGCGCGCCTTGGACAGTGCGTTGTCGCGAATCTGGGCGCCGGGATGGCCCTTGGCCAGATCGCCCGCGTGGGCGGCAAGCTTGTAGGTGATGATGCCGTCCTTGACGTCATCCTTGTTGGGCAGCCCCAGGTGTTCCTTGGGCGTGACGTAGCAAAGCATGGCCGTGCCGTACCAGCCGATCATGGCCGCGCCGATTCCTGACGTGATATGGTCATAGCCGGGTGCAATGTCGGTGGTCAGCGGTCCCAGGGTGTAAAAAGGCGCCTCGGCGCACGCCTTCAGCTGGATCTCCATGTTTTCCTTGATCAGCTGCATCGGCACGTGGCCCGGGCCTTCGATCATCACCTGCACGTCGTGCTTCCACGCCACTTGCGTCAATTCGCCCAGGGTGTGCAGTTCAGCCAGCTGGGCTTCGTCGTTGGCGTCGTAAATCGATCCGGGCCTCAGGCCATCCCCGAGCGAAAAGCTGACGTCATAGGCCTTCATGATGGCGCAGATATCTTCGAAGTGGGTGTAGAGGAACGACTCCTTGTGATGCGCGAGGCACCACTTGGCCATGATCGAGCCCCCGCGCGAGACGATTCCTGTCATGCGATTGGCGGTCATGGGCACGTAGCGCAGCAACACCCCGGCGTGGATGGTGAAGTAGTCCACGCCCTGCTCGGCCTGCTCGATTAGCGTGTCGCGAAAGATCTCCCAGGTCAGGTTCTCCGCCTTGCCATCGACCTTCTCGAGGGCCTGGTAGATCGGCACGGTGCCAATCGGCACGGGCGAATTGCGCACGATCCACTCGCGCGTCTCGTGGATGTGCTTGCCGGTGGACAGATCCATCACCGTATCGCCGCCCCAGCGGATCGCCCAGGTCATCTTCTCGACTTCCTCGCCAATTGACGAGGTCACGGCCGAATTGCCGATGTTGGCATTGACCTTGATGAGAAAATTGCGCCCGATCGCCATCGGTTCGCTTTCCGGGTGGTTGATGTTGGCCGGAATGATGGCCCGGCCCCGGGCAACTTCATCACGCACGAATTCAGGCGTGATCAGGCTCGGAATGCTGGCGCCAAAACTTTCGCCACGGTGCTGGCGCAAGAGCAATTCGGCCATGCGCTTGCCCGTCGGCCCGGCACTGGCGAGGCGCTCGACATAGGCCTCGCGATCCAGGTTTTCGCGGATCGCCACGAACTCCATTTCTGGCGTGATGATGCCGCGTCGGGCGTAATGCATCTGCGTCACGTTGGCGCCAGCCCGCGCGCGCCGCGGCGTGCGTCTGAGATTAAAGCGCAGCTCGGCAAGCTTCTCATCGGCCAGCCGTTCCTGGCCAAAGGCCGAACTCGGGCCGGCCAGGATTTCGGTGTCGCCACGCTCGGCGATCCAGCCGGTTCTGATGGGTTTCAGACCCGAGCGAATGTCGATTTCTGCATCCGGGTCGGAATACGGCCCCGAGGTGTCATACACGGTCACGGACGGGTTGGGTTCGGCGCCAAACGAAGCTGGTGTGTCGGCCTGGCTGATTTCACGCATGGGCACGCGGATGTCTGCGCGCGAGCCGGTCAGGTAGACCTTGCGCGAATTGGGCAGCGGCGCCACTGCGGCCTCATCGACCGTGGCGTTTGCGGCTAGAAACTTGGGATTGGCATTCATGATCGCTCCGATTGATGCCGAGGAAGCGCCTGGAAATGCAAAGATTTGAGGCGACGCTCCCTGCGACGGCATTGCCCGTACAGGTCCAAAGGGTTTTTCTCACCCCGTTTTGGCTACGAGGACCCCTGCGACGCCCTAAGCGTACTCCTTTTGGCGCAACCCCGGGAGGACGTCCACCTTGAATTTCTCGAATCGATTGCGCATGCGGGTGCAGGAAGCGACAACCCCGTTTGGTAGAATTTCGCCCTGCCGATCGTGCGTTTCATCGGCGAAAAATGCAGTTCGTCGCACGCCAATTGCCTCAGAATCCAAGGCAAGCCAGAGTCTCCCCCGAAAGAAGCCGCCCATGAATATCGAAACTGCACGCTTTAACATGATCGAACAGCAGATCCGCACCTGGGACGTCCTTGACCAGTCGGTGCTCGATCTGCTTGGCCTTGTGAAGCGCGAAGAGTTCGTACCGCCAAAGTACCGCAGCCTTGCTTTTGCCGACATGGAAATTCCACTGGCGCACGGCCAGAACATGCTGCCCCCCAAGCTCGAAGCGCGCATCCTGCAGGAGCTCGCCGTCATGCCCGAGGACGAGGTGCTCGAAATCGGCGCGGGGTCGGGCTATATGGCGGCGCTCATCGCCTACAAGGCACGCCATGTGACGTCCGTCGAGCTGATTGCCGAACTGAAAGCCTTTGCTGAAGCCAATCTGGCTCGCGCCGATATCCGCAACGTGACTGTCGTTCAAGGCGATGGCGCGATGGGCTTTGCCGAAGTCGGCGAAGTCGACGTCCTGATGGTCTCGGGCTCGCTGCCGGTGTTACCGAAAGCCTTTGCCGAGCAGCTTCGCATCGGCGGGCGCATGGCGGTGTTCGTTGGCGATGCGCCTGCCATGTCGGCACGCCTGATTCGGCGCACGGGCCATGACGCATGGGAGTCAGAGACGCTCTTTGAGACCCAGGTCACGCCCCTCATCAATGCCCAGCAGCCCTCGCGCTTTTCTTTCTGACCATGACCCCCATTTCGGCTGCCGAACTGAACCAGTGGCTCTCAGATGGCCAACGCCCAGCCCCTTTGATTCTTGATGTGCGTGAGGCCTGGGAAGTTGATCTCGCGAAATTTCCCGATGCCATGCACGTGCCGATGAACCAGGTTCCCGCTGCACTTCAAGAAATCGATGATGGTCGCCCCGTGGTCTGCGTGTGCCACCACGGCGCACGCAGCATGCAAGTCGCGCTGTTTCTTGAAAACCAGGGTGTGGCCGCAGTCTTCAACCTCACCGGCGGCATCGACATGTGGTCCGCGGCGATCGATCCAGCTATCAAACGTTACTAGGCCACCTGCGCATCCTTTCGCGATGAAACGACCTCACATGACTGCAATTCCCAGGACGCTCTTTTGCGTTGTGCTTCTCGTCTGCGCGAAAAGCGCGAGTGCAGCGGACTTGATCGCCTTTTACCGCGATGCTGCGAGCAACGATCCGGTCTTCGCTTCGGCGCGCCAGAATCTTCTGGCAAGCGAGGAAAAAATCCCGCAGGGGCGCTCGCTGCTGCTGCCGCAGATCACGTTTTCGGCCAACGAGACCTATTCGGAACAGGTGGTCGTCGAAGCCCCGTATCCGACGGCTTTCCTCAGGTATCCGGGGCGGTCCTTCACGCTGACCCTGACCCAGCCCCTTTTTCGCTGGGCCAACTTCGAGCAGTACCAGCAGGACAAGCTGCTGGTCGTGCTCGCCGAGGCGCAATTTGCGCAGGCCCAGCAAGACCTCATCTTGCGGCTGTCACAAGCCTATTTCGACGTCCTCAATGCGCACGACACGATCGACTTCCTCAACGCCCAGAAGCAGGCGATTTCCGAGCAGCTCGAATCGGCCAAGCGCAACTTCGACGTGGGCACTGCGACAATCACCGACACCAACGAAGCCGAGGCCCGATATGACCTCGCCGTGTCGCAGGAAATCGCAGCAGAAAGCGATCTCGTCGTCAAGGAAGGCGCGCTGCAACAGATCATCGGCCACGCGCCCGAGGGGCTGGCGCCGCTTGTGCCTGGCGCACGCATGACACTGCCTGATCCTGCCAAGGTCGACACGTGGGTCGAGAGCTCGCAGGTCTCGAACCCCTCGGTCGCACAATCCCAGGCCAACCTCGAAGTCGCCAAGCGACAAATCGAGATTGCGCGGGCGGCTCGCTATCCCACGCTTGATGTCGTCGCGCAGCGTCAGTTTCAGCGCGCGCCAACGTCAATCCTGCCGCCCGAGCTTGGCAGCGACGCCACCAATTCGGTCGGAATCCAGCTCTCCGTTCCGATTTTCACTGGCGGCTACAACAGCAGCAAGATCACTGAGGCGCTGGCGCTGTCTGACAAGGCCGACAGCGACCTCGAGGCTGCTCGCCGCAGCGCCGCGCAGCTTGCGCGCCAGGCCTTCGTCGGAGTCACAAGCGGTCTCGCCCAGGTCAAGGCGCTCGAAGCCGCCGAGGTCTCGAGCAAGACCTCGCTTGAGTCCAACAAGCTCGGCTACCAGGTCGGCATCCGCATCAACATCGACGTGCTTAACGCCCAGCAACAGCTGTATTCGACCGAGCGCGATCTCGCCAAGGCGCGCTACGACACGCTCATGAACGGACTCAAGCTGAAAGCTGCCGCGGGAACCCTGCAGGAATCCGATCTGGTCGCAATCAACGTGCTCTTGCAGCACTGACGAAAAGCGGCGCGAGCGCCGCCACGGTTTTTGCGGTCGCGCCGCGATGCGCCCGGGCAAAGCCGAGGCCGGCCTCGCTCATGGCCTGCCGTGCCTTGGCGTCCTCAAGAAGGTCGAGCGCGCGTCTGACCAGTTCGCCGGCATCAGCCACGCGCAATGCCCCGCCCGCCTCGATCGCGTCGCGCGCGGCCTCGGCAAAATTGAAGGTGTGCGGACCGAGCAGCACCGGACAGCCGATGGCGCAAGCTTCAATCAGGTTGTGCGTGCCAAAAGGCAGCAATCCGCCACCGATGTAGGCCACATCCGCACTGCCGTAGTAGGCGAACATTTCTCCCATCGAATCGCCAAGCACCACCTGGCAGTCAGCGCCGATCGCCTCCATGGCGCTGCGTCGCTTGACGGTCATGCCCCGCGCGAGAACAAGGCGCTCGATCTCATCGAAGCGTTGCGGATGGCGTGGCACGAGAACCAGCAACACCTGGGCCGGCACCCGGGCTTGGCCGAAGGCATCGAGGATCAGCGTTTCCTCGCCCTCACGCGTGCTCGCGCAAAGCAGAACCTTGCGTTGCGGCCACATGGCCCGAAAGCGTCCTGCAAGCGCGATCTGATTTCCGGGCACCTCGAGATCGAACTTGAGATTGCCAAGCACCAAGGCGTCGATGCCGGCAAGTTGCTTCAGGCGCCTTGCATCGTCCGGACTTTGCACGAGGACCACGCGCACCCGGGCGAGCGCCGCGGCGATCAGCGATTGCCAGCGCATGCCGCGCAAGAGCGAGCGCTGCGACAATCGACCGTTGGCCAGCGCCAGGGGCACGCCTTGCCTTGCGCACTCGAAAACGAGGTTCGGCCAAACCTCGGTTTCCATGAAGATTCCGAGAGATGGGCGATACGCGCTCAGAAACCGCCTGACCGCATGGGGATAATCGTAAGGCAGGTAGACCCTTTCGATGTCAGCGTCATTGGGAAGCGTAACGGCGCGGCCGGTTGGCGTCATGTGCGAAACCAGCACGCGAAATTCGGGATGGACCGCTGTCAATGCAGCAATCAAGGGAGAAGCGGCGTGCGTCTCGCCCACTGATACGGCATGGATCCAAAGCACGGGACGCGGGTCATTTCTTGGCGCATAGATACCGAAACGCTCACCGATATGGCGGCGGTACTCGGGCTGGCGGCGGCCCCGCAGGAACAGATGCAACAGCAGCCAGGGCATGGCGATCCACAGCAGCACGCGATAGCAGGCGCGCGCGGCTTGCTCAGGCACGAAGCGCGCTCCCTGACAAAAACGCGGTCGCGACCTTTCCTACTTCTGCGACCTGAGGGTGTCCGGACTCACCCAGGCTGACCGTGTGCTGACCCCAGTACGGCGCATAGCGCCACTTAGGCGTTGCACCAAACAGCGCAACGGTTGGCGTAGCAAGTGCGGCTGCAAGGTGGGTCAGACCGGTATCGACTCCAACCACCAGCGCCGCCTGCCTCAAGAGCGCAGCCATGTCGGTCAGCGGCATGCGCGGAGCAACGCGCGTGCGCGCACTGTCGCTCGCAATGCGGCGCGCATCGTCTTCCTCGGTGGCGCTGCCATGCGGCACGACGACATCGACATCGTCGGGCAGGCCGCGCACCAGCTCGCGAAAGTCCTCCAAAGGCCAGCGCTTCTCGGCGCGCGCGGTGCCGTGCAGCAAGACGACATAGCGCTTTCGGCTCAGCCACGGAAAGTGTTTATCGGGGACAGAAAGGTCAAAATGCGGAGGCCCCACGACGCGATAGCCAAATGCACGCGCCGCAAGCGATCGCAGCCGCTCGACCGCATGCTGATGCCTGGGAATCGAGATGCCCCGGTCATAGAAGAGGCGTGCAAGCGGCTCACGGGCCGAGAGCAGGGACGGTCCGATGCGAATGCCATCCTCGGTCAGGCGCGCATTGCGCGCGAGCAGGGCGCTCTTCACAAGGCCTTGGGTATCGAGCACCGCGTGATAAGCCTCTTCGCGCAGGAGCGCAAGAAATTGCTGCCGCTCTGCCTTGGCTCGCTGACGTTCTTCGCTACGCCAGCGGCGCTGCGCAACGGCGATGACGCGGGTCAGTCCGGCATGCATTCGAAGCAGATCGGCGTAGGCCTCCTCGACCAGCCAGTCAACGCCGATTTCTGGACGCGCCGCGGCCAGATCGGCCAGGATCGGCAGATTGTGGATGACATCGCCCAGCGAACTGGTCTTGACGATAAGAAGCCGAAACTTCGCAGGCGCAATGATGGACAGGGTTCCTCGCGTACAATTTTGGTTTACGCATGCCGAACGAGCATTTTAAACGACGGAATGGCGAAACGCCCCTTCTCAGCGGTACTCATCACCTTCAATGCCGCCGACCAGCTCGATTCGTGTCTCGCGTCACTCGCATTTGCGGATGAAATCGTCGTCGTGGATGCCAACAGTTCGGATGCCACGGTGGCGATTGCCCATCGATTCCACGCCCGGGTGATTGCCTCAGCCTGGCGCGGCTTCGGGGCGCAAAAGCGCTTCGCCGTCGATGCGGCAAGCCACGACTGGGTCCTTTGCGTCGATGCCGACGAGCGCGTCAGCGAAGATCTGCGCGTGGCCATCGAGGCGACCCTGACTGATCCGAGGTTTTCGGCCTATGAGATGCCACGATCGAATTTCTTCATGGGCAGTTACCTGCGCCACGGCGAGGGGTTTCCGGACTGGAGCCTGCGCCTTTTCGATCGCAGATACGCCGCATGGAGTGACGACGCCGTGCACGAAAAAGTGATTTCGTCGGCAGCCGTCGGGCGCATTTCGAGCCGCGACGGGCTCTTGCACCACTCGGCCGACATCCTTAGCGTTTATCTCGACAAGCAAAATCGTTATACCTCGCTGCAGGCCGAGGCGCTGTATCGTGCCGGCAAGACCCCGTCGCATCTGCGCATGCTCTTCTCGCCCGCCCTGCGTTTCATCAAGTTCTACCTGCTGCGACTCGGCTTTCTGGATGGCATACCCGGGCTTGTGCACATCAGCATCGGCTGCTTTAACAGCTTCATCAAATACGCAAAGCTCTTCGCCTTGCATCGGGAACACTCTTGAAGGTACTGGTTACCGGGGCTGCCGGATTTATCGGCGCATTTGCAGCCAAGCGGCTTGCCGAGCGCGGCGACACTGTTGTTGGCATCGACAATCTAAACGATTACTACGATGTCACGCTAAAACAGGCCCGTCTTGCCTTTCTTCAGAGCGAAAATTTCCGCTTCAAGGCGATGGACGTGATCGACACCGAAGCGATCCTCGCCCTCTTTGAGAAGGAGCGCTTTGACGCTTGCCTGCACCTCGCAGCCCAGGCAGGCGTGCGCTACTCGCTGAAGAATCCGCTGATTTATGCCCACACCAATCTGATCGGCTTTACCAACGTCCTCGAGGGTTGTCGCCTCTTTGGCGTGTCGCACCTTGTCTATGCCAGTACGTCAAGCGTCTACGGTGCAAACCGCAAGCTGCCGTTTTCCGAACACGACGCGGTCGATCATCCGGTGAGCTTTTATGCCGCCACCAAGAAATCGAATGAGCTGATGGCGCACGCCTACAGCCACGTCTTTGGTCTGCCCACGACCGGGCTGAGATTTTTCACCGTGTATGGACCCTGGGGCCGGCCCGACATGTCGCCGATGCTTTTTGCCAGCGCGATTCTAGCGGGGCGAACGATCGAAATCTTCAACCACGGCGCCATGGCCCGCGATTTCACCTACATCGACGATATCGTCGAAGGCGTGCTGCGCGTGATCGATACGCCAGCGACGCCATCGCCCTCCTACGATGCACTCAATCCCGACCCGGCGACGAGTTCCGCGCCGTATCGGATCTATAACATCGGCAATCAGGGGGCGGTGAATCTGCTTGAGTACATCGAGATGCTTGAGACGATTCTTGGCAAAAAGGCCGACAAGGTCTTCCTGCCGATGCAGCCCGGCGACGTTGCCGAAACCTTTGCCGACGTGTCGTTGCTGCAAGAGCAGTTCGGCTTCATTCCTCAGACCTCGCTAGAAGATGGCCTAAGGCGCTTTGCCAGCTGGTACCAGGACTACTACAGGGCAGCTTGAGTCCAGTGCTTGAGTCCATCGCTTGAGTCCAGCGCTTGAGTCACGACTTTTTTTCACCCAGGCCTGTGCCAGGGCTCAATAGGGCAGCTTGATGCTCGGCTCAACCTGGGTCAGAACACGCCTGAAATCCTCCTGGATGCGGATAAGCGCGGCGCGATCGTCACCTTCAAAACGCAGCACGATGACAGGCGTGGTATTGGACGCCCGGGCAAGCCCAAAGCCGTCGAGGTAATCCACGCGCACGCCGTCAACGAGGTGGATGCGCTTAGCGTTGGCATTGGCAAAAAGGTCCTTGGCACCACGCTGCAGGCGATCGATGACATCGTGGTTTTCGCCCTCCTTGAGTTGCACGTGCAGTTCGGGCGTCGTCTCCGAGTCAGGCAGCGCCTCGAGGACACTGCTCGGTGTGCGCCCGAGCGACTTCTCGCGAGCGAGGATCTCAAGCAGGCGCGCGCCCGCGTACAAGCCATCGTCAAAGCCGTACCAGCGCTCCTTGAAGAACATGTGGCCACTCATTTCGCCGGCAAGCGGTGCTCCGGTTTCGCGCAATTTGGCCTTGATCAGCGAATGGCCCGTCTTCCACATCAGCGCCGTGCCGCCGGCGTCTTCGATGGCCCGTGCCAGCGTGCGGCTGCACTTCACGTCAAAGATCACCGAAGCACCCGGGTTGCGCTTGAGCATGTCCTGCGAGAACAGAATCAGCTGGCGATCGGGGTAGATCACGCGACCTGTCTTGTCGATAACGCCAAGACGATCGCCATCACCATCAAATGCAAGGCCGATCTCGCTTGCTCCTTCCTGAACGACGCGCATCAGTTCGCGCAGGTTGTTCGGATCTGCCGGATCAGGGTGATGGTTCGGAAAACTGCCGTCGACGTCGCAGTAAAGCTCGACGACTTCGCAGCCCAGGCGCTTGAACAGCCGTGTTGCTGTCGGCCCGGCAACGCCATTGCCGCAGTCGATGGCGATGCGCAAAGGCACCGCAAGCGTAATGTCGCGGGCGATGCGTTCGATGTAGTCAGAGGCGATGTCGAATTCCTCGTAGCTGCCCTCACCGTCAACGAAATCCTGCGACAGGATGCGCTGGTAAATCTCAAGAATGCTGTCGCCATGCAGCGCCTCTCCTGACATGACCATCTTCAGGCCGTTGTACTCAGGCGGATTGTGGCTGCCCGTGACCATGACACCGCAACCGATGTCTTTGGTGGCGACACCGAAATAGACCATCGGCGTCGTGACCATGCCAAGATCGATGACGTCAGCGCCGCTCTTCTGCAGCCCATCGATTAGCGCCTTCTCAAGTTTCGGCCCGGAAAGTCGTCCGTCGCGGCCGACGACAAAGGTCGTCTCGCCACGGGCGAAGGCAGCGCTCGCGAGCGCGCGGCCAATCAGGAAGGCGGCCTCCTCGGTTAGCGTGTCGTCAACGACGCCGCGGATGTCGTAGGCCTTGAAAAGCGAGGGAGAAAGCATCGATTGCGACCTTACATAGCGAGTGAACAAAACCAGGAACGCTGGCTTTGCGCGATTGATCTTCGGGAAAGCGAGCCCGTCAGCGTAAAAATAGTAACAAAGCGATTCGGCATTATTCACGCGCCTCGCGGGATACCGGCCCTGTAACGGGTAGCATTTTCGTTACAATAGAGGGCTTTTTTGGTTTCGTAAATTCACCCGATCGTCGCAGCGGCAGGCAATATGGGGACCGTTGCGCGTCACTCCACCACATCCATACATGATTTTTGTTACCGGGGGCGCCGGATTCATCGGCTCGAACTTTGTTCGTCACCATGCGGCCCACGAGAAGGCACGCATGGTCAATATCGATTGCCTAACCTACGCGGGCAATCTTGCCAACCTCTCGGGCATCGATGGCGAGCGTCACGAACTCTCTCGGACCGACATCTGCGACCAGTCGGCAATAGAGTGCCTGTTCGAGGAGCACGAGCCAGAAGCCATCGTGCATTTTGCCGCGGAAAGCCATGTCGACCGCTCTATCCTTGGTCCCGATGAATTCATACGCACCAACGTGCTTGGCACGTTTTCGCTTCTGAAAGCAGCGCTTGGCTATTGGCGCGGCCTTGCCCCTGAACGGCAGAAGCGCTTTCGCTTCTTGCACGTGTCAACAGACGAGGTCTACGGATCGCTGGGTCCGAAAGATCCTCCCTTTAGCGAGTCAACTGCCTACGCGCCAAATAGCCCGTACTCGGCCTCCAAGGCGGCATCCGATCATCTGGTGCGCGCCTACCACCATACCTACGGGCTGCCAACCCTCACGACCAATTGTTCAAACAACTACGGGCCTTATCAGTTCCCGGAGAAACTGATCCCGCTCATGATCAGCAATGCGCTCAACGGCAAGCCCTTGCCGGTCTATGGCGATGGCCAGAACGTGCGCGACTGGCTCTACGTTGAAGACCACTGCCGCGCAGTCCTGAAAGTTCTGCACAACGGTACGCCAGGTGAGTGCTATAACGTTGGCGGCAACAACGAGAAGAGCAATCTGGACGTTGTGCATGCGATTTGCGATGTTCTCGAAGAACTGCAGCCGAGTCCGGGCAAATCCTATAGCTCGCTCATTACATACGTCGCGGATCGACCGGGCCACGACCGTCGTTACGCCATCGACGCGAGCAGAATCGGGCAAGAGCTCGCCTGGTCGCCGGTTGAAACCTTCGAGACCGGTTTGCGCAAGACGGTGCAGTGGTACATGGCTCACTCCGATTGGCTAGCCGATGTCCTGTCGGGGGCGTATCGACACGCCCAAGCCAGCGTTAACGCATGACTTCGCCCTCGATCCTGATCTTTGGCGCCAACGGTCAGGTGGGATTCGAGCTTCGCAAAAGCCTCGCGGCAGGCGCTCGCCTGTGCGCGTTTGATCGTGCCACGTGCGATGTCGCGGACCCGGAGCAGATCAAAGCCGCAATTGCAACGTGTCAGCCCGACATCATTGTCAACGCATCAGCCTACACTGCCGTCGATCGGGCCGAGACGGAAGAAGGGCTCGCCCATGCGGTCAACGCCACGGCGCCTTCGGTGATCGCCACGGAAGCCGCAAGGCGCGGGGCGCTGATGATCCACTACTCGACGGATTATGTCTTTGACGGCAGGAAATCCGAACCCTACACCGAGACGGACGCGCCCAATCCGCTGTCCGCGTACGGACGCACCAAGCTGGCCGGGGAGGAGTCGATCACCAGGGCGGCACCGCAGCATCTGATCATTCGCAGCAGCTGGGTCGTCGGGGCGCACGGCGCAAATTTCATGAAAACGATCTTGCGGCTCGCGAAGGAGCGCGATGTGCTTCGCATCGTTGCCGACCAATTCGGCGCGCCGACATCGGCAGCGCTTCTGGCCGAGGTCACGGCCCAGGTGATAGGGCGCTATCTGGGCGGCGAACCAGTCCCGTCAGGGCTCTACCATGTCACGAATGCAGGATCGACAAGCTGGCACGGCTTCGCCTGCCATATCATCGACTGGGCGACACGACACCAGATCCCGCTCAAAACCAAACCTGAATCTGTCATGCCCATAGCCACCGAAGACTATCCCCTGCCTGCCGTGCGCCCGAAGAATTCGCGGCTTAGTACCCGCAAGGCAGCCGATGCCTTTGGCTTGACGCTGCCGCCATGGCAGCACAGCATGGATTCAATTCTCGAACAGATTGTCTAGGACAGAACATGCAGGAACGACGAGGTATTATTCTTGCCGGTGGTTCGGGAACAAGGCTCTATCCGCTCACTCAGGTGATTTCAAAACAGCTTGTCCCCGTCTACGACAAGCCGATGATCTATTACCCTTTGTCGACGCTGATGCTCGCGGGAATGCGCGAGATCCTCGTCATCTCGACGCCGCACGACACGCCGCGCTTCAAGGAGCTGTTAAGCGACGGCAGCCAGTGGGGCATAGAAATCCACTACGAAGTGCAAGCGACGCCCAATGGTCTTGCCCAGGCATTCGTGATTGGCAGTGCCTTCGTTGCCGGCAGGCCCTCGGCGCTCGTCCTTGGCGACAACATTTTCTATGGACACGATTTGCACCGGCATCTGGCCAGGGCAGAAGCCAAATCCGCCGGTGCCACGGTTTTCGCGTATCACGTGAATGACCCCGAACGCTACGGCGTGGTCGAATTCGATCGTGACAAGCGCGCCATTTCGATCGAGGAAAAGCCGGTCACGCCGCGTTCGAACTATGCCGTCACCGGACTCTATTTCTATGATGAAAAGGTCTGCGAGATCGCAGCTTCGATTCGACCCTCGGCGCGTGGCGAATACGAGATTACCGACGTCAACCGTGCCTATCTTGACGCTGGCGAACTCGATGTCGAGATCCTCGGTCGCGGCCTGGCGTGGCTTGATACCGGCACCCACGATTCGCTGCTGGAGGCATCCAGTTTCATCGCTGCACTGCAAAAGCGCCAGGGCTTGCTCGTCGCATGCCCCGAAGAAATCGCATGGCGGCAGAACTGGATCTCGACCGAAGACGTAAGGCGCCTGGCAGAGCCGCTCACCAAGAGCAACTACGGCAAATACTTGCTGCAGATGCTGGAAGGATAATCGTGCCCATCACCGTTACGGCCACGGCCCTTGAGGGCGTTCTGGTTCTCGAGCCAAAGGTTTTTGGCGACTCGCGCGGATTCTTCCTTGAGAGCTACAACGCGCGCGAATTTGAAGCCGCCACGGGAATATCGACGCCCTTCGTACAGGATAATCATTCGCGCTCGGCAAAAGGCGTACTGCGCGGCCTGCATCTGCAGCTGCGCCATCCGCAGGGAAAACTGGTCCGGGTGACTTCGGGCGAGGTCTTCGATGTCGCCGTTGATACACGGCGGGACTCCCCGACCTATGGCAAATGGATCGGCCTTCATCTCTCGGCGGAAAACAAGAAACAGCTTTGGATCCCGCCGGGGCTGGCCCATGGGTTTCTGGTGCTTTCCGAGTCGGCAGAGTTCCTCTACAAGACCACCGACTACTGGTACCCCGAATTCGAACGCAGCATTGCGTGGAACGATCCGGCCTTGGGCATCGAGTGGCCACTGCACGGTTTGGCTCCCAGCCTCGCGGCCAAGGACCAGGCTGCTGCACCGCTTGCGCAACTGGAAAGGCTCGACTGATGAGCGAACGGTCCACGACCATGGAAACGATCAGTCAGCGCCAACGCTCGCCGCTTGCCGCGACTGGCTCGCTTATGGACCGGGCGCGGGTCAGTGCCGCTCCCGCAGACCGCGGCTTGCCGCCAATTTCCTCGCGCAACCGATGACCCCGACCAACGAGACTCGCGAAGTCTTGATCGAGCAGGTGACGGTGCTGCGCGCGCAGCTCGACGCATCGCGGCGGCGCTACGCAGAAGCCCGTCGGCAACTCGCAGAGGTTCACGCTTCGCACACGTTCCGACTCAGCAGCGCATTAAAAGACAGGCCGATGACCTTCGCCAAACTGATGCTGGCGTGCCGCCTGTTTGCCGAAATCCTGTTGCCCCGATCCTTGCGAAGTAGCGTCAGCAAAGATGCTTTGCGAGTCGATGGCGTGCGCCCAAGTCCGGAGGTGGACCGACGCGCCGCTGGCAACGCCTATGTCGTGCGCACGCCAGATGCCAAGCTCGACAACCGGCCGCGCGTGCTCCATGCCATCGCCAATGTCATGACAGGGGGCTCGTCACGGCTCGTCGTCGATCTCATCGAGCACATGGGCGACTTCTATGAACAACGGGTCCTGACCGGATTTTTGCCCGTTCCTGCTGCCTATGACCTGCTGCCCGTCATCGAAGTGCGCGAGCCGGTCCCGGTCGCGGCGATCGACGCCGTGATCGCCAGCTTTCGGCCCGACATCATCCACGTCCACTATTGGGGCGACATCGACGAGGCCTGGTACGCCTCGGTGTTTCGGGCCGCGACCGCGGCCAAAATACCGGTGATCCAAAACATCAACACGCCGGTCGAGCCGTTTCCTCTAGCCGGGGCGCGCAATGTATTTGTCAGCCGGTACGTTCATCGCGTCTTCGGAGGCTCCGACCCGTTGGCGCAGGTGATCTATCCGGGATCGGACCTGAGCCTGTTTTCGCGCCAGGACGGTGAAGTCGTGCCCGACGATTGCGTCGGCATGGTCTATCGGCTCGACCGCGACAAACTCAACGAAGAGTCGATCGAGTGCTTCATCGAGATCGTCAAACGGCGCCCCAATACCCGGGCACTGATCATCGGCGGTGGTCATTTCCTTGGCGCCTACCGGGCACGCGTTGCCGAGGAGCACCTGAATGATTCCTTCGAGTTCACTGGCGATGTCAGATATCTGGACCTGCCAGGTTTCTACAAACGCCTGAGCGTGTTTGTCGCACCCGTATGGAATGAAAGCTTCGGCCAGGTCGCACCGTTTGCCATGAGCATGTCGCTACCGGTGGTTGGATACAATGTCGGCGCAATCCCGGAGATCATCGACGATAAGAGCCTCGTCGCACCCCGCGGTGACACGAAGGGACTCGCGCAAATCGCGATCGGACTGCTCGATGACCGGTTGCGCAGGCTTGAGATTGGCCGATCCAACCATGCCCGTGTCCAGACACTGTTCTCCATCGAGGCCATGATCGCCAAGTACCGCAGCCTCTATTCCGACGTGCTGAGCAAGAAGGCGATGGCATGAAGATCGCCTTTTTCGTCCACTGTTTCTTTCCCGATCATTTCTACGGGACCGAAGCCTACACGCTGGCACTCGCGCGCCGTATCCAGGAGATGGGGCACGAAGTCGTCGTCGTTTCCGCCACCTTTGCAGGGGAGCCGCCGGCCAGCGCGCTGATCACACACTTTGATTACGAGAGTGTCCAGGTCATCAGCATCGACAAGAACCACTACCCCAACCGGCGCGTCAAGGACACCTACTACCAGCCGAAGATGGCGGAGGTGCTCGAAGGCATCGTGCGCAAGATACAACCCGACGTCGTCCATGTCACGCACCTGATCAACCACACCGCACTGCTGCTTGAGGTCCTCAAGCGGGAGGGCATCCCGGTCATCGCAACATTGACCGACTTCTTTGGCTTTTGCTTTAACAACAGACTCGAGACTGCCGATAGCGCGCTGTGCAGCGGTCCGAATCGTCCGCGCACCAATTGTCTTGCGTGCTATCTGAAAGATGCCACGACCGAGCGCTCCGATCGACCCGTCTTGCGCTGGCTGTCCCGCCCGCAACGCGCTCGCTTTACCGCCCAATGCGTCAACCTGGCCGTGCAACTGCCCTACTTCAAGGGCGGCTCGATCGACAATGTCGTCCAGGACCTCAAGACCAGACCAGAGACGCTCGCCCATCTGTATAAGAACTATGCGGCGATGATCACGCCCACCCGCTTCCTCGAAGAAGCCTATCGCGCAAACGGCATAGCGGGGCCGATGCACAACATGTGGTTTGGCGTCGATCTCGATCGTGGTCCCAAGCCCGTGCGCCCAAAAGGCCGGCCACTACAGATCGGCTTCATCGGTCAGATTGCGGAGCACAAGGGCACGGACCTCCTTGTCGACGCTTTTCTGACCCTTCCAAAGGGCCTTGCCGAGCTCAGGATCTATGGGCCGCTGGACGTCAAGCGCTCGTTCATTCGGATGCTCAAATCGAAACTGGCCGGGCAGCCGGTTCAGCTCATGGGTACGTTCCATCCTTCGCAGATGGCCAGCGTTTTGTCCTCGATTGACGTGCTTGTGGTTCCTTCGCGCTGGTACGAAAATAGCCCCTTGGTGCTGCTCAACGCCCTGGCGAGCCACACGCCCGTGGTGGTCTCGGACGTGCCGGGCCTGACCGAGTTCATCGAGCCGGGGGTGAATGGTTTCTCGTTTGAGCGCGGCAATGCTGCTGCCCTCGCCGACGTGCTTGCCAGGTTCGCAAGCGGCGCTGTCGATGCTGCGGCATTGAGCCTCTTGACGCACTTCCCGCGGACCACTCAGACCATGGCACAAGAGGTGTTCGCAGTGTATGAGAGCGTGCTCTCCGAGCACCGCAACCTGAGGGCTCCTGCCATACTTGCGAGCGAAAGCCCCTGACCAAAGTCTAAACGTCCCCGACGGAAAGCGATCGCAAAGAGATGTCGACGAAACTTCATGGTGACTGACAGCGAGTCCCGCGCGCGTGCGAGCAAAGCCGAGCGATGCCTGGTCCTGGGCGGAAGCGGGTTTATCGGCTCTCACCTTGTCGAGGCCTTGGTGAAAGCGGGCTACAAGGTGCGTACGTTCGATGCGCGGCCGCTGCCGTTGATCGACGCAGACGCTGCTTCTCTCGAAGAGATCACGGGCGACTTTCTCGATGCCCCTCAGGTTTCAGAGGCGGTGCGCGGCTGCGACTACGTTTTTCATCTGGTCTCAACGACCCTGCCGAAAACGTCGAACGAAAATCCCCTTGCCGATGTGCGTGAAAATCTCTTGCCGACCCTGTCGATGCTGGATGCCGCGTCACTGCACGGCGTCAAGAAGGTCATCTTTCTCTCGTCTGGCGGCACGATCTACGGAATTCCGCAGACGCTGCCGATTGCCGAGGAGCATCCCAAGCGGCCCCTTAGCTCGTATGGCATCGTCAAGCTGACAATCGAGCATTACCTTCATCTCTATCACGCGTTGCGCGGCCTGCAATACCAGGTCCTAAGGCTCTCCAACCCGTTTGGGGAACGCCAGGCGATCGTCTCGAGTCAGGGCGTGATTGCGGTATTCCTGGGAAAAATCCTGAAAGGCGAGGCGCTTGAAGTATGGGGCGATGGCGGCGTGATCCGCGATTACATCTACATCTCGGATGTCATCGACGCAATGCTGCTCGCGCTCACCTATGACGGACCGCATCGCGAGATCAATATCGGCTCGGGCCAAGGCTTGAGCATCAACCAGGTCATCGATGCGATCGCAAGCACCACGGGATTGACAGTCGAAAAGCGCCATCTGCAACAGCGTTCGTTCGATGTGCCCGCCAGCGTGCTTTGCATCAAGAAAGCGAAAGCCGAATTGAACTGGCAACCACGCATTCCATTTGACGAAGGCTTGCGCCGCGCCAAGGCATGGGTCGAGGATCTGATCGATCGTGACTAGACGCCATCTCGCCCATCTCGCCCATCTCGCTCTAGGCTCGCGTCACGCAAGAAGCACTGGCCGGTAGCCTTGGCCATGCGCATCTCCGTCGCACTTTGTACGTTCAACGGTGAAAAATTCATCAGGGAGCAGCTGCAAAGTATCCTGCGCCAGCAGCGCAGGCCTGACGAAATTGTCATCTTCGACGATGCGTCAAGTGACGCAACGGTAAGCATTGCAGAGGCAACACTGCAGGAAAACGATGGCGCTTTTCCGATTCACACCGAAATCCATGTCAATTCCGAAAACGTCGGCGTCACCGAAAACTTCTCGCGTGCAACGCAGGCAACTACCGGCGAGCTGATTTTCCTGTGCGACCAGGACGATGTCTGGCGTAGCGACAAGGTCGCACGCATTGCAGCCGAGTTCGAGCGCGATCCGGGGCTGCTCCTGGTTCACACCGACGCACGCCTGATCGACGATTCCGGATCGCCGCTTGGGGTAGGACTTCTCGATGCGCTTGAGCTGCGCGCTGACGAACTGTCGCTGATTAACGCCGGCCGGGCATTCGAAGTCCTGGTCAGGCGCAATGTCGTGACTGGTGCGACGTGCGCTTTTCGTCGGACGCTGCTCGCGCATGCGTTACCCTTTGCCAACCAATGGATCCACGATGAGTGGCTTGCCATCGTTGCCGCCGCGACCGGGGGATTGATGTGTCTGTCAGAGCCCCTGACGGACTATCGGCAACACGCGTCGAATCAGATCGGCATGCAAAAGCGCTCGTTCATCGCAAAGATCCGCCACATGTTCAAAAAGCGCGGCAGCTTCTACCGCAATCAGGTCATCCGCGCTGACCTGCTGATCCGCCAACTGCAGACCTTGCCCCGCGCCCAGGAGCGCATTGCGGAACTGAACGACTGGCGCGGGCACCTGGCATTTCGGGCGAATCTGCCTGCAAATCGACTTAGCCGACTGCCCCTTATCAGGCGAGAGATCGCAACTGGCCGCTATTCGCGATATTCGCTCGGGCTGCGCTCGGTCGTGCGCGACGCGCTCGAAGCACCCTGAGATGCGCAGATCGACGAGAAATTTCGGCCTGAATCTGATCGGTCAGGTCGTGCCCATGGCGGTGGCGATTGGCGCCCTGCCGCGCATCGCCGTGGAGGTGGGCGACAGCAGACTGGGATTTCTCGGACTCACCTGGGCGCTGATCGGATATTTCGGCCTGTTCGATCTGGGCCTGTCGCGGGTCATCACGAGAAGGGTCGCGATTGCGCAGGGACGCGGACTGCTTGCCCACGAGCGCGCGGTGGTGTCATTCATCTCTTGGCGTGCCTTTGTGCTCGTGTCAATCGCAGGTGTCCTGCTCGCGGTTGCAGTCAAGCCGGCTTGGCTACTTGGGCAGAAAGTCGATCCGCAACTGCTCGCCGAGGCAACGATTGCATTGCCGATCCTGTGGGCGACGCTTCCTGTCACCGTCGTCACCGGCCTTTTGCGCG
>CAJCIC010000043.1 GCA_903970185.1 Gammaproteobacteria bacterium
CGCTGTCAGCGTGACCCCAGCTGCGCCACCCTTGCCCGCGGCCCCACGCAAATCCGACGCCTGGGCGGACTTAAGCGATGCCGAGCGCGAAGCGTTAAGCCCGCTTGCCAGCGAATGGAGCAAGCTTGGCGCTGCGCGCCAACGCAAATGGCTGGTCATTGCCGACCGTTTCCCGCAAATGACCGAGGCCGATCGCGCCCGAACCCAGGAGCGCATGCGCGAGTGGGCAAAGCTGACCCCCGAGCAGCGCCGGCTCGCGCGCGACACCTACCTGCAAGCGCGCGCCCTGCCCCCTGAGAAGCGTGCCGAGCTGCTGGCCAAATACCAGCAGCTGCCCGACGACGAAAAAGAACACCTCACGGCGATCGGCAAGGAACACAAATCGGTCTTGCCGATCAAGCTGCACGGCAAACCCGAAGCGCTCCCCAACAAGGACCAGATTCGCGAGGGCTCGGTGCAAAAAGTCCCAGGCCTGATGGCGACCCGCCCCGCGGATTTGGCCGCATCGCCTTCTCAAAAGGCGCAACCGGGCGCAATAGCGCCGGCGGCCCAGACGCCCCCGGGCGCTGCCAGCGCTCCGCCACCCGTACCGACTGCCCCCCTGGCCCCGCCCGGCTCGCCAGCGGTGGCTGGCGCAAGCCCGGCGGGGGCACCTGCATTGGCGGCGCCGGCGGCCCCGGCACAACCTGCCGCAGCTGTTGCGGGCAACGCGCAAGCCCCAGCCGCGCCTGCGCCTGCTGCGTCTGCCGCGCTTTCATCCGCCAGGCCTTGAGGCGTCAAAGCGACGACGCCGATGGCACCAGCGCAGGGGCTCGCGGCGCGCCTGCAGCGCTGTCACGGCGCGTGGGCTCGATGGTGTACGAAGCGGTCCTGCTCTTTGCGGTGGGCTTTATCGCCGACTGGCTGTTTGACACGCTGACGCAAAGTCGCAGTGGCCTGGCCCATATCGCAGGGCGGCGGATTTGGCTTTTTGCCGTGTTTGGCGTGTACTTCGTCTACTTCTGGACTCACGGAGGCCAGACCCTGCCGATGAAAACCTGGCGCATCAGGCTCAAATGGAAGGATCGCGACGCGGTGCCCAAGACGGTCGCCGTCTTGCGCTATTTCGCCTGCTGGTTCTTCATTCTGACGACCACGGCGATTGCCCATGCGCTCGCTCTCGCGCCAGAGGTCGAGGCCGCTGCCCTTTGCGCAGCACTGGTCTTGCCGCCCCTGGCCATGCTGATCGACCCCGACAAGCAATTTCTCCACGACCGCCTGCTTGGCACGCGCCTCGTCAATGCGCCAGAGCTCGAGGCAGCGCTCACGAAATGAGCGCGCCGCGCGACCCGTCCCCGACCGCCAGCGCCCCTGTTGCAGACGTATCCGCCGGCAGCCAGATCGCCTGGATCCTGCGCGGCCTGATCGTCTTGCAGCTTCTCGCGTGTGCGCTCCTGGGCATATTCTTTTCGCATCACCTCGCCCGCTTCATTACCGTTGCCGGCTGTTACGTGCTGGCGCTGGTCGTGGTGCTGTCGGTGCATATGCTGGTCACCGGGATGCAATTTTTCCTGGCCTGGCTTGGCCGGCCACCGCTGCCAAAAGAGCAGCGCGTCAATTTCTTTTCGGCGCTGTCGACCTACGATCGCGAAATCGACGCATCGATGCGGGGCATTTGGCTCGCCAATCCGTTTTTCGCCAAGGCGCCGCTGGCAGAGCCGAGTGTGCCGGTCAGAGCACTGCCGATTCTTTGCGTGCATGGTTATTTCTGTACGCGCGCGGTGTGGTTGCCCTTTGCGCGGACTGCCGCGGCCCGCGGCTATCGCTGCGCGGCCATCACCCTTGAGCCGGCGTTCTCTGACATCGATGGCTACGTCGATGCGATCGGGCGCGGTATCGATGCGTTGCTTGCCGCCAGCGGCTCAGCCCATCTCGTCGTCGTTGCGCACAGCATGGGGGCGCTTGCGGTGCGGGCTTACCTGCGCGCACGCCCGGATGCGCGTGTGCTGCAGCTTGTGACGCTCGGCGCGCCGCATCATGGCACCCGCCTTGCGACGCTAAGCCGCGCAGCCAATGCGCGCCAGATGCGTCGCGAAAGCGCATGGCTTGCCGCGCTTAACCGCGCCGAGACGCCCGAAACACTGGCGCGGATCACAAGTATTTACAGCACCCACGACAATATCGTCACGCCCTATCAGACTGCTGAGCTTGCCGGTGCCACGAACCGCCTGGTTTGCCGCATCGGCCACGTCTCGCTGCTTTATTCGAGCCTCGTCTGGGATGAAATCTTCAGCGCCATCGAGGCCATCGAGGCCGGCGCGGCACGTGCAGCGCGGGCGACAAGCGCCTAGGCCACGGCGGGAATGGCCAGGCCCTGCAGGCCCTTCGGGATCGACTCGAGCAGGCGTTTGGTATAGGGGTTTTGCGGATCGCGGTAGATCGTGTCCGAATCGGCGACCTCGACGATGCTGCCGCCATTCATGACCATGACTTCGTCGCTGATGTAGCGCACAACGGCGAGATCATGCGAGATGAACAGGTACGACAGGCCAAACTCATCTTGCAGATCGAGCAGCAAATTGAGCACCTGGGCCTGAACCGAGACGTCAAGCGCCGACACCGACTCGTCGCAGATCAGAATTTCCGGTCGCATGGTCAGGCAGCGGGCGATGGCAATGCGCTGACGCTGGCCGCCTGAAAATTCGTGCGGGTATTTCCACAATGCGGCAGGTGAGAGACCGACGCGCTCGAGCATCGCTGCCGTGAGCTCGAGCCGTTCACGCTCGTTGCCGCCGATGTTGTGAATGCGCATCGGCTCGGTCAGGATCTGAGCAACGGTAAATCGTGGATTGAGCGACGCGTAGGGGTTCTGGAACACGATCTGGATGCGGCGCCGAAGTGCCGTCATGTCGTGTTCCGACAGCTTCAGAAGGTCCTTCGGCCCCGATTCGGTCTTGAGCAGGACTTCGCCAGCGCTCGCCTTGTGCAGCCGCATCAAGGTCAGGCCGACCGTGGTCTTGCCCGAGCCTGATTCGCCCACGAGGCCGAGTGTGCGGCCCCGCTTGAGGTTGAACGAGACGTCCTTCACGGCATCGAAATAGCTGTGCGAAAACAGGCCATCCTTGAGCTCGAAGCGTTTGCCCAGATGCCTTACTTCAAGCACGATTTCGCCATCGACGCGAGGCGTGCGCTGCGGCGCGTTCGCATCCAGGATGCGTCCCTGCATGTAATCGGCGACCACCGGCAGGCGCCTTGGCCTGACATCGAGGCGCGGCCGGCATGACAGGAGCGCCTGCGTATAGGGATGCCTGGCCGCATGAAACACGGCTTGTACCGGCCCCTGCTCGCGAATCTCGCCCTTTTCCATCACAACCACCTGGTCGGCGATGTCGCCAACCACGGCCAGGTCGTGAGTGATGAAGAGCATGCTCATCTGGTGCGATTCGCGCAGACGCGCAAGCAGATCGAGAATCTGCTTTTGAATGGTCACGTCAAGTGCCGTCGTCGGCTCGTCAGCGATCAGGAGTTTGGGCTTGCAGGCGATCGCCATGGCGATCATGACGCGCTGTTGCTGGCCGCCGGAAAGCTGGTGCGGGTAGCTTGACACGCGCTGCTTGGGCTCGGGAAGGCCGACTTCCTCGAGCAGTTCAATGGCGCGCTGCCATGCCTTGCGCCGTGACAGATGTTCATGCAGCCGGATCACTTCGGCAATCTGGTCGCCAACGGTGAACACCGGATTGAGCGAGGACATCGGCTCCTGGAAGATGACCGAGATATCCCGACCCCGCAATTCGCGCATGCGCTCGCTTGAGGCATCAAGCAGATTGCTGCCCTGGTAGAGAATCGACCCGGAGATCGCGGCGGTCACAGGTAACAGGCGCAAGATGGACATCGCGGTGACGCTCTTGCCGCTGCCTGATTCGCCCACCAGCGCCAGCGTGCCATTGACGGGCACGTCAAAACTGATGCCCTTGACCGCCTCGAAGGGCTGTTCTTTGCCAACCTTGAACGACACGCGCAAATCGGCAATTGAAAGGAGTGTTGTCATGTCAGCGAAGCTTCGGGTCAAGTGCGTCACGCAAGGCGTCAGTCAAGACGGAGAATGCGGTGACAAAAACCGCCATGAACACCGTGGCGGCAACGAGCTGCCACCATTTGCCAAGAATCAGTTCGGCCTGCGCCTCGTTGAGCATGGTGCCCCACGACACCGAGTCGATCGGCACGCCAAGGCCAAGAAATGACAGGATGACCTCGGCCTTGATGAAGAACACGACATTCAAGGACATCTGCACGAGAATGACGTGACTGACGTTAGGCAGGATGTGGACGAACATGCGCGTTGCGCGCGAGGTGCCAATGGCCTGCGCGGCAAGCACATATTCGCGCGTCGAATGCTTGATGTACTCGGCGCGCAGGAGGCGATAGACGCTGGTCCAGCCGGTCAGTCCGAGAATCACAACGACAGTACCGATGCCGCGTCCGAGCACGGCGGCAAAGGCGAAGATCAGAAGAATGCCAGGCACCGCCGTGAAGACGTTGTAGAACCATTCGAGCACGTCGCCCACGATGCCGCCAAAAAAACCGGCCAGCGCGCCAAGGAACGTGCCAAGGGCGGTGGCCACGACTGCAGCGGCAAGCCCGACGAAGATCGATACCTCGGAGCCCTTGATGGCTTTCAGGAGAACGTCGCGGCCTGAACGATCGGCGCCAAACGGCAGCGTCAGAAGCTTCGGCTTGGCCGCCGTTGCCAGCTCTTTTGCCCGCTTGTCGATATCGGCGTAGTGCGGCGCAAGCGGATCGACGCTGCTTAAATCGAGCATGGGTCCCGTGGGCTGCTCGATCTTTAACGCAGGGCTGGTGTCTGGCCCGAGAAAATCCGGCGGCGCGTAGGGCACGGCGCTCTCGACGCTCCAGCCGCTCGCCACCCAGCCCAGGGCCACGAAAAGCGACAGCAGCACGAAGGCCAGAACGACCACCAGCGACGCCATGCCCAGGGCATCGCCGCGCAGCCGCTTGGCGACCTGTTTCCAGACCCCGGCCGAGCGCCGCGAAGAAATGATTTCGCCACCTGCCGTTGCCACACTGGTCGAGACCACGCTCATTTGAGCACCACGCGCGGATCGACCAGCTTGTAGCCGATATCAGTCAGCAGATTAACGACCATGGTCAGAACCGCCAGGTAGACAGTGAACGCCTGGATCACGGGATAGTCGCTGCGATTGACTGCAAGCAGCACTTCGCGACCGAGTCCGGGGATGGAGAAAAACACTTCGAGCAGGAAAGCGCCGATGAAAATCGAGGGCAAGCCGGTGCCAAGGTCGGTCAGGATCGGAATCATGGCGTTGCGCAACACGTGCTTTAACATGACGCTCTTCTCGGAAACGCCCTTGGCCCTTGCGGTGCGCACGTAATCGTGGCCGATTTCGTCAAGAAAGAACGTGCGGTAGAGGCGCGTTTGCGGTGCCAGGCTGACGCACACGGCAAGAAACACCGGCAAGGGCGCATAACGGATCAGGTTATAGCCGGTATTCTGGCTCCAGCCTTGCACCGGGAACCAGCCCAATTCGAAACCGAACAGCCACTGGCCGATGATGACGTAGACCAGAAACGAGATCGACAGCGCCACGGTGGTCGTGATCATGACCGCGCGATCGGTCAGGCTGCCTCTGACGTAGGCCACGCCAAGGCCAAGCGGCAAGGCGAGCAGCACCTGCAGAAGCGTCAGCGGCACCATAATGGTGAGGGTGGCCGGCAGTCGCGTCGCAAAGATGTGCGAGACCTCTTCATTGGTGGCCCAGCTGCGCCCCCAGTTCAGCGTCACGACCTCCTTGACGAAAATCCACAGCTGAACCCACCACGGCTTGTCAAGGCCAAGCTGCTGCTGGATCAAGGCCACCTGCTTGGCGTTGGCGCCCTGGCCGGCAATGATGACGGCAGGATCGCCGCCAAAAAAGTGAAAGAGGAAAAAGACCAGCAGCACGACGCCGATCAAGGTCGGCACCATCTGCCAGATGCGTCGGATCAGATAGCTGAGCACTGTTCCCCTCGGGAGGTGGTTGGCGCCGGGGTCCCGGCACGCGCAAACCGCGATTATGCATGCTCCTTGCCAGAAGCCCAGCGCGACGCCCGCCAAAGCCGTGCGTGAGGACACAAAACACCTGATCACAACTACGCGGCAGCCCATCAGTTCTGCGCGATGGCTCCGCTCGAAGGCAGCGCCGATTGCGTTAAAGTATCAGCAACATCCTAAGGATTTGCCATGCGCCGCCTGCTCGCTCTCGCCGCGTTCGCGCTCGCCTCGGTCGGCGCGCCAAGTCACGCCGAAACCGTCCTTCGCTACGCCTTGCCCGCGGCTGAAACCGGTTTTGACCCGGAGCGCGCGGGCGATCTTTACTCGCGTTTCATCATTTGCAGCGTCTTCGCCCCGGCGCTTCGCTACAACTGGCTTTCAGGCGGAGAAATCGAGCCCGCGATGCTCGCGTCGCTGCCAGAAGCATCGGCCGATTTCAAGACCTTCACCTTCCGTGTCAAACCCGGCATCTACTTTGCCGATGACGCCGCCTTCAACGGCAACAAGCGCGAGCTGGTTGCCGAGGATTTCGTCTATTCGTTTAAGCGCATCTACGATCCGCACGAGAAATCGCCTTTTTACTCGGGCCTTGAGACGCTCAGAATCAAGAGCCTTGACGACCTGCGCGAGGCCGCGAGCAAGAGCGGCAGCTTTGACTACGACAAGCAAGTCGATGGCGCACGAGCGCTCGATCGCTATACCTTCCGGATCCAGCTTGGCGTGGCTTCGCCGCGCTTTGCCGAGAACAATTTTGTCGAAGGCATTCATCCGGTGGCGCGCGAAGTCGTCGAGAAATATGGCGACGGGATTGGCGAGCACCCGGTCGGGACCGGCCCCTACATGATCAAGGAGTGGATCAGGTCCTCGAAAATCGTGCTGGTGAAGAACCCCAATTTTCATGAAGACATCTACGACGCGCATCCCAAACCCGGCGACGCCGAGGGCGCTGCCATCGCGGCAACCTTCAAGGGGCGCAGGATGCCTTTCATCGATCGCATCGAAATCTCCATCATCGAGGAGAGCCAGCCGCGCTGGCTCGCCTTCGTCAATGCCGAGCACGATCTGATCACCCCGATGCCGCTTGACATGGCGCCCCTGGCCATTCCCAACAACCAGCTTGCGCCAAGCCTTGCCAAACAGCATGTGCAGTACTGGCACGCACCGTCGATGCAGGTCTCGCCGATCATTTTCAACATGGAAAATCCTGTCGTGGGTGGCTATACACCCGAGAAAGTGGCGCTCAGGCGCGCCATCGGTTTGGGGTTCAATTCGCCGCGCATGATCAGCAGCGTCTTCAAGTACCAGGGCATTCCGGCGCAAAGCCCGATCCTGCCCAACCAGTATGGTTTTGACCCGAACCTGCGCACCGAGATGGGCCAGTACGACCCGGCCCGCGCCAACGCCATGCTTGACACCTACGGCTATCTGCCGCGCCATGGCGGCAAGTGGCGCGATCTTCCTGACGGCTCGCCTTTGGTCATCGAATTTCTGACCGAGCCCGAGCAGATCATCCGCAGCGTCGACGAGGTCATCAAGAAGTCGTTTGACGATCTGGGCATCCGCATTACGTTCACGGCAGCGAAATGGCCCGACCAGTACAAGAAGGTCCAGGCCGGCAACTACATGATGTGGTTCCTTGGACGCTCGTCAACGTCGCTTGATCCAAGCGGCGGCTTCGAAGCCGGCTACGGTCCGGGCAAAGGCGGTGCCAACCTGCCGCGCTTCGAACTTCCTGCCTACGACGAGCTGTTTCGGCAAAGCGAACAGTTGCCTGACAGTCCGGAGCGTCTTGAGAAGCTGCGCGCCATGACCAATCTTCTTATCGCCTACGAACCCTACAAATTTACCTACAGCCCGATTCGCACCAACCTGGCGTTTCCATGGGTCAAGGGCTGGCGTCCCGATCCGCTGATTCTCGGCTGGTGGCAATACGTCGATATCGACGAGGCAATGCAAAAACCGCATCTGCGCTGATGGCCTTGGAGGCACGTTGGCGCGGCCTGCACGCGCTTTTTGCGAAGCCACTTCGGTTCACGCAGGCGTTGGCGCTTGCCTTGGCCACGCTTGTCCTTGGCGAGGCGCACGCCGAAAAAGTCCTGCGCTATGCCTTCTCGGTTGCTGAAACCGGCTTTGATCCGGCGCAAATCACCGACCTTTACTCGCGCGTTGTCACTGCCAACATTTTCGATGCGCCGTTGCGCTACAAGTGGCTCTCAAAAGGCGAATTCGAGCCCAACACCCTGGCCTCGATGCCAGACATCTCAAGCGACTACAAGACCTTCACGTTTCACTTAAAGCCTGGCATCTACTTCGCCAACGATGCCGCCTTCAAGGGCAAGAAGCGCGAACTGGTCGCAGAAGACTATGTCTATTCCTTCAAGCGCATCTGCGATCCCCGCTGGCACAGCAAGTCCTACGGCACGCTCGAGTCCCTCAAGATCGCAAGCCTCGATGCCCTCAGAAACCAGGCTCTGCAAACCGGCCGCTTTGACTACGACACGCCCATTGAGGGCATTCGCGCCCTCGATCGCTACACCTGGCAGGTCAAGCTTGGCGTGCCTTCGCCCCGCTTTGCCGAAAATGTCTATTCGGATCCGTCGGTCTTTGGCGCGATGGCGCGCGAAGTCGTCGAGCGCTACGGCGATTCGATCATGGAACATCCGGTCGGAACCGGACCCTACATGCTGGCAAGCTGGGTGCGCTCGTCGCGCATGGAGTTCGTGCGCAATCCCAACTATCGCGTCGACATCTTCCACGCCACGCCAGCCAAGGACGATGTCGAAGGCAGGAAGATCGCAGCGCAATTCAACGGCAGGCCGATGCCCTTCATCGACCGCATCGAAGCTTCGGTGATCGAGGAGAGCCAACCGCGCTGGCTGTCGTTCCTCAACGCCGACCAGGACCTGATCCGCTGGGTGCCCACTGATCTGACGGCACTTGCCATGCCCAACGGCAAACTGGCCCCGAATCTGGCCAAAAAGCAGATCATCGCCGAGCGCGTCTCCGAGCCCTTGCAGTATCTGCTCTACTTCAACATGGAGGACCCCGTGATTGGCGGCTACAGCGCCGAAAAGGTGGCGCTCAGGCGTGCCATCGGACTTGGCCTTGACGTGCCGCGACTGATTTCCCAGGTCATGAATTACTCGGCAACGCCCGCGCAATCGGTGCTGCTGCCAGGCGAATACGGCTTCGATCCAGCATTTCGCTCCGAAGTCGGTGAATACGACAGCGCGCGCGCCAACGCGATCCTCGATGTCTATGGCTATTTGCCGCGCCACGGCGGGCGCTGGCGCGACC
>CAJCIC010000044.1 GCA_903970185.1 Gammaproteobacteria bacterium
CTTCGACGGTGCCGTCGAAGGATTCCGGCGGCGATAAGCAGGTATCGCAGTTACCGCAGGGCTGGCTGTCTTCGTCGAAGTAACGCAGTAGACGGACGCGCCGGCACTGTGCGGTCTCGCAAAAGCCGAGCATGGCGTCAAGCTTGGCACTGGACACCCGCTTGAATTGCTCGCTGCCCTCGGATTCGTCGATCATGCGTCGCTGCTGCACCACGTCTTGCAGGCCGTACAGCATGAAGGCCGTCGCCGGCAGGCCGTCCCGTCCAGCGCGGCCGGTCTCCTGGTAGTAGCCCTCCAGACTTTTGGGCATGTCCAGGTGGGCCACAAAACGCACATCGGGTTTGTCGATGCCCATGCCAAAGGCGATGGTCGCCACCATCACAAGACCGTCCTCGCGCAAAAACCGGTTCTGATGCAAAACTCGCGTCTCACTATCCAGACCGGCATGATAGGGCAGGGCCTTGATGCCTTTGGACACTAAGAACGCAGCGGTCTCATCAACCTTTTTGCGCGACAGGCAATAGATGATGCCGGCGTCCCCGTCGTGCTCGGAGCGTAACAAATCGAGTAGCTGGTCGCGGCCCTTGATCTTTTCGGCGACGCGATAACGGATATTGGGCCGGTCAAAACTTGCAATGAAGATGCGCGCACCAGTAAGGCCGAGCCGCTCGATGATTTCACTGCGGGTCAGTTGGTCGGCTGTAGCGGTCAGGGCAATTCGGGGCACCTTGGGAAAGTGCTCGTGCAGCACGGACAGTTGCAAATATTCAGGTCTGAAGTCATGCCCCCACTGCGACACGCAGTGCGCCTCGTCAATGGCAAATAGACCGGGTTTGACGCGCGCTAACAGCTCGAGCGTGCGCGCCAGCATCAGGCGCTCTGGAGCGATATAGAGGATATCGACGGTGCCGGCCACAACCCGCCTCTCGATGGCAAGGGCGTCCACCTGCGATAAAGAAGAATTCAGAAATTCAGCCCGCACGCCCACACTTTGTAGTGCGCTGACCTGATCTTGCATCAAGGCAATGAGCGGTGACACCACGATACCGAGCCCCAGCCCCTGGGCGACCCGCACGAGCGCCGGAATCTGAAAGCACAGCGATTTGCCGGCACCGGTTGGCATCAGGACCAGCGCGTCACCTCCTTGCACCATGTGATCGACGATCGCCTCCTGCTCGCCGCGGTAGGTGGGGTAGCCGAAGGTGTGAAGGAGGACGGATCGGGCCGTCACCGATGCGCCAGAAGGTTGTTGCATGCAGGCAGTTTCAAGGAGCTCAAGACCTTGAGGATAACGTACTGCGCCGCGCCAATTCGGCAGAAGCCCTGGCCTGATTTTGCGCCCGGGCATCAGCCCTTGTGCGATTTTAAGAAGGAGTTTTTTGCGGCGCAACAAATGCGGCTCAGGATTTACCCCATTGCCGCGCCGCCGCGATAGTGCAATGCTCGCGCATCGTGTGACCTGGCGGTGGTGCGCAGAACACCCGGTGAACAATCAATCAAAAAGAGGAGACAACATGGGTATGAGTCAATACGGCATGAAGGGCCATGGCAAACTTGCGATCGGCGTTCTTGGCGTCGCGCTGGCTGCGGCCTTCGCCGCCCCCGCGCAGGCTGAAGATCCAATCAAGATCGGCGTGATTGCAGAATCCCAGGCGATTGCAGGGGCATCGATTCCGCAGGCCGCGCAGATGGCCGCAGACGAGATCAACGCCGCCGGCGGGATCAATGGACGCAAGATCGAGATCGTCACCTACGACAACAAGAGTTCAGCGACCGACTCGGTCCGGGCGTTCCAGCGTGCGGTTAGCGAAGACCACGTCAACGCCGTCATCGCCAGCTACATCAGTGAAGTGGTTCTGGCGCTCGAGCCCTGGGCCGCGCGCTTGAAGACCGTGATGATTACGCCCGGTGCGGCAAGTAACGAGATCCCTAAGGCCGTACATGCCGATTACGAACACAACAAGTACACCTTCCACGGCTATCTGACCTCGGCAGCCTTGTCCCAGGAGGTATGCGACGCTGCCAAGGATCTGCTGGTTGCAGGTTACGGCATGAAAACCAGCGTCATCATGAGTGAGGATGCAGCCTGGACCAAGCCCTTGGACGAGGGCTACGAGGAGTGCCTGCCCAAAATAGGCCTGAAGGTGCTCGATCATGTGCGTTTCTCGCCAGACACCACCGACTTCACGCCGATCTTTAACAAGATCGAAGCGGCCAAGCCTGACGTCATCATTACCGGCATTTCGCATGTCGGCGTGCAACCGACGGTACAGTGGAAGAGCCAGCAGGTGCCGTTGCCGATGCTTGGCATTTCCTCGCAGGCCACCAACAGCACCTTCTGGAAGGACACCAACGGTTCCACAGACGGCGTGCTGTTTCAGGCGGTTTCAGCTTCCGATGTCGCAGTGACGGCCAAGACCAAGCCGTTTGCTGAAGGCTTCAAGAAACGCTTTGGCAATTATCCATCCTATGCCGGCTACACGGCGTACGACGAGGTGTATTACATCGCCGACGCGGTCAAGCGTGCCAATTCGACCGACTCGGACAAGCTGGTTGAAGCACTCGAGAAGACCGACTGGATCGGTACCGTCGGGCGCGTGCAGTTTTACGGCAGAGACGATCCCTTTACCCACTCAATCAAATACGGCAAGGATCTGAGCGGCCTGATCTTGCAATGGCAAGATGGGAAACAGGTCACGGTCTGGCCTGCGGCACTGGCCACCGGCAAACTGCAGTTTCCGGCGTTCTTGAAAGTCACTGCGGCGAAGTAACACCAGCCGTGCGGGACGGGGGCCCCGATCGGGCCCTCGTCTC
>CAJCIC010000045.1 GCA_903970185.1 Gammaproteobacteria bacterium
TCGAATGCACGATCAACGGCTTGGGCGAGCGCGCTGGCAATACCTCGCTTGAAGAGGTGGTCATGGCCTGCCGCACCCGTCGCGACTATTTCGGACTCGATGTCGGCATCGATACGACGCAAATCGTCGCGGCAAGCAAGATGGTGTCGCAGATCACCGGCTTTCTGGTCCAGCCCAACAAGGCCGTGGTGGGTGCCAATGCCTTTGCCCACGCTTCGGGAATTCACCAGGATGGCGTCATCAAGGCGCGTGAAACCTACGAAATCATGCGCGCCGAAGATGTCGGCTGGAATGCCAACCGCATTGTGCTTGGCAAACTGTCGGGGCGCACTGCATTTCGGCAACGCTTGCGCGAGCTTGGCATCGAGCTCGAATCCGACACCGACGTCAACGAGGCATTCGCGCGCTTTAAGGAACTTGCCGATCGCAAATCGGAAATCTTTGACGAGGACATCCTTGCCATCGTCTCCGAGGAAGAGCACGCGCACGGCCAGGAAGTCTATCGCTTTGTGTCACTTAAGCAGCACACGGCAACCGGTGAGCCGGCGTATGCGCGCGTCGAGTTTCTCGAGCATGGCGTTGCCGTGAGCGCCGAAGCCGATGGCAACGGCCCGGTCGATGCCACGCTCAAGGCGATCGAATCGACCGTCAAGAGCGAAGCCGAAATGGTGCTCTACTCGGTCAACGCGATCACCGTCGGCCGGGAAGCGCAAGGCGAGGTCACCGTGCGCCTGAGTCGGGGAGGGCGCATCGTCAATGGCGTTGGCGCCGATCCCGACATCATCGCCGCGTCGGCCAAGGCCTATTTCGCCGCGCTCAACAAGCTCGTCTCGCGCGAGGATCGCGTCAATGCGCAGCACGACGCGATCAAGCCGAGCGAGGAGGCGCTAACGCCGACGCGGCGCGCAGTCAACTTCTAGGCCCTGGGCCAAGCGTCGCGCTCAGGGCGGCGTGTAAAGCACGCCGGCTGCCTCGGCCCAAAGCAGCGCACGGGCCTCGGTCGAGCTGATCCAGGCCGCCTTTTCGTCGGTATAGGCGTCAGAATCGTTGGCGTGCAGTGACTGCGCGCGGCGCTTTTCCAGGGCGTATTCCTGGCGCATGGCCGGGTGCGCAATCAGGTAGTCGCGAAACGCCAGGTGGCGGGCGACTGCGCTCGAATCCTGCGCAAAGAAGTGCACGTTTGCGATGCGCGTGCCAAAGCGGTTGGAAAGCGTGCAAAAGCGCCTCGTGGCAATGCCATATTCGCCATGCCAGGCGTATCCCAGTGCCTCGATCGACGCGCGCAACGCATCAAGTGCCTCGATGCTCGTGACCACCGGCAAGAGATCGATGATGGGTTTTGCCACGAGCCCTGGCACCGAAGTCGAGCCGATATGGTGGACCCCGGTCAAGACGCCGCCTAGCACCGCCAGTCGCGTTGAAAGCGCGTGTGCAAGTCTTGACCAGTGGCGATCGTAGGGGGCAAGAACGACAGGAAACGGCGCGAGCATGCGCTATCCTGCTGCAAAAGGAGCGCTCTTGCCAGGCGCGATTTCGCCCAGGACCAGCACCCCCGCTTTGCCATGACAACTTTCGTGCTTCTGCTGCGCGCCTTAAATGTCGGCGGCACCGGCATTTTGCCGATGTCCGAACTCAAGGCGATCTGCAGCGGCGCCGGATTTGCCAGGGTCAGGACCTACATTGCCAGTGGCAATGTCGTGCTCGAAAGCGCGCTTGCCGAAAAAGCCGTCAAGACCAGCGCTGAGCGCGCGCTCGAAAAGGCAACCGGCTCGAAGATCGACGTCATGGTCAGAAGCGCCGCAGAAATCGCACAAGTGCTCAAGGACAATCCGTTCGCCAAGGCGCCGCCCCCTCTTACCGTCGCGATTTTCCTTGACGAGAAGCCTCCTGCGGATTGTCTTTCCCGCGTGAAGGGATTAAACGACGAAGAAATCGTTCTTGGCAAACGCGAGATCTACGTCTACTACCCAAAGGGGCAGGGCCAGTCGCGGTTAAAGATCGCTGATGCAGCCGCGGGTACGGCGCGCAACCTGAATACGGTCGCCAAGCTTGCCGCCATGGCGGCGCAAGGAGGGTTGGGCTAGGGCACGACTGTCGTGAACAGATAGGCACCAAAGATCATGAGATGCACGGCGCCTTGCAATACCGTGGTGCGGCCCGTACCCAGCGAGAGCGTCGAGACAAATAGTGTCAGCACAAGCAGCACGCCGGCCTTGGCGTCGATGCCAAGCGTGGGCGTCGTACCCGAAATCAGGCAGACGATGGCAACCGTAGGAATCGTAAGGCCGATGCTTGCAAGTGCCGATCCGAGCGCGAGGTTCAAGCTGGTTTGAAGGCGGTTGGCGTGCGCAGCGCGGATCGCCGCCAGTCCTTCTGGCAGGAGCACCAGGGCTGCAATCAGGATGCCGACCACGGCCTTGGGTGCGCCGGCTTTGGCCACTGCGCTCTCGACCGTAGGTGCCAGGACTTCGGCGAGGCCGACGACTGCAATCAGGCAGCCGACGAGTGCAGCGATGCTTGTGATCGCTGCGGCAGCGGTCGGGGGAGCGGCATGAACCGTTTCGTCGTCGGCGGCTGCAACCGGCAGAAAATAGTCGCGGTGCCGCGACACCTGGACCGTGAGGAACGTGCCGTAGAGCAAAAGCGAGGCAATCGAGATGAATCCCAGTTGGCTGCTGCTGTAGACCGGGCCGGGCGTGGTCGTCGTGTAATTCGGCAGCACGAGCGTGAGAACCGCGATCGCGGCGAGCGTTGCCAGCGAAGCCGTCACGCCGTGAAGGCCGAAGGATTGCTCGTGATGGCGCATGCCCCCGATCAACAGGCAAATGCCGACGATGCCGTTGAGGATGATCATGACGCTGGCAAACACCGCGTCGCGCGCCAGCGCATCGGTCGCATGGCCGCCTGCGAACATCAGGGACAGGATCAGCGCGACCTCGATGATCGTGATTGCAACGGCAAGCAGCAGCGTGCCGTAGGGTTCGCCCAGGCGATGCGCCACCACTTCGGCATGGTAGACGGCAGACAGGGCACAGGCGACAAGCAGCGGCGCCATCAGGGCGAGCAGCCAGGCGCTTTGCCATACGTGAGAGGCGCCAAGCAGCGCCAGTCCCAATACGGGCGAGGCGAGGGTATAGACGGGGTGGTGCAACGGCCGGGACGGCATGGTCAACTCCCGTGGTTGGGTTTGCGCCTGCACGGGGTGGCGCTTTGTGCGCTTTCGCGATCGGTGGACACGTCGCGCGCCGCCGTGCGCGCGGCTACGGCCGCGCGTGAATGCAAACCGCGATGTCCGCTAAGCTCTTGATTCATTGGTGTGTCTTCCGATATTTTGTGCTATCATCGAAGGCTTTCCCCTTGCTGCACCGCATGCGCATTGCGGGCAGCTTCTATCCACAAGGAGTTTATATGCGTCATTACGAAATCGTTCTGATCGTTCATCCCGATCAAAGCGAGCAGGTACCGGCCATGATCGAGCGCTACAAGACGCTCATCACGGGCCGTAACGGTCACGTTCACCGGGTCGAGGACTGGGGTCGGCGCCAGATGGCCTACCAGATCCAGAAGATGGCCAAGGCGCACTACGTGTGCATGAACATCGAAGTCGATCAGGAAACCCTCGACGAACTCGAACATGGCTTCAAATTCAACGACGCTGTGCTGCGCCATCTTACGGTTACGCAAAAGAAGGCACATACCAACCCGTCGCCGATGATGAAGGAAGTCGCCAAGGAAGAAGCGCGCAAGGCCGCAAACGCGGAAGCGCCTGCTGCTTAAGTTGCGCCAAGCGCGCCTTGAACCGCTTTGAGTTGACCGCCGAGATTATTGAACGCCAGGTATTGCGCTTGACACCCGCAGGAATTGCAGTCAGCGCGATGATGCTCCTGCACCGCGGTGAAGAAATCGAAGCAGGTCATGCGCGCGAGGTTGTATTTGAGATGTCGGCAATAGGCATCGGTGCCATTGCCGAACGACTCGATCAGGCAGCCCTCGGAGATTCGTACCGGTTCTCGGGGTTTGTCGCGAAGAAGACGCGCCTGGGCCGCAGTTTGGTGTTTCATATCAAAGAATTTAGCGAATTTAGGAAGGAATAGGACATGCCAGCTCCAAGAAGATTCGGAAACAAGGACAAGACCAAGCGTCCGCAACAAAACCCCTTGTTCAAGCGCAAGAAGTTCTGCCGCTTCACCGCCGCCGGTGTCGAGCAGATCGATTACAAGGATGTCGAGACGCTGAAGGATTTCATTCAGGAAAACGGCAAGATCATGCCGGCGCGCCTGACCGGCACGAAGGCGCACTACCAACGGCAACTCGATACGGCGATCAAGCGCGCGCGCTACCTCGCGCTTTTGCCGTATACCGACTTGCACGCGTAAGGATTTCACATGCAAATCATTCTTCTGGAAAAAGTGGTCAATCTTGGCAACCTTGGCGACGTTGTGCGCGTCAAGGACGGCTACGCCCGCAACTTTCTGATCCCGCAGCGCAAGGCGCGGCGTGCCACCGAGGCCAACATCGCCGAATTCGCCGGGCGCCGTGCTGAACTGGAAAAGGCTGCTGCCGAGCGGCTGGCGGCAGCGCAAGCGCAAGGCGAAAAACTGGCCGGAACGACGCTGAAGATGACCGCCAAGTCGGGCGTCGATGGTCGCCTGTTTGGCTCGGTCACGAACTTTGACATTGCCGACGCACTGGGTAAGCAGGGGTTCGAAGTCGAAAAGGCGCAGATCCGCATGCCGCAAGGCCCGCTCAAGACCGTGGGTGATCACCAGGTCCAGGTGGCGCTGCATACCGACGTCGTGGTTGACGTCCTGGTGACGGTGGCGGGCGAGTCGGCCTAGGGTTTTAGCGCTTCCCCAGGAACCCCGGACGCGCAAGCGCCCGGGGTTTTTTTGCGGCAATTTCGGGCTCTTAAGATGCGCTTTGCCGCATCGCACTTATCCCGCATCGTGCACCGCATTCCCACAGGGTTATGCACATCCCGGGCACGTGAGCGGGCCTATACTTCTTGGCCATGAGCGATCCCATTCCCTTTCGCAACGAGCGCAATTCTTCGCGCGATCCAACGCGCGATGCACAGGTTGATGCACTGCGCGTTCCGCCTCACTCCACCGAGTCGGAACAATCGGTTCTGGGCGGCCTTTTGCTTGACAACAGCGCCTGGGACAAGATCGGTGATGTGGTTCGCGTCGAGGACTTTTATCGCTACGACCACCGCCTGATCTATCAGCACATCCAGCGCCTCATCGATCGTTCGCAGCCGGCAGATGTCATCACCGTCTTCGAATCGCTTTCGTCGAGCGGCAAGATGGACGAGGTCGGCGGTCTGCAGTATCTAAATGAGCTTGCCCAGAGCACGCCTTCGGCGGCAAACATCAGGCGCTATGCCGAGATCGTGCGCGACCGTGCGATCCTGCGCCGCCTCATTTCCGTCACCGACGAGATCGCCGAGTCGGCCTTCAATACCCAGGGGCGCGAAACCGCCGCGCTCCTTGACGAGGCGGAATCACGGGTCTTCTCGATTGCCGAAGAAGGCGCGCGGGGCACGCAGGGGTTTGTCGGCATTCAACCACTCCTCACCGAAGTGGTCGAGCGCATCGACCAGCTCTATCACCGTGATAATCCAAGTGACATTACCGGCGTGCCGACCGGATTTTCCGACATCGATGCCAAGACTTCGGGCCTGCAGCCTGGCGATCTGATCATTGTGGCTGGCCGTCCGTCGATGGGCAAGACCGCCTTTGCCTTGAATATCGCCGAATATGTGGCGATCGATCATGGATTGCCCGTCGCGGTGTTCTCGATGGAAATGGGTGGCAGCCAGCTCGCGATGCGCATGCTAGGTTCGGTCGGCCATCTCGATCAGCACAAGGTCAGGACCGGCCGGCTTGCCGATGACGACTGGCCGCGGCTTACGCATGCGATCCAGAAGATGCAGGACGCGCAGCTCTATATCGACGAAACACCGGCGCTCAATTCGCTTGAACTGCGTGCGCGTGCGCGGCGGCTCGCCAGGCAGTGCGGCCAGCTCGGGCTGATCGTGGTCGATTACCTGCAGCTGATGTCGGCAAGTAGCTCGGGCGAGAACCGCGCGACTGAAATTTCCGAGATTTCGCGCTCACTGAAATCGTTGGCGAAGGAATTGAAGGTTCCAGTGATCGCATTGTCGCAACTGAACCGCAGTCTGGAACAAAGACCCAACAAGCGGCCGGTGATGAGCGATCTGCGCGAGTCGGGCGCAATCGAGCAGGACGCAGACGTGATCCTTTTCATCTACCGTGACGAGGTCTACAACGCCGATTCGGCGGACAAGGGCACCGCCGAAATCATCATCGGCAAGCAGCGCAACGGGCCTATCGGATCGGTCCGGCTCACTTTCATCGGCCACTTCACCAAGTTCGAAAACTACACCTCGGCCGGAAACTATTAGGCGCTTGCCGGGCCAAAGTGTTGCAGCTGGCCGGTGCCTGCAATGCTCCTGTTTCATCCGTTACCGTCGGTAAGGTCGGCGAGCGTCCCGGACAAAGCTCCTTCCGCGCCGCTTGCAGTCGGTGTATATAAGATTGAACGAGCAGGCTAGGCAATGACGCGGGCACGTCGACGATGTAGGCCTTTGTCAGACGGCTCTGGGTGGACCAAGTGGAGGGCGACGACACGGTCGCGGCACGATGAACAGGCAAAAACTGATCGGCCAAGTCGTATATAGCGCGGCCTTGCTGTCGCTGGCTGCGCTCGTCTATGGCCAGAGCCCGCAAAACGTGGCGCCCGCTGCGTCAAGCGCCGCGCCATCTTCTTCGGCAGCGCGTGCGGCGGCGGCCTCGTCAAGTGCGGGCAGCAGTGCACCGGCGTCGTCAAGTGCGGCAGGGCAGGCGAGCACCACGGCGCAGACGCGCAACCTGGCAGGAACAGTGGCGATTGCCGATGGCAGTGCCTTGCAATACGGACCCGATCGCGTCGCTCACAAGATTGCCGTCGGTGACAAGATCTATGAGGGCGACGCACTTGTCACCATGCCCGATGCCGAGTTGCACGTGAATATGGCCGACGGCGGCTATCTCGCACTGCGTCCGAACACGACCCTGCGTGTCACGCTCTACCAGGCCAATGGCGACGCAAGCGACAAGAGTGTGATTGGCCTTCTGAAGGGCAGCTTTCGCTCGATCACCGGCTGGATCGGCAAGACCTATCCAGCCAACTATGCCATCAACACGCCAACGGCAACCATCGGTGTGCGCGGCACGGATCACGAGCCCGCCTATGTGCCCGAAGGCACGCCCGGGCAGGACGCGGGCACCTATGACAACGTGTACGCAGGCGGCACGACGATTTCGAATGCCGCAGGGCGAGTCGATGTCTCCCCCGATCATGCCGGCTTCGTCGATCCGCGCAGAACCGTCGCGCCGCGCGTGCTCGAGCACGTGCCGACTTTCTTGCAGACGCCGCACCGCAACGATCAGGCCTTTGTTGGCAAGCACGAACAGATCATGGCGAACCTGGAAAAGCTTCGCACCGCACGCGCGCAACAGCACGTCGAAGAGATCAAGAACGGCACTGCGGTGAAACCCGGCCCGACATCGCTGCGCGACCGCCTGATCCAAGGTCATGCAGAGTCAACGCTTGCCGCGCAACATCGGGCCTTATCGGGAAATGGCACGGACGAAGCCCAGCGTCGGGCGGCAGAGGCGCAAAGGGCGCAAGAGGGTCAGCATCGTGCGGGCGAAGCCCAGGCCCAAGGCGTGCGCCATCCTCTGCTTGATCAGCGCAAGTCAGCGGCCTCACCAGCCTCACCGGCTGAACATGCGGCTTTGCCGCAGCCAAGGAGTGGCGCTGCTGCGGGCAACGGCGAAGCCGCTGCCCGCCTCGAGGAGGCACGCCGCCAGGCCGAGGCGGCGCGGGCCAAGGCCGCGTCCGCGCCCGCGCAGCGTCCTGAGCCTGCAAAAAAGAAGGATGAGCCGAAGCGGCCCTAGCCGCCGATGTAGGACATCTCGACTTTTTGCGGTGAGGGGCGAGCATCGCTTCTTGCCTCCGAATAGCGGTCGGTGCGCGCTTCCCACACGCCCCTGATCGCACTTGAGAGCGCCAGATCGCTTGCCCCGGAGCGCAGCTGGGCGCGCAAATCCCTGCCCTGGCTGGCAAACAGGCAGGTATAGAGTTTGCCGTCGGTTGAAAGGCGTGCGCGCGTACAGTCGCCACAAAATGGCTGCGTGACACTGGTGATGAAGCCGATTTCGCCCTTGCTGTCGAGATAGCGCCAGCGCTTTGCGACCTCGCCGGAATAGTTCGCATGGCAAGGCGCGATCTGAGCGATCGCCTGAATGCGGGAGATGACCTCGCGGGTTGGCACGACCTGCCCCAGTTGCCAGTGATTCGATTCACCAACGTCCATGTACTCGATGAACCTGAGGACATGCGGCGTGCCGCGGAAAAACCGCGCCATCGGCTCGATCTGGCTGTCGTTGACACCGCGTTGCACGACCATGTTGACCTTGATCGGCGAGAAGCCGGCCTCGGTTGCCGCTTTTAGACCCGCAAGGACGTCAGCGACCGAATAGTCCGCGTCGTTCATGCGCTTGAAGATGGCCTCGTCCAAGGCATCAAGACTGACCGTGATGCGAGCGAGGCCCGCAGCCTTGAGCGCCGCCGCCTTCTTTTTCAGAAGCGAACCATTGGTCGTGAGCGTGACCGGGAGGTTTCGTCCTGCCGTCGTCTTCAGCGCAGCGAGATCGCCCACCAGCACTTCGATATTCTTGCGCAAAAGCGGCTCGCCGCCCGTTAGGCGGATTTTCTCGGTGCCATGCTCGACAAACAGGCGCGCGAGCCGCGTGATCTCATCGAAGTTGAGCAATTCCGCATGGGGCAGAAACTTGTAGTTGCTATCGAACACCGCGCGCGGCATGCAGTACTGGCAGCGGAAGTTGCAGCGGTCGGTCACCGAGATGCGCAAATCGCGCAGGACGCGCCCGCGCGTGTCGAAGAGCTCGCCGCTGGCAGCACGCAAGAGCTCGTCACCCGGACCCGGTGGCAGGCGCTGATCGATTATCGGTACGACGCGGCGATTCACATTGACACCTGGCCTCTAGCGATAGGGAAATTCGCGCATCCAGCGGGTGGCGATCCACTTCTCGCCTTTTACCACCGGCGTTCCTCCATGCAGCGTTAAGGTGTTCGGATGGGGATGATCATACGAGAAAAAAACCGCATTGCCCTTGATCGGCGCGATTTCGAGGCCGAGTTCCGGAAAGATCGTGGCACCGCCGGATTCGGGCGTGTTGAGATAGGTGATGAGCGTGGCAACGCGCTGTCCACCAGTGGCGACGAGCTTTTCGGTGCCGGGGTCGGCAATGTCGAAATAGTCGTAGTGGGGCTCGTATTGCGCGCCGATGCCATAGTGCAGGATCTGCAGCGGCTCGCCATTTTCAAGGGGCCAGCGCGTGAGGGCCGCGATGCGCTGGTTGATGCGCACAAGCAGTTCGGATTCGTCGTGGTGAAAGTAGGTGCCCTCGCTGGTTCGCGCCGCGTTGAGTTCGGTGCCACCGCTTGCGCGATTGACCGTGCGCGAGCGCTCGAGCTTTGGCCGTGACTCGGCGATCAACAGGTCGCAGTCGGCGTCTGACAAGACCCCTTCGAAGACGACCACGCGCGGCATTCTGAGATTGATCAGGACGCGCACCGGCGCATCGCTTAAGACAACCTGGTGCGGGCCGTCGCTTAGCGAGCGGTCAAGCGGCTCCGGTACCTGCAGCCTGGCCATCGCCTGCGCCGCCACCCCTGGCGTCTCGGCTCGCGTCTGGCGGGCGGCTGCGGCGTACACATATTCGTGGGCTACGTGGCGGTCATGGCCGACGGTGACCATCGCGTCGACCATGTCGTTCGGATTGCAACCCCGCTTTAATTGCTGGTCGATCCACTCGCTTAACGCGGGCGTCATGTTCACAGCCGGCCTCCTGCTTCAGCTTTTGCGCGTTTCCACCTGAATCAAGGGGTCGGTCGACAAAGGAGGCGAAGTGCGGCGTTCACGCGGCACGTGCGGTGCGGGCGGCTTGATGCTGGCTCGGGCCGCAGCCAGTTTCTCGGCGCTGGTCTGGACCAGCTCGAGTCCGGCCTGCTCGAGTACCCCCTTGAGCTGCTCGATGCCAAGCTGCGTCGGCGCGGCAGACACCTGGCTGGTTTTGGGTGCTTCGTTGGTCATCCAGTCAGGCATCGCTGGCGCAGCGTCGGCCTCGGCTGCGGTTTCGGGGTTGGGCTCATCCAGGACGGGCTGCTGGCCGTGACGCTCAGGCAAAGTCGCAACGGCGGCCGCTGCCTCCTGGGTCGCAGGCGCTTGTTCTTCGCCTTGGCTTGCGCCCATTTCCGACGTATCGAACAGAGGTCGTTGCGACGGCATCGGTACGCCGTCGAGGGCCCCGTTGCTTGCCGGTGCGAAGGCTTGAGCCGCTGCGCTTTTGACTTCGGCGCTGTCCGTCTCGAAATGGTGTTGATCAAGTTGCGCGGCGTTTGCAACGAGCGTGGTCGCAACCACCGGCACGTCGTTGCCGTCGATAGCACTCGCGCTTTCTTCCTCCGCGATCGCGTGCTCGCCGTTCTCGTCTGTCACGTTCTCCTCGCGCTCGCGGCGGTTGCGGTTGCGGCCACCGCGGCGACGGCGTCGGGTATTGGAACTGCCAGGGCCGGCCTGGCCGAACTCTGCGCCCGCGGCCTTGACAGCAACAGCGTCCGCAGCCGCGACGACGTCCAACTCGTCAGTCGGCTCCAAGGCGTCGTCTCGCACCGTCGGCTCGTCGCCATGGCCCGCAGCACGCTGCGAGCGGTTGTCCGGGCGCGGGCCTCGGTCGTTGCGCTCGCGGCGCGGCGCGCGCTCGGCCGTCTGGCTGCCGGGTGCGGACGCCTCCTCGCGCGCAGCACGCGGCTCATTGCGGTTCGTGCCATTGGACTGGCGCGGACCACGATCGGGGCGCTCTGCACGCTCCTGCTTTTCGCCGCGTTCGCCCGTGGCCGTGGCACGTTCGCCACGACCGCGCTGGCCGCGACCATTTCTGCCACCGCGCTGGCCATCGCGTGGCGTTGATTCGCTGCGCCTTGCCGGGGCAGCCACGGGTGCTGCGACGCTGACGGAGACGGGTGCGGGCGCCGGCGGTTGCTTGAACCATCCGAGAATGCGCTCAACGAGCCCCCTTGGCTCGGGTGCGTGCACGATCGGCGCCCGAACTGGCGCCAAGGCAGCCGCCAGAACCGGTGCGCGCTCGACAACCGGTGCCGGCTGGTTTGGCGTAATGCCCTTGACCATGGCTTCCTGGCGCGGGCGGGCAGCTTCTTCCTTTTCTGCCGGATAAGTCGCCTCTTGCGGTTCTTCTACAAGCGAATAGCTGACACCGGTCTCTTCCAGGCGCGGATCGTCATGCTTCAGACGCTCCAGGGTGTAGTGCGGCGTCTCGATATGCTTGTTGGGGATCAGCATGACGTTGACGCGCAAACGCGTCTCGATGCTGGCGATGTCGGTGCGCTTTTCGTTGAGCAGGAAGGTCGCGACGTCGACCGGCACTTGCGCATAGACCGCCGCCGTATTCTCCTTCATCGCCTCTTCCTGGATGATGCGCAGGACGTGCAAGGCCGAAGACTCGGTATCGCGAATGTGGCCGGTGCCATTGCAGCGCGGGCAGACCACGTGGCTGCCTTCGGACAGGGACGGGCGCAGGCGCTGGCGCGAAAGTTCCATCAGGCCGAAACGCGAAATCTTGCCCATCTGAACGCGGGCACGGTCGTAATGCAGCGCATCCTTGAGCCGCTGCTCGACTTCGCGCTGGTTCTTGGTCGATTCCATGTCGATGAAGTCGATGACGATGAGCCCGCCTAAGTCGCGCAGGCGCATCTGGCGCGCCGCTTCGTCGGCGGCTTCAAGGTTGGTACGCAGTGCCGTTTCCTCGATGTCGCCCCCGCGCGTTGCCCGCGCCGAATTGACGTCAACCGAGACCAATGCTTCGGTGTGATCGATAACGATTGCGCCACCCGAGGGCAAGGGCACCGTGCGCGAGTGCGCCGTTTCGATCTGATGTTCGATCTGGAAGCGCGAGTAAAGCGGTACGTCGTCGCGATAGCGCTTGACCCGGCTGACCATGTCGGGCATGACGTGCGACATGAACTGGCGCGCCTGCTCGTAAATGTCATCGGTGTCGATCAGCATTTCGCCGATGTCAGGATGGAAATAATCGCGGATCGCGCGAATCACGAGGCTTGATTCCTGATAGATCAGAAATGCGCCGGAAGCCGATTTGCCGGCGCCTTCGATGGCGAGCCAGAGTTGCATCAGATAGTTGAGGTCCCACTGCAACTCCTCGGCCGTCCTGCCGATGCCGGCGGTGCGGGCGATGATGCTCATGCCGCTTGGCAACTCGAGCTGGTCCATGGTGTCGCGCAGCTCCTGCCGGTCCTCGCCTTCGACCCTACGCGAGACGCCGCCGCCGCGCGGGTTGTTGGGCATCAGGACCAGGTAGCGCCCGGCAAGCGAGATGAATGTCGTCAGGGCCGCGCCCTTGCTGCCGCGCTCTTCCTTTTCGACCTGAACGAAGAGCTCCTGGCCTTCCTTGACGGCGTCCTGGATGCGTGCGTTGCGCACATCGACGCCATCGCGAAAATACTGCCGGGAGATTTCCTTGAAGGGCAAAAAGCCGTGACGCTCTTCACCGTAATTCACAAAGCACGCTTCGAGGCTGGGCTCGACGCGGGTGATGACGCCCTTGTAGATGTTGGATTTGCGTTGTTCGCGGCCTGCGGCCTCGATATCGATGTCGATCAGTTTTTGGCCGTCGACGATGGCAACCCGTAGCTCTTCTGAGTGGGTCGCGTTAAATAGCATGCGTTTCATAATGACTCCCGCGCGGGCCGAAAACGGCTTGGCGCATAAAACATCGTCAAAACGCGAGGGAGGAAAGACTGGCCGAAATTGCCGCTGACAGGCGCCGCCTGAGCGGTGCCTGCGTAGGCACTGGTGTTCTTCTTGACTGCTGCATCGAAACCGGTCACGGCTCTCCTCGGACGAAACAGCGGGGCTGTTCCATCAAGGAGGCACGGTACGGGTCAGGGAGCGATCACCACGGCAAATTGGCTCGGGGTTTTAGAGGAACACCGAAGCGCCGGCGACGCCGACGCTCCTAGATTCGATGACTGCCAAACTTTTCTCGCTAGTCGGCGCGTCGCGGTGCGCGCGTTTCTCGCGACACCCCCGCACTCGCGCTGACTATTCGCGCGCGTGTCCGTTACGGTGGACATCAAGACCGACGTGTAAAATCTTGGCTACACGCAAAGCTTCGGCCAGGGGCTGCTCTGACACTGAGCCCGAATCGCGCGACGCGCGGTCCTTTCTTGCCCAATGCTGCGCAGCTTCCCACTTGCCTCGACAAATTATATTGCATGATGAAGGACTTAGGGGGAAAAGCGCCAGCAAAGCAAGTCTCGCCCAGCGTCGAGCACAAGATTGTGGATGAGGACAGCGCCGGGCAGCGCATCGATAACTTCTTGATGCGCATTGCCAAGGGCGTACCGAAAAGTCACGTTTACCGGGTCATCCGCGGCGGTCAGGTGCGTGTCAACAAGCGGCGCGTCGACGCCGACTATCGCCTCTTGATGGGCGATGATGTGCGCATCCCGCCCATGCGCATT
>CAJCIC010000046.1 GCA_903970185.1 Gammaproteobacteria bacterium
TCAAGGTGCGGGAACATCGCGAGCGCCTGCGCGAGCAGGGCCTGCGCCCAATCCAGATTTGGGTGCCGGACGTGCGGTCTCCCGCCTTCCGGTCGGAAGCCCATCGCCAGTCGGCCGCGATCGCCGCGAGTACTCACGCGCGGGATGATCAGGCGTTCATTGACGCCGTGGCGGATTGGGGCGATGAGTGAAGCGTGGCGAAATATGGACGGTCGCCGGCGGCAAGGATTACGCCGGCAAGCCCCGCCCCGTCGTTATCGTTCAGGACGATAGTTTTGACGCGACCGACTCAATCACCATCTGCGCGTTCACCACGGATGAGACGGACGCGCCGCTATTCCGCCTGCCCAGGCAGCCGAACGAGCGCAACGGCTTGCGGGCATCATGCCGTTTGATGGTGGACAAGATTACTACGGTGCCAAAGACGAAGGTTGGCGCTCGCGTCGGCCGACTGGACGACGAGGAGATTCTACGGCTCAACCAGGCTGTTTTCGTGTTTCTGGGGCTAGCTGTCTCGCCACGAACTAAGCAAGAGGCGTGACGAGCAATGGCAAAAATCGTAGCCGCGGCTAGCATCGAAGGGCGATCTACTCCGAACGCTTGCAGCTTCAAGCGGCGTGAAACTCGGTACGCCCGGCGTTCGCAGTTCGGTACTGAAGTGGCGGAGACGGAGGGATTCGAACCCTCGATACACGTTTTAGCGCATATGCTCCCTTAGCAGGGGAGTGCCTTCGACCTCTCGGCCACGTCTCCAGCCGTCGTCGGAGAACCGACGGCAGGGCGCAGAGTGTACCGGTTGTATTGCAGTCGGGTCAATTCGGCGGCGCGTGCGCAACGGCTGGATTTTCCGGATGTGGGCCGTTTCTCCCATTCGTTGCATCGAGATCAAACGCGCGATGCAGCGCACGCACGGCCAGTTCCATGTACTTGTCGTCGATGATCACCGAGATTTTGATCTCGGATGTCGAAATCATCTGGATATTGATGCCTTCTTCGGCAAGGGTGCGGAACATGAGGGCCGCGATGCCTACGTGCGAACGCATGCCGATGCCCACCGCCGAGACCTTGGCAACCTTGGTATCGCCAAATATCTCGCGTGCGCCGATGCGCTTCTTGACTTCGTGCTCGAGCACCTCGATGGTTTTGGCGAACTCGTTTCTGTGCACAGTGAACGAGAAGTCAGTGGTGCCGTTGACGCTCTGGTTCTGGATGATCATGTCGACGTCGATATTGGCACCGGCAACAGGTCCTAAGATCTGGAACGCGATACCTGGCTTGTCTGGGACGCCCAACACCGTGATCTTGGCTTCGTCGCGGTTGAAAGCTATCCCGCTTACGACGGCTTGTTCCATTTTTTCATCCTCCTCGAAGGTGATGAGGGTTCCCGATTTCATCTCGATATCGAGCGGCATGAAGGGATCGGTAAGACTCGATAAAACGCGCGTGGGCACGCGGTATTTGCCTGCGAACTCGACCGAGCGCAGCTGCAGCACTTTCGAGCCCAGACTCGCCATCTCGAGCATTTCCTCGAACGAGACGACATGCAGGCGCTTCGCCTCGGGGACGATGCGGGGATCGGTGGTGTAGACGCCATCGACATCGGTATAGATCAGGCATTCTTTCGCACCAAGCGCAGCAGCAATGGCAACCGCTGACGTATCAGAGCCGCCGCGACCCAGTGTCGTAATGTTGCCGGCGTCATCGACGCCCTGAAATCCGGTGATGATCACGACCGCACCGCGACCCAGCTCATTCAGAACGCGCTTGCCATCGATGTTCTGAATGCGCGCCTTGGTATAGGCGCTGTCGGTCGTGATCGGCACCTGCCAGCCGGCATAGCTGCGCGCATCGACGCCGAGATGGCGAAGCGCGATGGCCAAAAGGCCGGAGCTGACCTGCTCGCCCGTTGCCGCTATGGCATCAAGCTCGCGCTCGTCTGGCCGTTCGCAGATCGCGCGTGCAAGTCCGATCAGTCGATTGGTCTCGCCCGCCATGGCTGACGGTACCACCACGATCTGGTGCCCCGCGCGATGCCATTTGGCAACGCGGGCTGCGACGTTTTTGATGCGCTCGGCCGAGCCCATCGATGTGCCGCCGTATTTATGAACGATGAGTGCCATCGCGACGGCATCTATAGAAGAAAGAAAGCGCTCGAATGTAGATGATGCACCGCCAAAACACAAGTTGGCGCATGGGCTTGGCTAATCGCCTCGTGCTTCTACGCAAGCGCCATCGGATGTTGCCGAGCCGAAAGGCTGCCAGCGCACGGCAAGTCGCCTCGCACCCAGTGCGAGTTCGTCGCAGGCGCGCAAATTCATGCCGATGCCCGCCGCAAAAATCAGGTCCCTGCCGCAATGGACGATGGGCAACCAGCGCCTTGAGGCAGCATCGATGCCGGCCTCCTGGTACAGGTTCTTCAACGTCCGCGAAGGCCGCGCAGGATGAATCTGCAGTCGCTCGCCGCCTGTGCGGGGTCGTACACATAAGGGCTCGGCAAGGAGTCGTTCTTCGGCAATTCCGGCTTCGCTGGTCTGCTCAATCCACAGCCTGCCGTTCCAGGCTGCGACATCCAGATACGCCTCGCCCTGCCATCGCAGCTCGACATGGTCCGAGGGCGCGAGACTCGTGCGCCCGGTCACGAAAAGTTCGCCTGCGACGACGAGAAAGCGCTGCTCACCCAAGATGAATGGGGGCGGGGCGTGATTGCCGCGGTCGCAGAGTTGGCGATGCCACGCCAAAAGTCGCCTCTCAGAGGGCGCGCTGGCACCGTGAAGGAGCAGCCAGTGGCGCAGGAGATTGGCCGCTCGGGGTTGCGACAGGGCACCAAGGCCTGCGATGCTCAAGCCGGTTGAAGCACCCGTGCAGCGCTCAAGGTCGATCTCGGCAAGCTCGGTCAAAAGGGTGTCTGTGCTTCGTGCATGACGGGCCAGGGCAGCAAGGCGCTCAACCGTCGTTGGCGCAATGCGAAGCAGCGGCGGCAACGCGTCGTGGCGCAACGCATTGCGCGTGAACCTGCGATCGAGATTGGACTCGTCGTGGATCACTCGAAGCGCGTGCCGCTGTGCATAGCGGCCAAGCACCTCGCGCCGAACCGCAAGAAGGGGGCGCATGACGACAAGCTCGCCAAGGCGGGTATTGGCAGCGATGCCGCGCAGGCCGCGAATGCCGGTGCCGCGCAGGACGTTAAGAAGCACCGTTTCGGCCTGGTCTTCTGCGTGATGGCCGGTCAAGAGGATTGACGCCCCGTGCTCGTGGCAAAGTTCGGCCAGTGCCGCGTAGCGTGCCGCGCGCGCTGCGGCCTCGATCGAGGCACGCTGTTCAAGCACGACCGCACGCGCAAAAAAAGGGACGTGGAGCACCTCGCACAGTGCGCTGCAGTGTTCTTGCCAAGCACGCGCATGGGGGCTTAAACCATGGTTGACGTGCAAGGCCACGAACGATCTGCCTTCGAGCGGGGGCAGCCTTGTTGCGGCATGAAGAAGGACGGTGGAATCAAGACCGCCGCTCAATGCCACGGCGATGATGGTGTCATGCGACGTACTTGCGACCGCAGCGAGCGCTGCGGTTAAGCCATCTTCAACGGAATCAGCCTGCGGGGCTGGTTTCCTGGAATTTGCCATAGCCCATGAGGCGCTGATGCCTAAGCGACTGCAGCTCCGCGATTTTCATTCCCTGGAACTGGCGCAAGGCGTCGCCCAGTGCGCGCTTTAGAAATTGCGCCATCTGCTGCGGATTGCGATGGGCACCGCCAACCGGCTCCGAGACAATCTTGTCAACCAGCCCGAGCGCCTTCAGCCTGTGGGCGGTAATGCCCATGGTGGCCGCCGCCTCAGGGGCATGCTCGGCACTCTTCCAGAGAATCGACGCACAGCCTTCAGGTGAAATCACCGAGTAGGTGGCGTATTGCAGCATCAGCACCTGATCGCCCATGCCGATGGCAAGCGCGCCGCCAGAGCCACCCTCGCCGATGATGGTGACGATGAGCGGCACCTTCAATTCGGCCATGGTGTAGAGGTTGTGTCCGATGGCCTCGGACTGACCACGCTCTTCGGCATCGATGCCGGGATAGGCGCCAGGCGTGTCGACGAACGTGAAAACCGGCAGGCCGAATTTTTCTGCAACCTTCATGAGGCGCATCGCCTTGCGATAGCCCTCGGGCTTGGGCATGCCGAAGTTGCGCAGCGCCCGCTCCTTGGTGTCGCGCCCCTTCTGGTGGCCGATCACCATGCACGACTGGCCATTGAATCGCGCGATGCCGCCAACGATCGACAGATCATCGGCGAAGGCGCGATCGCCATGGAGTTCGTGGAAGTCGGTAAAAATCTCGCGCACGTAGTCAAGCGTATAGGGCCTTTGCTCGTGGCGAGCGACCATGGCGATTTGCCAGGGCGTGAGCTTCGCGTAGATATCCTTGGTCAGCTGTTCGGACTTTTTTTGCAGTCGTCCGATCTCTTCGGAAATGTCGACTGCCGAATCGTCCTGAACGAAGCGCAATTCTTCGATCTTTGCTTCAAGTTCGGCGACAGGCTGCTCGAAATCCAGGAATTTGGTCTTCATTGCGCTCCTCGCGAAGCTAATATTCTACAGGTACCGGGTCGAGGCTGCGCCACAGGTACCAGGTGGCGACCGAGCGCCACGGCTCCCAGTTATCGGCAACTTCTCGCGCTTCGCTGCGGCTTACCGGCTCGCCGCTGAAGTAATGCACGCTGATCGCCTTGATCAGGCCGGCATCATCAAGGGGCAGCACATTGGGCCGCAGCAAGTTGAACATCAGGAACATCTCGGCGGTCCAGCGACCGATGCCGCGAATCTGGATCAGATCGGCGATGACCTCTTCGTCGTCCATGAGCGACCAGCGGTCGGGATGGACCTGTTTCGAGCGGAATTTTTCGGCCAGATCGAGAATGTATTCGCATTTGCGCCGCGACAGGCCAGCGGCCGCCAGCGCTTCCGGTCCGCTCTTGATGAAGGCCGCAGGCGACAGGCGGGGCGCGGCCTTGCGCACGCGCTCCCAGATCGTGTCGGCGGCTTTCACCGAGATCTGCTGGCCCGTGATCGAGCGCGCAAGCGTGACGAATGGCTCGCCGCGGCTGACCATGAACACGCCCGGATGCTTCGGAATCAGGCGACGCAAGATGCGATCACGCTTGGTCAGATCGGCGAGAGCTTCCTGCCAGTAGACCGGGCACGCACCCGCCACAGGCGG
>CAJCIC010000047.1 GCA_903970185.1 Gammaproteobacteria bacterium
GGTTCTGCAGCACCCGGTCGATCAAGCCATACTCGGTCGCCTGAACCGCCGACATGAAGTTGTCCCGATCGGTGTCAAGCGCGATGCGCTCGCACTCCTGCCCGGTCAGGTCGGCGAGGATCGCATTCATGCGCTGGCGCAAATAGAGGATTTCCTTGGCCTGGATTTCGATATCCGACGCTTGTCCCTGGGAGCCCCCGGACGGCTGGTGAATCATGATCCGCGAGTTGGGTAGCGAGAAGCGCTTGCCCTTGGCGCCGGCCGCGAGCAAAAACGCCCCCATGCTTGCCGCCATGCCGGTGCAAAGGGTCGATACGTCGGGTTTGACGAATTGCATGGTGTCATAAATTGCCATGCCGGCGTAGACCGAGCCCCCCGGGGAATTGATGTAGAGCGAGATGTCCTTGTCCGGATTTTCGGACTCGAGGAAAAGCAGCTGGGCGACCACCAGGTTGGCCGTGTGCTCGGTCACCGGACCGACGAGAAATACGACGCGCTCCTTGAGGAGGCGCGAATAGATGTCATAGGCCCGCTCACCCCGGCCGGACTGCTCGATCACCATCGGCACCATGCCAAGACCCTGCGGTTCGAGGTTTCGCTGCTCGTTGAAGAAATCTTTCATCAATAGTTCCAAGGGGAAGACCAAACTGACTAACGCGGCGCGTTACCCATCAACTCATCAAAATCGACCGGTACGTCCTTGACTTTGGCGTGCTCAAGAACGTAATTGACGACGTTTTGCTCCAAAACAAGTGCCTCGACTTCTGACAGACGCGACCGATCGGCAAAATACCAGCGCACGACTTCGGTCGGATTCTCGTAGGATTGGGCGAAATCCTCGACATGCGCCTTGATCTGCTCAGGCTTGGCTTCAAGGCCCTGGTTTTTCACGAGTTCAGCCAAGATCAGGCCGAGGCGCACGCGCCGCTCCGCCTGCGCCTGGAACAGGTCGGCAGGAAACGGCATATCTTCGACCTTCATTCCGCGCTCGCGCATGTCGTTGCGCGTCATCTCGATGAGCCGTTTGACTTCAGCCTCGACGAGCGCGCGAGGCAATTCGAGCTGGCTTGCCGCGATCAGCGCGTTCATCACGCGCTCCTTGGTGCGCGATTCGAGGCGCTTTCTGACTTCGCGCTCAAGATTAAGGCGGATGTCGGCGCGCATTTTGGCAAGATCGCCATCTGCAATTCCAAGCGAAGCGGCAAATTCGGCGTCCACTGCAGGCTTGTGCGGCCACTCGAGCTTTTTCACCGTGACGGCGAACTGAACCGTCTTTCCCGCCACATCCTTGCCCTGGTAATCCTCTGGAAAGGTCAGATCGAAGGTCTTTGAATCACCCACTTTCAAGCCGAGCACGGCTTGTTCAAACTCGGGCAGCATGCGCTTTTCGCCGATCACGAAGGCGAAGTCCTGCGCCGTGCCACCTTCAAACGGCACGCCCGCAAGCGTACCAACGAAATCGACAGTGACACGATCGCCATCAGCCGCCGCGTCGCTACCGCCGCTCTCGCCGTGCTCGCCGGCTTCGCCCTTGGCATGAAAGTGCACGCGCTGGTTCTGCAGGATCTCGATCGTGTGATCGACTTCCGCCTCGCCAACGGCAGCGGTCGGACGCTCGATCTCGACACCTTCGAGCGAGCCGATTATCACCTCCGGATAGACTTCGAAGCTGACATCAAACGCAACGTTGCCCGACTGTTCCTCGGCCTGGGGTTTCGCCGAGAAATTCGGCGTTCCTGCGACCCTGAGCTTGTGTTCCTCGACGGCGCTGTTAAACGCCGTGGTCACGCGCTCGCCCATGACCTCGTTTTGAACCTGGAACCGATACTGCTGCGCGACAATTTTCATCGGCACCTTGCCTGGCCGAAAGCCCGACATGCGCACCGTGCGAGACAGCCGCTTCAAGCGCGTCTCGACTTCCTTTTCGATATCTGCGAGCGGCAACACCAGAGATACGCGTCGTTCCAGTTTTCCGATTTCTTCGACTTGCATGAGATTGTCTTGGGGCCAGGGATGAATAAAGTGGGATAAGCGTCCGATCGGGGTTGCCGATCTCGCGACTGCGCTCACGTGGTGCAAATTTTACAGCTTTTGACAGGGTCGTCGGAGCGCAGGGTGATCTGGTGCGAGGAGGGGGACTCGAACCCCCACACCATTTCTGGCGTCAGGACCTAAACCTGGTGCGTCTACCAATTTCGCCATCCTCGCCCGACGCGAAGGCGATGCCGAACCGCTCGGTTCAAGGCGAAAGACGCGTCGTTCAAACCAGCCAATTATACGCGATACGCTGGCGCCTTCGGCACGGGCGGGCGCTTCGCTTAGAATCGCCCCAGCCATGGCCATCGATCACTACGAGAATTTTCCAGTCGCCTCGATTTTGCTGCCGCGCCACCTGCGTGAGGCAGTCGGGCAAGTCTACTGGTTCGCGCGTTCTGCAGACGATCTTGCCGACGAGGGCGATGCGATTGCCGAGGAGCGGCTGCGTCAGCTGCGTGCTTTCGATCGTCAACTTGACGCCATCGCCGCGGGGGAGCCGCTTGATGCGCGGTGCGAATTCGCACGCTTTTCCGATCTCGCGGCCCTGATTGCGTCCTGGCCACTGTCAATTGAGCACTTCCACCATCTGCTCTCGGCCTTCATGCAAGATGTCACGACCAAGCGCTATGCCGACTACGCAAGCGTTCTTGACTACTGCAACCGGTCAGCAAATCCGGTCGGGCGCCTGATGCTCGAGCTGTACCGCAAGATGACGCCACAACGACGGCTCAAATCCGACGCCATCTGTTCTGCGCTGCAACTGATCAACTTCTGGCAGGACGTGGCGGTGGATGCCCTAAAGGGGCGCATCTACCTGCCAGAGGATGATCTGGCGCGCTTTGGTGTAAAAGCCGAAGCCATTCTGGCGGGCGATCCCGGGCCAAACTGGATGGCGCTGATGCAGTTCGAATGCGACCGCACGCGCACACTCATGCTAAGCGGCGCTTCGCTCGCATTCGAGCTGCCCGGTCGCATCGGCTTCGAGTTGCGCCTTGTCGTGCAAGGTGGCCTGCGCATCCTCGAGCGCCTGAAGGGCGTGCAGTACGACGTCTTCGAGCGGCGCCCGGTTCTGGGCCACCGCGACTGGATGGTGCTTCTCTTGCGCGCGCTGACCATGGCCCGTCATGGACCCTGACGACTACTGCGCGGCAAGGGGCCCGCGCGTCGGATCGAGTTTCTATTATGCGGTGCGCTTCGCACCTGATCGCAAACGCTGCCTCGCGCTTTACGCCTTGATCGCCGATCTCTACGCGATCGCGTCCTCGGTATCGGACGCCAATGTCGCGGCCGCCAAACTGGCCTGGTGGCAGCAGGAAATTGGCGCCTTGCGCGAGGGCAGCGGCAGTCATCCGATCACCAGGGCCCTGGCAGCCCATGGCTTTTCCAGCGAGGCTGCGGTGAACGCGCTGCTTCGCGCCAGCGGCGCCGTTGGCACGGATCTGACCCAGACGCGCTTTCTTGACGACCGGCAACTGCTTGCCTACTGCAGCGCTGCAGGTGGCGCGCCGCTGCAGGCCTATGCCATGGCCAAGAATATCGTGGCCGTGGAATCGCTCACTGCCCTTGACGATCTGGGCAGCGGCATTGCACTTGCGCGACTGCTGCTTCGCGTTGGCGAGGACGGAAGAAAGGGCCGCATCTACCTGCCCCACGAAGAACTGCGAAAATTCCAGGTGCCCGCCGCCGATATCCTTGGCGCACGCCAAAGCACGGCGCTAGCCGCGCTGGCCGCAGCCAAGGCGCGGCAAAGCACGGAATTGCTCGACAAGGCCCTTGCTGCCTTGCGCCACGAGAAACGCCTGGTGCGGCCCGCATTGGTCCTCGGGCGCCTTTACCGCGCCCTGCTTGAGGCCAGCCGCGACGACGGCTTCAAGGTGGCGCTGCACCGCGTCAGCCTGACCCCGCTTCGGAAGTTTGCCACCGCCTGGCGCACATCGGCCTTGCCATGGTAACCAGGGCGCGCACGATCGCTGTCGTTGGCGCCGGGTGGGCGGGCCTCTCCGCGGCAGTTCGACTCGTCGACGCAGGACACCGCGTCACCGTCTTTGACGCCGCGCGCGACGTCGGCGGCCGCGCCCGCGCATTTAACTGGCAGCCGCCGCAAATGCCGCCAGAGCGGCTCGACAACGGCCAGCACATCATGATCGGCGCCTACCGCGAGATGCTCGAGCTGCTTCGTCACGTCGGCTGCCCGCCTGAGACGGTGCTGCGTCGCGAACCTCTGACACTGATTGACAGCCGCGGACTCCATTTCAAGGCGGGACGGCTTTTTGCACCGTTGCATCTGCTTAGCGGCATGCTTTTCGCGCGCGGTCTGACGCTTGCCGACCGCCTCGCCATGGCACGGCTCATGATGCGCGCGCGGCGCGCGCACTTCAGAATTGGCGCGGACCGCAGCGTAGAAGCGTGGCTGCTTGAGCAACGCCAGCCAGCGAGCCTCATCGCCCGTGTCTGGGCCCCGCTTTGCGTCGCAGCGCTCAACACGCCGATGCACATCGCCTCGGCCCAGATCTTTCTCAATGTCCTGCGCGACAGCCTCGGTGCAGAGCGTGGCGCGTCGGATTTTCTGCTGCCCACGACCCCGCTCGATCAGATCGTCCCCGCGCACGCCACGCGCTACCTGCAAGCACACGGTGCGACGCTGGCGCTTGGCCAGTTAGTCGAGAGAATCGATCTGACCGACACCGGCGTGAGCATCAGGCTGCGCGAAGAAGAGATGCGCTTTGATGGTCTCATCGCAGCGGTCGCGGCGCACCGCATCAAGGCCTTGATCGGTCATCTGCCTGGCACGGCTTGGGCCAAGCTAGCAACGCTTTGTGATGGCTTTCACTGGCAGCCGATCACCACGATCTATCTGTACTACGACGAGGCGCTGGCCTTGCCCGCAGCGATGATGGCGCTCGAAGAAAAGCCGCTTGAGGGGGCCTTCGGCCAGTGGCTATTTGCCCGCGGCGCCCTGGGTGGCAACCCCAGGAGCGTAGCCGTCGTGATCAGCGCTGAAGGACGACATCGTGATGTCGATGGCGCCGAACTCGAACGCATGGTTGCCCGCCAACTGCGCAATCAGGCCGGCATCACGGCGCATCTGGTCGCAGCGCAGACCGTGACCGAAAAACGCGCAACCTTCGCTGCCGTGCCTGGTCTTTTGCGTCCAAACAACCAGACGCCCTCACCCCACATCGCACTTGCCGGTGATTACACCGAGAGCGACTACCCGGCGACGCTCGAAGGCGCATTGCGATCGGGGCGTATCGCAGCCGGGTTACTCGTGAAAACCTTGCGGCAGGGTTCAGACTAATTCGCGCAACGACGACAACGCGCTCTCGATGCGGTCAACGCCGATCACCTGCAGTCCCTCGATGGCCTGCTTGGGGGCGTTGGCGCGCGGCACGAGGGCCATTGAGAAGCCGAGCTTGGCCGCCTCGCGCAGGCGCTCCTGGCCGCGCGGCGCCGGCCGCACTTCGCCGGCAAGCCCGACCTCGCCGAAAACCACCAGTCCGCGTGGCAGCGGTTTGTTGCGCAACGACGAGTGAATCGCGCAAAGCACGGCAAGATCGGCGGCAGGCTCGACAATCTTGACCCCGCCCACGGCGTTGATGAAAACATCCTGGTCAAAGCACGGCACGCCGGCATGCCGGTTGAGCACGGCGAGCAAAAGCGCGAGCCGGCTCGGATCGAGCCCGACCGATAGTCGCCGCGGATTGGGAATGTGCGCCGTGTCCACCAGCGCCTGGATCTCGACGAGCAGGGGGCGGCTGCCTTCTTGCGTGACCATGACGCAGGAGCCGGCGACAGGCGTTGCATGGTGCGAGAGGAACAGCGCCGACGGATTGGCCACGCCGCGCAGTCCCTTCTCGGTCATGGCAAAGACGCCGAGTTCGTTGACTGCGCCGAAACGGTTCTTGATGGCGCGCACCAGCCGGAACGACGATTGCGTGTCCCCTTCAAAATAAAGCACGGTGTCAACCATGTGTTCGAGCACGCGCGGGCCGGCGAGCGCGCCCTCCTTGGTGACGTGCCCGACCAAAATGATCGTCATGCCGGTCTGTTTCGCGGTACGGGTCAATTGCGCCGCACATTCGCGCACCTGCGCGACAGAGCCAGGCGCCGAAGTCAGTTCTTCCGAATAGACAGTCTGAATCGAATCGATCACGGCAATTTCGGGGCGCTCGCTTGCGAGCACGCCAAGAATGCGCTCGAGCTGGATCTCGGCCAGAAGGTGCAATGCCGAGCCGTCAAGACCGAGGCGCCGTGCGCGCAAGGCGATCTGGGCTCCGGACTCCTCGCCGCTGACGTAGAGCGCGCGGCGATCCTTCGAAAGCACGCTCAAGGCCTGCAGCAACAAGGTCGACTTGCCGATGCCGGGGTCGCCACCGATCAAGACCACCGCGCCTTCAACCAGGCCGCCGCCCAGCACGCGATCGAATTCGGCCACACCACTGCTGTAGCGCGGCACCTCGTTTAACTCGATCTTCGATAGCAGGGTGACCGGGCTGGTCTTGGCCAGCGCGGCGTAGCGATGCGTCGAGGCCGGCTCGGCAAGCGCTTCCACCAGGGTGTTCCAGGCCTGGCACTGGGGGCACTGGCCCTGCCATTTGCTGGTCTGGCCGCCACACTCGGTGCAGCTGAAAACGGTCTTTACGCGCGCCATCAGGCGACCTCGATCACCGGCACGCGCGCAGCGAGTGCACAAAGCAATTCATAGCCCGAGGTGTTGGCACTGGCGGCGACTTCATCAACGCTGACGTGCTCGCCCCAAAGTTCCACTGGCGTTCCGATTGCGGCGTGCTCGATATGCGTGATATCGACGGTCAGCATATCCATCGAAACCCGGCCTGCGAGCGGCGCCACGATCCCGCCAACGAGCACCGGACAGCCGTCTGCGGCGATGCGTGGATAGCCGTCGGCGTAGCCGCAGGCAACGACACCGATGCGCATCGGCCGCGGGGCTTTGAAACGGCCGCCGTAGCCAACGCCTTGCCCGGCGGCAATGTCCTGGACCGCAATCACTTCACTGGCTAGCGTCATCGCCGGCACAAGGCCAAAGGATCGGGCCGTCTGGCGCTCGCTAGGCGATGCCCCGTAGAGCATGATGCCAGGCCTGATCCAGTCACTTTGCGCATCGGGATGCAAGAGCACTGCCGCAGAATTGGACAGCGAGCGGGCACCAGGCAAGCCGTCCACGCCCGAGCGAAACGTCGCGATTGCCTGTTGCGTGCCGTCGATGCCATCGGCGTTGGCAAAATGGGTCATGCAGGTGATGTCGCGCACGCGTGCCACTGACCTTAGCCGCTGATAGGCGGCTTTTGCCTCGTGCACCGCAAAGCCCAGGCGATTCATGCCGGTATTGATTTTCAGGTAGACATCAAGCGGATGTCTCAACTGGGCACGCTCGAGCCACTGCACCTGTTGCCAGCAATGGATGGCAGGCGTTAATTGCAACTCGTCGACGATGGCCAGATCCGAGGGCTCGAAAAACCCTTCGAGCAGAAGAATCGGCAGCTGGCATGCGCAGGCCCGCACCCGCTGTGCCTCGCTTAGGTCGAGTAACGCGATGCCATCAGCTGCAGACAACGCAGGAAGGACGCGTTCGATGCCGTGACCATAGGCATTGGCCTTGACCACCGCCCAGACCTTGGCCGATGGCGCGTGCGTGCGGGCGATCGACAGGTTATGGCTTATCGCAGCGCGTGAAACCAGTGCGCGGATCGGTCTTGGCATGGTGAATGGGCAATAGGAAGAAGCGCATGCAGGCCCTGCCCTGCGACCCACAAGCCAAAACGCGTGATTGCGGTATTGCAACGAGGCGGAACTGCGTCGCCATTTTAAGGCGAATCAGAGCGCGTCTGCGGCCAGGCCCCCTTCTATTACGCAATTTTTCGTCACACCAAAAGATGCTATAAGCTTCGCGCAACCGGCGCTGCCCAATTATTTCAATCCGATTTTGCGTCGGCTATTGCAAACACCCACGGCCGATGAAACGCGGTTTTTACACCATCATGGCGGCGCAGTTCTGCTCGTCGCTTGCCGACAATGCCTTGTTGATCGCGGCCATTGCGTTGCTGGCCGAGATGCATTCGGCCGATTGGATGACGCCGCTGCTGAAACTCTTTTTCGTCCTTTCGTATGTGCTTCTTGCCGCCTTTGTCGGTGCCTTCGCCGATTCGATGCCCAAAGGGCGCGTCATGTTGGTCACCAATACCATCAAGATCGTCGGCTGTGCCTCGATGTTTTTTGGCCTGCACCCGCTTTTGGCATACGCCATTGTCGGATTCGGAGCGGCGGCCTACTCACCTGCGAAATACGGCATCATCACCGAGCTTTTGCCGCCCGAAGACCTGGTTGCTGCCAACGGCTGGATCGAAGGCCTGACCGTCTCCTCGATCATATGCGGTACCGTTCTAGGCGGCATTCTGATCAATCCGGGCGTGGCCGACATCGTCTTAACTTACGAGCTGCCCTTGAGCATCGCCGCCGCCGGAACGCCTGCCGAGGCGGCGATTTCGGTCATCGCCGCGATCTACCTGGTCGCTGCGCTGATCAATTTGCACATCGTCGATACCGGTGCACGCTATCCACACCAGGAACGCAAAGTTGCGCGCCTCATCATCGACTTCACCACGTGCGTCTCGCTGCTCTGGTCAGACCGGCTCGGGCAGATTTCGCTCGCAGTCACGACGCTTTTTTGGGGAGCGGCTGCAACCTTGCAATTTGTCGTGCTGAAGTGGGCCGCGCAGGGCCTTGGCCTTGACTTGAGTCACGCTGCCGTCCTGCAGGCCGTGGTGGCCCTGGGCGTCGCCCTCGGTGCCGTGCTCGCCGCCGCGCGCATTCCGTTACGCCAGTCGCTTAGCGTTCTGCCTTACGGCGTCGCCATGGGGGCGACCGTGATCATCCTGGGCTGCTTTCGGCGCGCCTGGTTTCCGCAACTCGAGCTGACGCTGTTTGGTGCGCATATTCCGCTTGCCGTCATCGTCGCCGGTGCATTGTTGATGGCCATGGGCTGCATGGCGGGCTACTTTGTCGTGCCGATGAACGCCCTGCTGCAACACCGGGGCTATGTTCTGATGAGCGCAGGTCACTCGATTGCCGTGCAGAATTTCAGCGAGAACCTGAGCGTTCTGACCATGCTTTGCGTGTACGCCGCCCTCGTGCGCATCCACCTCGATATCCGTCTTGTCATCCTGCTGTTCGGCTCTTTCGTGTGCGCCGTCATGCTGCTCGTGATGCAACGCCACCGGCGCAACGAGAGGCAGTTCCACATCGAAGCCCTGATCGGTGAGACGCCACGCTAATTGCGCCTCGCTGTGCCAAGGAGCTTGCGCAATTCGAGAAGCTGCATCCACGCAAGGCGCTTGTGTTTCGGCTCGGCAAGCAATTGTGCCGGATGCGGCAGTTCGACCTGCGGGATCGCCGTCGCTTGCGGCGGCATCGTGACGGGGCCAAACGCGCCATAAGGCGCGATCAGCACGATCACATCTGGCTTGAGAAGGTCGATCTCGCGCGCAAGATAGGGTGCGCAGGCGTCGCGCTGGATGTCGCTGACGGCGCCACCGTCGCAACGCAATGCACTGGCGAGATAGACGTTCTCACGACCAAGACCCACGGCATAGAGCATCTGATCGAAGAGCCGTCCAGGCGCGCCTGAAATCAGCCCCCCTGCCGCTGCGTCTTCAGGCGTAGGAACCAGCCCGACAACCATCACCTGCGCTTCTTGGCTGCCGCTACCTGGCATCGCGCGCGTGCGGGTCTTCGCCCGATCGCAGCGTTGGCAATCGGAGATCTGGGCTGAGAGGAGCGCAAGGCTGTCCACCGCGGACGGCGCGCCTTCTGCCAGGGTTGCCTGAGCAATCGCAAGGCCCGGCCGTTGCATCCACCCTCGGCCGATGCCCATCTCAATTAAGGCGGTGTCGCGAAACGATGGCATCAGAGCGTTAGCGCCATCACCAACGCGTCTTCGCGACCGCGGCCGGTCTCTTCGTTGGTCGGGTAATAGCCGGTGCGCCGGCCAATATGACGAAAGCCGTACCTCAGATAAATTGCAAGTGCCCTAAGGTTCGACGGCCTGACCTCAAGCACCAGCTGCAATGCGCGGTGGCCGCGCGCCGTCTCCACGGCCTTTTGCAGCAACGCGATGCCAAAGCCCATGCGCTGGTAGCGGCGCGAGACGCTCAGGTTTAGAAGATGCGCTTCATCGACTGCGGTCATGAGCAGAAAATAACCGATCAGTTCGGGCGAATCTGCCGGCTCGAGCGCAAAGCGCAAAACCCAGGCGCTATAGTTGGCGGCAAGCGAATCCCTGAAATTGCCGATGGTCCAGGGTGCCGAATAAAGCGTCGCCTCGATCGCCACGACCTCGTGCAGATGCGCGGCGCTCATCGGCTCGAAGCCGGCATAGGTGACAGGGGATGTCCCCTTGACTTGGGCATTCATGCCGGAAGTCTAACCCCGCGCACGCGTTCATCGATAGTCAAGGCCACCCGATCGCGAACGTAGATCGGCGCCGCATCCTTGGCCGCCACGGCATCGCCTTGCGCAAGACCGATCGCGCCAAGACGGCCGATGAAGGCGGCATCCGGATGATCGGTGGCTGTCGTCGATCGCGCCAGCGCGGCGAGCGCTGGCGCAACTAGAAGCGCACTGCCGCCAAGGATGTCGGCCTTATCGCCTGAACATTGCGCCACCAGCGCGGCAGCGCCGATCAGAAACGGCGCCTCGACGAAGGCCAGCGCTCGGCCGTCGAAGCGATAGCGCCCGACATACACTTCGCCCATGCGCGCGTCCTGCACGATCAGCACCTCCGAACTCGGCTCGCCCGCCTTGACCGCACACTCTAGCGCCATGGCAGCAAGGCAGTCGACCGGCACAACCGGGCAGCCAAGGCCCAGTGCCAGTCCCTGGGTCACGGCGCACGCAACGCGCAGTCCGGTAAAGGCGCCCGGACCCGCACCAAAGGCGATCGCCGCCACGTCCGCAAGCGGGCGACCCGCGCGCTGCAAGACTTCGGCAACCATGGCCAGCACGTGTTCGGAGTGTCCGGCAAAGCCCGCTGCGCGCGCGACGCTCATCGCAGCCAGGACCTCGTCATCGTGCAAGAGCGCGACGCCGCACCACTCGCTTGAAGTATCAAGTGCAAGTATCAGCGGCACAGGTGGGGTTTCTCTTCGACATGGTGGCCGATTTTAACCGAGCCCCATGATTTGCCCCGCCAGGGTTTATCTGCCGTTGCGATAAACCTCGCGGGCAGCGTCATCGATCTGACGGCGCAAGGCGCGCCGCTCGTCGGGGCTAAGCGTGCCTGGCCTTTGCCGCGGTGGGAATGCGCTCTGCAGAGGTGGCGTCGCCGCCCGGTTTTCGGCCGCAGCCGCCTCACGCGCAGGCTGAACCTGTTGCGCTTCCCGTGCCGGTTGCGCGGGAACCTGGCGACGCTGCACGAAAGCTCCTGGTCGCGGTCCGGCCGAAGCCACGCCCGCCATCAATAAAATGATGGCAAAGCCGATGATCAGGACCAATCGCAGCAGTGGCGCTCGCATGATGTATGACACTTGGGGCAAACTCGCGTGCAACGCAAGATAAGAATGCCTAAAGTGTAGAAGGGCTGCCAGCAGAGCGGGGTTGCAAGCGCGCCGCAGTTGTAACACATTGTTTCCCCTTCCGCACGAGGGACGGGGATGCGTGACAACACGCAACGCAACGAATACCATGCGCGCATGACGCAAGCCCAAGCATACAAGATTCTTGTGGTCGACGACGATCAACGATTGCGCGACCTGCTGCGCCGCTATCTGACGGACCAGGGCTTTAACGTGTTCCTCGCCGAGAACAGTACGACCATGACAAAGCTCTGGACGCGTGAGCGTTTCGACCTGCTCGTGCTCGATCTGATGCTGCCAGGCGAAGACGGCCTGACCATCTGCAGGCGACTGCGCGGCTCGAACGACACCACGCCTGTCATCATGCTCACCGCCAAGGGTGACGAGGTCGACCGCATCATCGGACTTGAGCTTGGTGCAGACGACTATCTGCCCAAACCCTTCAACCCGCGCGAGCTTGTCGCACGCATTCACGCCGTCTTGCGTCGCCGCGGCTCGCTTGAGGCACCGGGCGCGCCGGCGTCGGACATGGAAACCTTCCATTTCGGCCCCTACCGCCTCAATCTGAAGACCCGCACGCTCGAGCACCATGGCGAAACCAAGTCGCTGACCACGGGCGAATTCGCGGTCATGAAGGCCTTTGCGCGCCATCCCCGACAACCGCTTTCCCGGGAAAAACTGATGGAGCTTGCGCGCGGGCGCGAGTACGAGGCCTTCGACCGCAGTCTTGACGTGCAGATTTCGCGGCTAAGAAAGCTGATCGAGCCGGATCCCTCCAATCCGCGCTACATTCAGACCGTCTGGGGCCTGGGCTACGTGTTCATTCCGGACGACGACAGGCCGGCAGCAGACAGTGCAAGCCAAAGCGCAGAACCCGCAGGAAGCTGACTGGGCGCCAGGCGGGGTTTTCTGGCGAACCTTCTTTCTTATCGCGGTGCTGATCGCGGCGAGCCTCGCGGGTTCCTACCAGAGCTTTCGCATCCTCGAGCGCGGTCCGCGCGCCGAGCAGGCGGCCCAGCTGATCGCAAGCATCGTCAATCTGACGCGCTCGGCGCTGATTCATTCCGACCCCGAAAAAAGGCGCGCACTGCTCATCGATCTGGCGCAAAACGAAGACGTTCGCATCTATCCGCTTGAGACCACCGACCAGATCGCGCCGCTTCCTGACCTGAGCTTTCTCAGAAGCATTGCCAAGTCGATCCGTAGTCGCCTTGGCAGCGACACCCGGATCAGCCTCAAGGTCAACGGCCAGGCCGGCTTTTGGGTCAGCTTTTCGATTGAAGACGACGGCTACTGGGTGGCATTCGATTCGAGTCGCCTTGAAAATCTTCCCCACATCCAGTGGTTCGGCTGGGCCGTGGGCACGCTCGGGCTGTCGCTGTTAGGCGCCGTCGTGATCAGCCGGCTCATCAACATGCCGCTCAAGCGCTTGACCGCAGCGGCAGTGGCCATCGGCCGTGGCGCGCGCCCGGAACCGTTGCCCGAGAGCGGCCCCAACGAGATCCGCGCGGCCAACCGCAGCTTCAATGCGATGGTCGACGAACTCGAGCGCATCGAAGCCGACCGATCGCTCCTGCTTGCCGGCATTTCCCACGACCTGCGCACGCCGCTCACGCGCATGCGCCTGGAAATCGAGATGAATGATCTGGATGAGGCAACACGACTGGCGATGAGCGCCGACGTGGACCAGATGGACGCCATCATCGGTCAGTTCCTCGATTATGCGCGACCGATGAACCAGAGCGCAAAGCTCGTCCCGATCGATCTGCGCGCGCTCGTCGAAGATGTCGTCGGGCAGATGCAACCCGCCTCTGATCTTGTCATCTCGACCGACTATGCACCTGCGGCGCCGGTCGCAGCGCACGAGATGGACCTGAAACGCGTGATCTTCAACCTCGTCGAAAATGCAAGGCGCTACGGCAAGTCCCAGGGCAGCAATGTCGCCGAGGTCACCATCGCCACGGGCGGTGGCGGCACGCCATGGCTCAGTGTCGTCGACAAGGGGCCCGGCGTTGCACCCGACCAGCTCGAGAAATTGAAGCGGCCTTTCACGCGGCTTGACGAGGCCCGCGGCCAGGCCAGCGGCGCAGGTCTTGGTCTTGCGATTGTCGAGCGCATCGCCCTTCGGCACGGCGCGCGCTTCGAGTTGTCCAACGCACGACCCAGCGGCCTGTCGGCGCGGCTGATCTTCAATACCGAGCGACGGTAAGCAAAACGCGCGGCGCAAGGCGCGCTGGCTTAGCCATCGGGCGCGCCAAAAAGCAGGGCCACGGCTTGCGCTGCAATGCCTTCGCGCCGGCCGAGTGCACCCATCGCTTCGGCGGTCTTGGCCTTGATGTTGACCTGGTTCGGATGGACTTCGAGATCAGCTGCGATATTGCCGATCATGGCGGCGATGTGTGGCGCCATCTTCGGCGCCTCGGCAATGATCGTCGCATCAAGGTTGCCAAGGACAAAGCCGGCGCGCTTGATTCGCGCATAGGCTTCACGCAGCAATGCGCGCGAGTCGGCACTCAGAAAGGCCGCATCGCTATCCGGGAAATGCCTGCCGATGTCACCCAGTGCCGCAGCTCCGAGGAGCGCATCGGTGATCGCATGCAAGAGCACGTCCGCATCGGAATGACCGTCAAGGCCGAAGGGGTGCTCGATATGAACACCACCAATGATGAGCTTGCGCCCCGCCGCAAGCCTGTGGCTGTCAAATCCCTGTCCAACGCGCATGGTCGAAGCCTTATCCATCGATGCTCAGGCGGGCGCAAGAATCATTTGCGCAAGTTGCAAATCGTCGGCGTAGGTCACCTTGAAATTGAAGCAATGCCCCAAGACCAGAAGCGGCGCGCCGCCGGCCATCTCGATTGCGCTTGCCTCGTCGGTCACGGTCTTGCCCTTGGCGCGCGCGCTCTGAAGCGCGTCACGCAAAGCGCGATACGGGAACATCTGCGGCGTTTGCGCCTGCCACAGACCGACCCGCGATGCCGTCTCAAGGCTGCGTGCTGGCAACTCGCCCTGGGCGCGCTTTAGGGTATCTGCAACCGGCAAGGCGAGAATGCCGCCGATGGCATCGACGCCAACTGCCGTGATCAGGCGCTCCAGCATGGCCTGCGAAAGTCCGGGTCGCGCTGCGTCGTGCACCAAAATCCAGTCGTCGTCGTCAAGCCGGTGCCCTAGCGCCTCAAGGCCGTTTTCAACAGACTCATGACGGCTTGCGCCACCCACGCGCAGGCATTCGATTCTCTGGCTCGCCAATGCCGACAAGGGCAGCCGCTCGAAGTGTGCATCGGACGCCTCGATGACGACAAACACCCGTGCGATCTGCTCGCATTTGGCAAAGGTCTCAAGCGCATGACAGATCATCGGGCGGCCGGCGATGTCACGATATTGCTTGGGCAATTCGCCGCCTACGCGCGAACCCGTGCCCGCTGCCGGGATCAGGGCGTAGTTGAGGGCCTTGGGCTTCACGGGTCGTGCCGCGTGCGGGCCAGGATCTGCGGCCATGCGAGACGCATGTAATAAAACATCGACCAGACCGTGAGGATCGCGGCCAGGTAGATCAGCCACGTGCCCACCACGTGCGCGTCGAAGAAGATGAAGTGGCGGTCATAGAGCAGCATCGGGATCGCCACCATCTGCATGATGGTCTTCAATTTGCCGAGCGAATTGACGGCCACGCTGCGCGAGGCACCGATTTGCGCCATCCACTCGCGCAATGCCGAAATGGTGATCTCACGACCGACGATG
>CAJCIC010000048.1 GCA_903970185.1 Gammaproteobacteria bacterium
CGCGTCCCGCCGATGAGTTTCTTGTACTCGTTGGACTTGAAGTCGGACAGTCTCACGATCACCGTCTTCGGCCAGAAGGCAGCAGCGATGGTGGCCACGCCCTCGGCCAGCTTGTCGACGTAGAAAGCGCGTGGCGAGGCGTGGCCGCGGGCGACCGATTCGACCGCCTTTTTCAGGTCGGGGTCGATGTTGGGATATTCCAGGATCGCCTTCGGATGCACGCCAATGTTGTTATTGATGACGAATTCGATGCGTGCAAGTCCCACGCCCTGGTTGGGAATCGACTGGAAATCGAAGGCGAGCTGTGGATTGCCGACATTCATCATCAGCTTGACCGGAATCTCGGCGAGCACGCCGCGCTTGACTTCGGTCACTTCGGTCTCGAGCAGGCCGTCATAGACACGCCCTTCGTCGCCCTCGGCGCACGACACGGTGACCAGGGCGCCGTCGGCCAGGACCGAGGTCGCATCACCGCAACCGACCACCGCCGGCACGCCAAGCTCGCGCGCGATGATCGCAGCGTGGCAGGTGCGCCCGCCGCGGTTGGTTACAATTGCCGCGGCGCGTTTCATGACCGGCTCCCAGTTGGGATCGGTCATGTCGGCGACCAACACATCGCCTGGCTGCACGCGTTCCATCTCTGCCGCATCACGGATCACGCGCACCGGCCCGGCGCCAATCTTCTGGCCAATGGCGCGGCCCTGGGTCAGGACTTTCGATTGGCCGCGCAGCCGATAGCGATGCACGGCAGAACCGCGCAGGGCGATTTGCGATTTCACCGTTTCCGGTCGCGCCTGCAGGATATAAAGCTTGCCATCCACGCCGTCGCGGCCCCACTCGATATCCATCGGCCGCCCATAATGCGCCTCGATGATCATGCCATAGCGGGCAAGCTCGATCACTTCATCGTCGCTTAGCGCATAGCGATTGCGCTGCGCAAGCGGCACATCGACGGTTTGCACGCGCTTTTGCGCGCCTTTTGGCGAGTATTCCATGCGGATCAGCTTCGAGCCGATCTGGCGCCTGATGATCGGAAACTTGCCGTTGGCCAGGGCAACCTTGTGCACGTAGAACTCATCGGGGTTGACCGCACCTTGCACGACGGTCTCGCCAAGGCCGTAACTCGCGGTAATGAACACGACCTGATCGAATCCGGATTCGGTATCGAGCGTGAACATCACGCCAGCGGCGCCGCGATCGCTGCGCACCATGCGCTGCACGCCGGCCGATAGTGCCACTTCGACGTCGCCAAAGCCCTTGTGCACCCGATACGAAATCGCCCGGTCGTTATACAGGGAAGCGAAGACTTCGCGAATCGCAATCAGCACATCGTCGATGCCGGTGACATTCAGGAAGGTCTCCTGTTGCCCTGCAAACGATGCGTCAGGCAAGTCCTCGGCCGTCGCAGACGAACGTACGGCAAATGACATTTCACTTGAAGAATCCGCTTCAAGCTTCTGAAAATTATCACGAATCTCTTTTTCAAGATCAGCGGGGAACGGCGCTTCGACGATCCACTGGCGGATCGTCTGGCCGGTCTTTGCGAGCGCACGGACATCGTTTGTGTCAAGGCCGTGGAGCGCTTTTTCGATGCGCGACTTAAGCCCGCTATGATCGATAAAGGCGCGAAACGCCGCTGCCGTAGTGGCAAACCCGCCTGGCACCCTGACCCCGGCATCGGCCAACTGGCTGATCATCTCGCCAAGCGAGGCGTTCTTGCCGCCGACGGTGTCGACGTCTGTTGCGCGTAACTTGTCAAATCCAACCACGAGCGCGCTTGCCGACATGCATTCCCCAATACTGAAAGATGATAATTTGCTTGCGCGCGCATTGTAGCTTGCGCCCCGACCCCTTCAAAAGAGACCGATAAGACCATGAGCGCATTGCCAGGCCGGCCGCAACGCACCGTATTTTTCGTCTCCGACGGCACCGGCATCACGGCGGAAACCTTCGGGCATAGCCTTCTGGCCCAGTTTGAGGGTGTCGAGTTCCAACAAGTTCGCATGCCTTTTATCGATACTCTGGAAAAGGCCAGCGAAGTGATCCAGCGCATCAACCGCGTGGTTGAACCCGGTGGCGCGCGGCCCATCGTCTTTAGCACCCTGGTCAACGCCGAGATCAACGCTGCCGTGAGGTGTTCGAAGGGGCTCTTTCTTGACATGATCCAGACATTTGTCGAGCCCCTTGAGAAGGAACTCGGCGTGCGCTCGACCCATTCGATTGGCAAAGCGCACAATATTGCCGACAGCAAGCAATACAACAGTCGCATCGAAGCCATCAACTTCGCGCTGTCGCACGACGACGGCCAGCTGCACCGAGGACTCGAGAAGGCGCATGTCATCCTGGTTGGCGTGTCAAGAAGCGGCAAGACTCCAACCAGTCTCTATCTGGCCATGCAATACGGCGTCAAGGCGGCAAACTATCCGCTGGTCCCGGAGGATTTCGAGCGCGGACGGCTGCCCAGCGTCTTGCCCGGCTATCGCGCGAAGCTTTTTGGCCTGTCGATCAGCCCTGAGCGTCTTGCCGAGGTGCGCAACGAGCGGCGACCGGGAAGCCGTTACGCCTCGCTCGAGAATTGCCGCTATGAGGTCAACGAGGCCGAATTGCTGATGCGCAAGGAAGGCATCCACTGGCTGTCCTCGACGGCCAAGTCGATCGAAGAAATTGCAACCACGATTCTTCAGGAAATCAAGCTGGAAACGAGAGGGTTTTGACCTACTTGGATGGGCCTTCGCCTTTTGCGACACGCGGTCACGGAAAGCCACTGCCCCGACCCCTGCGCCGCATATAATTGGTCCAACCCTCTACGCCATTGTTCTCCGACCTCATCATCCGCATCCACTCCGTGCACGCGACAGCGCCCAGCGGAGCCGCGCCCACGTCTGCGCAGGAAACACAGCCCGATCGGTCGTCGCTTGAGGCACTGGCGGCCTGGCTTGATGCGCCGGTTTGCCTGATCGACGCCGACAACCGGCTCGCCGCCGCCACCCAGCGCTACGCAGAGTTCATCGGACGCGACCTGGCCGAGCTGCCCGGGCTGGCGTTTTCCGGGGTCGTAGGCGATGGCAACTGGGCGGTGCTCGAACCCTACATCGAGCGCGCGCGCGCGGGCGAGAGCCTGGTCATTACCGTCAAGCACGCCCGCCGCGGCGGCCAGCAGGGACTCAGCCGCATTGAGCTGAAGCGATTTGGCCATCGCTGCGTGATTGCCGCCTTAATCGGCGTTGAAGCCGCCTTAGAGCCCCATCCGGAGCAGTCGGCCGACCTGATTCCCCTGGCCATGGCGCTTTTGGACCGGGAAGGCCGGCTGACCTGGACCAACCCGGCCTTCCAGCAGCTGTTAAATCTCGACCCGCAAAATAGCGGGCGCGATTTTCCGGGCTCAGATGAGAGCGCGCGCAAGCTCGCAGGCCTCTACGCCGAAGCCCTCAAGGGCAAGTCCGGGTCGATCGAAATCCCCTATCGCGGCAACCAGGCCGAGCCGCGCTGGCTGCGTTTTGACCTGATTCCGGACATGAGTGGCAGCGCTCACGGCATTTATATATTTGCAGCCGATGTCCACGACAAGCGGGTTGCCGCCATCGGCGTCGAGCATAGCGAAGCGCATTTTCGCAGCTTCGCGGAAAACATCCCCGAGGCGATCGCCTTTCTCGATCGCGAGCGCCGCTACCGCTACGCCAATGAAGCCTTTTTGCGCCTGATTGGCAAATCGCGCGACCAGGTCATGGGACGCAGCGTCGAAGAGGTCGTCGGGCTGGATATCGCCGGACAGCGCAAGGCGCTGTTTGACCGTGCCATGACCGGCGAATTGATTACGCACCAGGCTTATGACCTGATCAACGGCACGCGCGGCTGGCGCGAAATCCGTTATCTGCCCTCGCGCACGGCCGAAGGCGGCATCGAGGGTGTGTATGTCGTCTCGCGCAGCATCGAGGACGTCAAGCGCGCCGAGGACGAGCTGCGCGGCCAGCAGACGCGGATCAATGTGCTGACCGACAACCTGCCCGCGCAGATCAGCTACATGGATGCCGAGCGACGCTACCGCTATTGCAACCAGCGCTTTTTGATCGACAACGGCCTCGTTGAAGATGAGGTCATCGGCCACACCGCTGGCGAAGTCTTTGGCGAAGCGGTTGCAGTCGAACTCGAAGCGTGCATCCAAAGGGCATTGAAAGGCGAGAAAGTGCAGTACGAACGACGCGCATCGCTGCATGCAAGCGAGGTGCGCTGGTCGCGCGTGTCGATAGTTGCCGATCTTGGCGAGCACGGCGAGTTTCTTGGCAGCTACGGCATTGCCTACGACATCACCGAGGCGCGCCAGGCGCAAGAGCGGCTGCGCGAGCAGCAGCAGTGGATCGAGTCGTTCATCGAAAATTTTCCGCAGCCTTTGTCCTACCTGTCAGAAGAAGGACGCTATCGCTACGCCAATCGCGCCTTCGCCGATCTGATCGGCAAGCCCGCAAGCGAAATCGTCGGTGCCGAGGCGCGCACCGTCTTCCCGCTGCAGGTCAGCGAGGCCATGCTCGATGCCTTTCGGCTTGCAGGCGGGGGCCAGCGCCTGCGCACCGAACATGCCATTGATTTGCCCGATGGCGTGCATCAGTGGCTGGCCGTCGACTGGCTCCCCGACCAGGATGATGGCGGCAAGGTGCGCGGCGTCTACACCCTGACGCAGGACATCAGCGAAGCCAAGCGCGCCCAGCTCGACTATGAGCGCTCGGTGCAGGAGATGCAGCGCGCAATGGACAGCGTGGCACTGCCGATCAGCCACGTCGACGCCGAGGAACGCGTGCGCTTTGTCAACCATACATCGACGATGTGGTATGGGCGCAAGGCGTCGGAGTTGATCGGCTTGCCCCTCAATGGGCTGATGTCGCAAGACGATTACCGCTTTGCCAAACCCTACATCCAGGCCGCGCTTGCAGGCCAGCTGGTCCAGTACGAGCGCGAAATGCGCTACCACGACGGCATTCGCAGGTGGGTGCTTTTGCGCTATGTGCCAACGCGCGACGAAAATGGCCAGATCACGGGCTTCTACACCACCGCGACCGATATCCAGGCGCGCAAGAAGCAGGAACTTGCGCTGCAGCAGGCCAATTGGCTTCTGACCGCACACTTTGAGAACACGCCGCTGGCATCGTTCACGCTCGATGCCGACCAGCGCGTGACGCGCTGGTCATCCCAGGCCGAAATGCTGTTTGGCTGGCCGCGCGACGAAGTGCTTGAGAAGCCCTTCTGGGATCTGAACCTGATCGCTGCCGAGCACGCAGGCGACTTCTTTCCGCGCAATGAAAGCGCGCTTGGCACCGAGCCCAACTCGCGCCGCCACCTCGTTCTCGCCCGCCGCCAGGATGGCAAGCAGGTCGCCTGCGAATGGCATATCGCGGCACTGCGTGACGCCGGCGGCAGGGTGTCATCGATCCTCGGTCTCGTGCAGGACGTCTCGCAGCGCGTCGAGGCCGAAAACCGCCTGATCGAAATCGCCCAGCGCGACACCCTGACGAAGCTGCTCAATCGCAATGCGCTCGAACCGACGTTGCGCGAGTTCATCGAACGCGCAAAGCAGGACGTCTCGGGTGTCGCCGTGCTGTTCATCGATCTCGACCATTTCAAGAACATCAACGACACCTTGGGCCACCGCGTGGGTGATCTGATGCTCGTCGAGATTGCCAGCACACTTAGGCGCTGCATCCGGGCGGAAGACGAAGTTGCGCGCATCGGCGGTGACGAATTCATGGTCATCCTGGGCGGTCACGAGCGGCCCAAGGCCATCGCCCACGAGACGGCGCAGCGCATCATTCATGCATTGCGCGACCCCATCCGGGTCGAAAACCAGCGTCTTTCGGTCGCCGCCAGCATCGGCGTTGCGGTCTATCCCGACCACGGCCGAACGCCGGATGCGTTGCTGCGCAGCGCCGACCTGGCCATGTATCGCGCCAAGGAAAACGGCAAGAACCGTTTCGAGTTCTTCTCGGCGTCGCTGGCCCAGCGCAGCGAGCGCCGCGCCGGCATCAAGACGGCGCTAAGGCTGGCCCTGCAACGCGATGCGCTCAAGCTTTACTACCAGCCGCGGGTCTCGGTCGCGAGCGGGCAGATGGTGGGAGCCGAAGCGCTCTTGCGCTGGACCGATCCCAGGCTTGGCGTCGTCTCGCCCAAGGAATTCATCAGCATCGCTGAAGAATCCGGGCTGATCCACGAGCTTGGCGTCTACGTCTTCAGAAAAGCCTGCATGCAAATTCGCCAGTGGCAGGACGCGCATGCCCACTACGGCACGATTTCCGTCAACTTCTCGGCCCATCAGCTGCTGGTTGCCACCTTCATCGACGAGGTCGACCTGGTGATCGAGCAGACCGGCTGCGATCCGCGCTGCATCGAGGTCGAAATCACCGAAACCAGCATGCTGTTCGATCTGGGCATTACCAAGAACGTCATCTCCGAACTCAAGCATCGCGGCATGAAAATCGCAATCGACGATTTCGGCACCGGCTTTTCGAGCCTGTCGCACTTGCAGCAACTCGATATCGATACGCTGAAGATCGACCAGACCTTCATTCGCGACATGCTCGATGACGCCAGCGATCTGGCGATTACGCGCTCGGTGATCAGCCTCGGACGTGGCCTTGGCCTCTCGGTTACCGCCGAAGGGGTCGAAAACGAGCGTCAGCTTGCCGCCCTGAAGACGGCCGGCTGCGACCACTACCAGGGCTTTTTGTACAGCCCGGCGGTGGCGGTCGAGGATCTGGAAGTGCTGTTCGCAACGCGCACGGCCAACGCCGCCTAGCGATTGCCGCCGGCACGGCGCTGGCGCACGACCTCGAAAAGGCAAATCGCCGCGGCCGCAGCGACGTTAAGCGACTCCTCCCCTCCCGGCTGCGGGATGGTCACAAGGCGCGTGCGGGCCAGCAAGGCGGCGTCGATGCCCTGCCCCTCGTTGCCAAAAAGAAACGCGCAGGCGCCCTGAAACGATGCATCGAAAATCGCCTCGCCGCCATGCGATGACGTGGCATACACCGGCAACTGGCTTTGGGCGATGAGCTCGACGAGGTCGCACTGCTCATGAATCTGCATCGAAAAATGCGCGCCCATCGCCGCACGCAGGACGCGTGGCCCGTACGCTGCCGCACAGCCCGGCGAGAGATAGGCCAGAGCAAAGCCCGCGGCCGCAGCCGAGCGCAGCAAGGCGCCGAGATTGCCCGGATCCTGAATGCGATCAAGCAGCACGGCATCGCCAGCCACGCGCACAGGGGCAGCCATTGCCGGCATGGCAATGACAAAGAGCAGCGCTGGCGCCGATTCCAGCTGCGAGATCGAAGCAAACAGCCGCTCGTCGATCTCGATCAGAATCGATGGCGGCAAGCGCGCGATGATTCTTGCGACTTCGGCGTTGGCAAGCGCGCCCGCGCCGATCACGCACGACTGCGGCATGCCGACGCGATCAAGATAGGCCTGACAAAGATGGGCCCCTTCGATGAGCGTGGTGCGTCTACGCTGGCGCTCCAGTGGCGACTCGGCAAGTCGCCTTAGCGTCTTGAATTTCGCGTTCTCGCGCGACGCGACGCGCAGCATCAGAAAAGCGGCAGCACGAGCGCCGCGCGCACCGGGGCGAAACTGCGCCGATGTTCAGGCGATGGCCCGTGCGCGCGCAGCGCCAAAAGATGCAGCGGCGTGGCATAGCCCATGTGCTGGTCAAAACCGTAGTGCGGATACTCAAGGTGAAGCGCACGCATGACCGCGTCGCGAGCCACTTTGGCCAGGATCGAGGCCGCGGCAATGCACGCGACCTTGGCATCGCCCGAAACGATAGGCTCGCACGGGACGTCCAGCCTCGGCCGGGCCTTGCCATCGATCAGGGCGAAATCGCAGCCATTGGGCAACTGCGCGATGGCACGCTGCATGGCCAGCATGCTGGCGTGAAAAATGTTCAGGGTGTCGATCTCGGCAACGCTTGCGCTTGCAACCGCAAAGGCGATGGCGCGGCTGCGGATGCGCTCGGCAAGGCGCTCACGCATTTGCGCGCTCAGTTCTTTCGAGTCGCGCAGGCCCCTGATCGGCCGGTCCGGCTGAAGGATCACGGCGGCGGCAAATACCGGCCCGGCAAGCGGCCCGCGTCCAACCTCGTCAACACCGGCTACGCGGCTCGCAAGGCAACTGGAAAAATACTTGGCATCCCGCGGGGCACGCGATTTCATGAATGCTGCTTCCTGTCTTGCAAGAATTCGGCGATGACATGCGCGCTTTTTGCGGCGGTGTCACAGCGCAACTCGTCGTGCAAGAGCGCAAAGCGCTCGTTCAGGCGCTGGCGGTTGGCGTCGTTGGTCAGCTGAAATAATAGCGCGTCGGCAAGGGCCCTTGGCGTCGCCTTTTCCTGCAGGAACTCGGGAACGAGAAACTCGCGCGCGAGAATGTTGGGAAGACCCACCCAGGGCTGGTAACCCTTGTTGCGCATGATCGCCGCGCTCAAGGCGGCCATGCGGTAGGCGATGACCATCGGCCGCTTGTAGAGGGCTGCTTCCAGCGTTGCCGTCCCGCTTGCGACCAGCGCTGCATCGCAGGCTGCAAGCGCTCGGTGCGAGCCGCCTTCGATGACCTGCATCGACGCCCGCCTTGCACCCGGTCGCAAAAGCAGCGCCTTGACGCGCCTTTGCGCTTCGGCGCCGGCCGTGGGAATGACAAAACGCACTCCGGGAACGTCTTTCGCAAGCAGAAGCGCGGCGTCGATGAAGGTCGGGCCGTTGTAGTGGATTTCGGCGAGTCGGCTGCCTGGCATCAGGGCGATGAGCGGCTCCTTGCCGATCCCCAGGGCCGCGCGCGCCGCGCCTTGCCCGGGCACCATCGGGATGACATCGGCAAGCGGATGGCCAACGTAGGTCGCAGCAATGCCAGCTGCATGGTAGAGCGCCGGCTCGAAGGGAAAAAGCACCAGCATGTGGTCAACTGCGCGCCTGATCTTGTCGATGCGCTCGCGGCGCCAGGCCCAAATTGAGGGTCCGATGAAGTGCACGACGGGAATACCGGCCTTGCGCAGACGAACTTCCAGATCGAGGTTGAAATCCGGCGCATCGATGCCCACGAAGGCGTCAGGTGGCGCAGCGAGCAGCCGTTGCGCGAGGCGCCTTCTGATCATGAAGATTTCCGGGAAGTGCGCCGCGACCTCGAGGTAGCCGCGAACCGCAAGTTTGTCGCTGGGCCAAAGTGCATCGAAGCCTGCCGCGCCCATGTGCGCACCGCCGATGCCAAAGGCATACAGATCGGCAACGGCGCGATGCACCCCCGAGAGCATCAGGCTCGCGAGCAGGTCGCCCGAGGCTTCGCCTGCGACCATCGCAAGCCGGGTGCTCACGGCGCTAGCGAATCACGCCGCGGGTTGCCCTGGCAAGAAACTCGCCAAAGACACGCACCGCCTGCTGCGGCGCGGCCTCGAGCCCTTGCGCGAATTCAGCGATCGCCCGTTGCGCATCATCGAACGCGAGTTTCTGGCGATACAGGAGGCGGTAGGCGTGGCGCAAGGCGGCGATCGAGGCATCGTCAAAGCCTCGCCGGCGCAATCCCTCGACGTTGATGCCGTGAGGCGCGGCCGGGGCGCCCGAGCAGAGAACGAAAGGCGGCACATCCTGGTTCAGGTAGCCGTGCGCCCCGCTCATGACATGGGCACCGATCTTGACAAACTGATGCACACCGGTCAGGCCGCCAAGGATCGCATGGTCACCGACGTGGACATGGCCTGCGAGCTGGGTCGCGTTGGCAATCACCGTGTGATTGCCAATCACGCAATCGTGCGCAATATGCACGTAGCCCATGATCCAGTTATCGTCACCGACGCGCGTGACGCCCGCGTCCTGGGTCGTCCCGGTGTTGAAAAAGCAGTACTCGCGAATCGTGTTGCGATCGCCGATGACAAGTTGCGTCTCTTCGCCGGCAAATTTCTTGTCCTGGGGAGGCCCCCCGAGGCAACAAAACGGCGAGACCGCATTGTCGCGGCCAATCGTCGTGTCACCCATCACCACGACGTGCGCACCAAGACTCGATCCGGCGCCAATCTTGACCTTCGGACCGATCACGCAGAAAGGGCCGATCGTGACGTCCGCATCGAGCATGGCGTGCGGATCGACGACGGCACTGCCATGCACCTGCGTCATTCTGCGACGTCCGCGTCGACCATCTTGTAGGCACACATCAGCTCGGCGTGGGCAGCGAGCTGGCCATCGACCGAGGCCTTGGCACTGTATTTCCAGATCGATCGCGAACTCCTCGTTAACGCCACCTCGAGAATCAACTGGTCGCCAGGCAACACCGGGCGCTTGAAGCGCGCGCCATCGATTCCCACGAAGTAATACATCGACTTGTCGTTCGGCTTTTGCCTGACGGTCTTAAACGACAGGATGGCTGCGGCCTGTGCCATGGCCTCGACCACCAGCACGCCCGGCATGACCGGGCTGTGCGGATAATGCCCCGGAAAAAACGGCTCGTTGATCGATACATTCTTGACCGCCTTGATGTGCGAGCCCGGCTCGCACTCGAGCACGCGGTCAATCAAGAGCATCGGAAAGCGATGCGGCAGGTATTGCAGGATTTCGTGGATATCAAGTGAGGTCATGACGTGCCCTGATTATTCTTGATGTGGTTTTCGAGCACCCGGATGCGCTGGCGCAACTTGTCGAGGTGGCGCACGACTGCGGCATTCTTCTCCCAGGAGGCATTTTCGGCCATCGGATAAAAGCCGGTGTAAACCCCTGGCTTGTGAATCGAGTGCGATACCAGCGTTCCACCTGAAATCACGACATGATCGGCGATGCTCAGGTGGCCAACGACCATCACCGCGCCGCCAAGCATGCAGTGCGCACCGATCTTCGCGCTGCCTGCAATGCCGGCGCAGCCGGCGATCACGGTCCAGTCACCGATCTGGCAGTTGTGCGCGATCTGGATCTGGTTATCGAGCTTGACGCCATTGCCAATCACGGTGTCGTCCATTGCGCCACGATCGATTGTCGTGTTGGCCCCGACCTCGACATCATCGCCGATCACGACCCGGCCGGTTTGCGGAATCTTGACGAAACGATCCCCGTCGCCCGCAAAGCCGAATCCATCGGCGCCAATCACCGCGCCCGAGTGGAAAATGCCGCGCTCGCCGATGACGCAGTCGTGGGCGATGGTGACGCGCGGATGCAAGCGCGTGCCGGCACCGATGCGTGTTTGTCGACCGATGCTGCAGCCCGCGCCGATCACGACATCATCGCCGATCACGGCGTTTGCGCCGATCTCGCAAAAAGGCCCGATTCGCGCCGAAAGCGAGATTGAAGCACCCGCGCCGATGACCGCGCTGGCATGGATTCCGGCATCGGCAAGGGGCTCTTCAGGCGCGAAAAATCCGGCCACACGGGCAAAACCGGCGTAGGGGTTGTCGTGCACCCAAACCGAGGTGTGTGCAGGCGCTTTCAGGGTCTCGCAGTCTTTTGCCCGCATCAAGACGGCCCCTGCATGGGTTGCCGCGAGCGCGGCCTTGTGGCGCACGCCCGTGCAAAACGACAGGTCCGAGCCTTGCGCGCGCTCAAGCGGCGCGACCGCACGAATGATGCGCGCCGTGTCGCCGCTGCACGAGCCGCCAAAGCGCGCAATCAGGCTGGCTAAGGTGACATCCGGAAGATCTGGTTCACGCTTCATCCGGAGCCCGCCTTGCCACGCGCGCGCTATTTGCCAGCCGGAACCGAAGGTGCCGACGGCGCGGCTGACGCGCTTGCAGGCTGGGCGTTTAGCGCCTTGATGACCTTGTCGGTGATGTCAACGCGCGGATTGAAGTACACCGCATCCTGGAAAATCATGTCGTAGTGTTCCGACTCGGCAATCTGCCGGATGACGCGATTGGCGCGGTCGACCACTGCGGCCAGCTCTTCGTTTTTGCGCTGGTTCAAATCTTCGTTGAACTCGCGCTGGCGGCGCTGGAAGTCCTTGTCCTGGTCGGCCAATTCCTTCTGGCGCCGGGCACGCTCCGAGTCGGTCATCACCGCACTGTTCTTCTCAAGATAATCATACAGCGGCTTGACCCGCGCTGCCGTATCAGCGAGATCCTTCTGGCGCTGCGAGAACTCGCCATCGAGCTTGGCCTGGGCCGCCTTGGCGGCGTTGGACTCACGCAAGATGCGCTCAAGACTGACGTAGCCAAGGCGCGGACCACTGGCGTCTTGCGCCAGCGCGGGCTGCAAGCTTACGGCACACGTTCCGGTCGCAAAAGCCAGCACGGCGACCAGGCGAAAAAAATTCCTCATAACTTTCCTCACGCGAAAGCGCAATTGTGACACGGGCTAGAAGCCACTTCCAATCGTGAACTGGAGTTTCTGGATGTTGTCATCAGGCTTCGCGTTGAGCGGAAAGCCAAGACTCAGGCGCAACGCGCCAAGTGGCGACAGCCAGTTCAGCCCGATCCCTGTCGAATAGCGCAGGCCGCCAAACGTGATCTTCTCCGACGCGGCAAAAACGTTACCTCCATCAAGAAACACGAAGCCGCGGAACGTGCGGTCATTGCCCGTGCCGGGAATTGGAAATAGAACTTCGGCATTGCCGTTGATCTTCTTCGGTCCGCCAAGTGCATCGCCGTTGATGTCTTTCGGGCCAAGCGAACTGGTTTCAAAGCCGCGCACCGTGCCGATACCGCCGGAATAGAAATTCTTGAAAATCGGCAGCGACTGGCCGGAATAGCCATTGCCGTAATCGAACTCGCCGTTAAGCGACAGGGTGTAGTCCTTCGAGAGCGGAAAGTAGTTGGTCTGCTGGATGCCGGTGCGGTAGTACTTGAGCTGGTAGGGCACCGTGGCTTCGAAATAAACACGGCGGAACTGCCCAGAGGTTGGCGCAAGCGCGCTGTTGCGGCTGTCACGCTGATAGGCAATCGTCCCCAACAGCGCAGTGCTGTAGGCGCCGTAGGTATTGACGTAATCGATGTAGGCCGTAGGACTCGTCGGCGTAATGTCGATATTGGTATTTTCAACGCGCGCGCCAAAGAACACGGTGTCGAGTTCGGTAAACGGCACGCCGAAAGTCAACGCCGCACCCAGCGTCTTGATCTCGTAGTCACCCAGATCGAGAATGTTCGGATTCAGCGTGCGGTAGTAGAGTTCAACCGCTCGGCTGATGCCATCGTCGGTGAAATACGGGTTGGTCTCGTTAAACGTGATGGTCCTTTGCAGCGAGCTGGTATCAAGCTGGATACCGACGTTCTCGCCGCTGCCAAACACATTCGCCTGCTGGATCGAAGTCGACAGCACCAGTTTTTCCGCCGACGAGAAACCCGCGCCGATGTTAAAGCTGCCCGTCGGCTTTTCGGTCACGGTGACGTTGACATCGACCTGGTCGGTGGTGCCGGCAACCTGGGGCGTCTCGATATTGACGTCCTTGAAGTAGCCAAGACGCTCGAGGCGATCCTTCGACAGCTTGATCTTGTCGGTGTCGTACCAGCCGGTTTCGGCCTCGCGCATCTCGCGGCGCACGACTTCGTCGCGTGTCTTGGTGTTGCCCACCACGCTGATGTTGCGCACGTAGACGCGGCGACCCGGATCGACGTAGATGGTAAACGCAACGGTGCGATTCTCGCGATTGATGTCCGGCTGGGCATTGGCATTGGCAAAGGCGTAGCCAAGGCGGCCGAGCTGCTCCTGGATGCGCTTGGTCGAATCGGTCAGCTTGGCTGCCGAATAGGTCTCGCCAGGTTTGAGCGTGACCAGCGTGCGGATCTGCTCTTCGGGCAACAACAGCTGGCCGGCAAGGTTGACCTTCGACACCGAATATTGCTGACCTTCGGTGATGTTGATCGTGATGTAGATGTCTTTCTTGTCCGGCGTGATCGAGACCTGGGTGGAGTCGACGTTGAATTCCAGATAGCCGCGGTTGAGGTAGTACGAGCGCAGCGTTTCGAGATCGCCCGTGAGTTTGGGTTTTGAGTACTGGTCGCTCTTGGTGTACCAGGTCAGCCATCCGGGCGTCGTCAGGCTCAGTTGCGAGAGCAGGTCGCCTTCGGAAAAGATCTTGTTGCCAATGATGCTGATCTGGCGAATCTTCGCCGTATCGCCCTCGTCGACGTTGAACGTGACATCGACGCGATTGCGCTCAAGCGGCGTCACCGTTGCGGTCACGACGGCACCATACTTGCCGCGCGTGAGGTATTGGCGCTTCAGTTCCTGTTCCGCGCGGTCCACTGACGAGCGGTCGAAAATCGCTGTCTCGTATAGGCCGATGTCCTTGAGCGCCTTCTTCAAGACGTCCTTCTCGAATTCCTTGATGCCGGTGAAATTGATCGAAGCGATCGCCGGACGCTCCTCGACGATCACGACGATGACGTCGCCCGAGGTTTCGATGCGCACGTCCTTGAAAAAACCGGTGGCATACAGCGCCTTCAAGGCCTGGGTCGCCTTGGCATCGTCAAAGGTCTCGCCAACCTTCACAGGCAGATAGCTAAAGACGGTGCCAGGCTCGGTGCGCTGCACGCCTTCGACACGGATATCCTTGACGACAAACGGTTCGATCGCGTAGGCGCTGTTAAAACTCAGCGCGGCGAGTAGCGCGGCTATCGAATACACAAGGGATCGGCTACGCGGCATACGCAAATGCTTCATCGGACAAAGACCCGGTCAAACAACGAGATTGGTCAGGACAAAAGGCGGGAGAAATCATTGAAAAGAGCAACGCTCATGAGGCACGCCAAGACCGCCATGCCGGCGCGCTGGCTCATTTCTAGGAATCGTTCGGACGGTGGCCGTCCCTGCATGATTTCGACGAGATAATACAGCAAGTGACCCCCATCTAGCATTGGGATTGGCAGCAGATTCATCAGACCGAGGCTGATGCTGATAAAAGCGATGAAGGTCAGGAAGATGCCAAGGCCAAGCCGGGCCGACTGTCCGGCATAGTCAGCAATCGTCACCGGTCCGCTCAGATTCTTAAGCGACAGCTGCCCGCGCACCATCTTGCCTAGCATCACCGCCGAGAACCGCGTCATCTCCCAGGTCTGCAGGGCACCGTGGGCGACGCTGTCGATCGGCCCGTAGCGCACCAGCGACATCGGCACGCCACGCAATTCGACCCCGATGGCCCCAATCGGCTTGCCCTCTGCGTCGTCCTTGACATCGGGAATCACCGTGATGTCGTGCCGCTCATCGCCGCGCTGCACCAAGAGCACCAGAGGCTTATTGGCCGCCTTGCGCACTTTTTCTACAAAATGATCGACGCGCAAAACCGGATCGGCATCGACTGCAAGAATCCTGTCACCGGCAACGAGGCCCGCCCGACTCGCCACTGAATTGGTACCCACCGAGGCGATGACCGGCGCGGGCGGCGCCACCGCGAGGCCGATGTCGCCGAGAAAATCGCCTTCTGCGGCATTCGCAGCGAGGCCCGAGAAATCCAGCGTCAGCGTGCGCTCGCCGCCGTCGGCATTGGCAAGCGTCAGCTTCGCGTCATGTCCGTCCACGGCGTCCTTGATGAGGCGAAAACGCAGCGACACCACGGAGGTGACTTCGGCCCCATCCACGGCGATGGCTTCATCGCCACTGACCACTCCCGCGCGCGCGGCAATGGTGCCTGCAGACGGGGCGGCAAAAATGGCGCGCGGCTCGGACACGCCGTGCATGAATAGCGCTGCATAAAGGACGATGGCGGCGATGAAATTGGCAGCCGGCCCGGCAACCACGATGGCCATGCGCCGCCACACCGACTGGCGGTTGAATGCGCGCTTGAGTTCCTCCTCGGTGAAGGTGCCGGGCTCGCACTCGCGTTCGTCGAGCATGGCCACAAAGCCGCCGACCGGGATCGCAGCAAGAACCCACTCGCAGCGGTCGGTACCGCGCACGAGCTTGAACAGCGGCCGGCCAAAGCCGATCGAAAATCGCAGCACGCGCACGTTAAAGAGTCGTGCGACCCAGTAGTGCCCGAGCTCATGAAAAATGATGAGGGGCCCAAGGGCCGCGGCAAAAGCACCGATGGCGATGAGAATGGTCATATCGTGTGCTGCTCCACTAGGTTGCGCGCCTCTACGCGGGCACGCGCGTCGATCTCAAGCAGATGATCGAGCGATTCCAGGGATTCTGCCGCAACCCGCTCCAAACTGGCCTCGACGACCTTCGAAATTGACAAAAATCCGATCCGTCCGGCAAGGAACGCCTCGACTGCGACTTCATTGGCCGCATTGAGGATCGCCGGGGCGCTTCCCGCCGCAAAAAGCGCCGACTTGGCAAGCGCCAGGCAGGGAAATCGCACCATATCAGGAGATTCGAAATGAAGCCCGGATAACTGCGCAAAATCGAGTGGCGCAACGCCCGCGTCGATGCGTTCAGGATAAGCCAGGGCATGCGCGATGGGCGTGCGCATGTCGGGATTGCCAAGCTGGGCCAGAACCGAGCCGTCGATATACCCGACCATGGAGTGGATCACGCTTTGCGGATGGATCACGACCTCGATGCGTTCAGGCGCAACCCCAAACAGCCAGTGGGCTTCGATGACTTCGAGGCCCTTGTTCATGAGCGTTGCCGAATCGACCGAAATCTTCCTGCCCATCACCCAGTTCGGATGGGCGCAGGCCTCGTCGGGCGTGACGCTCGCCATGCGTTCGAGCGACATATTTCGAAACGGGCCGCCCGAGGCGGTCAGGATCAGCCGGGCGATGCCGTCGCCCTTGACGCTGGTGTCGCGTCCGCGCGGCAGACTCTGGAATACGGCATTGTGTTCGCTGTCAATCGGCAGCAACGTGGCCTTGTGGCGCAAGACCAGGTCAATCATCAACTGCCCGGCCATGACCAGCGCTTCCTTGTTGGCAAGGAGGATGCGGCGACCGGCGCGGGCGGCAGCAAGGGCAGCAGGAAGGCCCGCCGCGCCAACGATGGCCGCCATGACGACATCGGCGTCGCTTGCGACTTCCTCAAGCGCGGCCGGGCCGTGGGCAATGTCAATCTCGAGGGTTCCCACCAGGTTGCGCAGCTGCATGGCCGCGCTGGCGTCTGGCACAACGGCGCGCTCGGGCCGATACGTCACGCACTGCTCGGCGAGCGTTGCAATGCGCCTGTGGCCCGTTAGCGCATGCAAGCGGAAGCGCCCGGGATGGCGCGCAAGGACGTCAAGCGTGCTGCCGCCAATCGAGCCGGTGGCGCCAAGGATCGAAATCGACGGCATGCTCAAAGCACTCTGCCCAAAAGCACGGCGAGCGGAATCACGGGGAGCAGCGCATCAATGCGATCGAGGATGCCACCGTGGCCAGGCAGGAGATGGCTTGAGTCCTTGACACCCGCGCGGCGCTTGAGACTGGATTCGAACAGATCGCCAGTGATGCTCATCGCCACCAGCAAGAGGACGACAAGCGCACACACCGGCAAGGCCAGGCGATGCGAAAGGTGCGCAAAGAAACTGTCCTCGGTCAACGCCAGCTGTGACGCAACGAAGGCGAGAAGCAGGACGGCGAGCGCGCCACCCAGTGCGCCTTCGATGGTCTTGCCCGGACTGATCGAGGGCGCAAGTTTCCTGCGTCCGAAGCGGCGTCCGCAAAAATAGGCCGCAATGTCGGCCACCCAGACCAGCGCCAGGATCGAGACCATGTAGACGAGCCCGCTGCGGTAGGCGGCAAACAGCGCGATGCCGCACGCCCCCGGCAGCAAGACGCCGCCGATAAGATAAAGCGGCCGCAACCACGCGCCTTGCGGAAAATCGCCGGTGACAACCAGTGCCAGCCCAAGTCCGAGCCAGATCAGGCTGCTTAAGGCCAGCACCACCGTATAGGCGGTGCCCTCCTCCGGAAATTCGAGGGCAAAAGCTGCAATTGCGGCCGCAGCGACAAGCGCAATGGCGCCACTTAGAAGCAGCGCAATGGAGAAAAGCTTCATCCATTCGAAGATGCCAAGCGCAACGAAGATCAGGGTCAGCAGCGGAAAGCCCCACGGCGCGAACAGGGTCAGGCTTGCGCCCAAGAGCAGCAGCAAGACCAGCGCGGTCAGCACGCGCTGCATCAGGGCGTCTCCTCGGCCTGTGCCGAGGTGCGACCAAAGCGTCGCTCGCGCATGCGGTACGACGCGATGGCCCGGTCAAACTCTTCGCTTGTGAAATCGGGCCAGAAGGTGTCCGTGAAATACAGCTCGGTATAGGCCAGTTGCCAAAGCAGGAAGTTGCTCACGCGCTGCTCGCCTCCGGTGCGGATGAACAGATCCGGCTCGGGCGCATCGTGCATGGCAAGATAGGGCAGGAGCTTCGACTCGTCGATGGCATCGACGTCCTGCGCGAGTTCGGGATGGTCACGCAACATGCGCCGAAATCCGTTCAGGATGTCCCAGCGCCCGCCATAGTTGGCAGCAACCGTGAGCACCAGACGATCGCTGGCGCCGGTCTGGCGCTGCGCTTCGGCAATCAGTTCCTGCAGGCGAGGCTCAAAGCGTGAAACATCGCCGATCACCCTAAGGCGCACGCCGTGCTCGCGCAGGCGCTCGACCTCGCGCTGCAGAACGCCGATGAAAAGGCGCATCAATAGCGAGACTTCGTCCTTTGGGCGACGCCAGTTCTCCGAACTGAAGGCAAACAAGGTGAGATTGCCAATGCCGTGCTGAAGGCAGGCGTTGACGATTTCACGCACCCGGTCAACCCCCTTGACGTGCCCGGCTGCACGCGGCAGGCGCCTCGCGGTTGCCCAGCGTCCGTTGCCGTCCATGATGATGGCGACGTGCTGCGGCATATCGCTCGCCCTGGGAATCGCCAGAGTTGAACTGATGGGCGGCGAGGACATGGTCATGGCGTAAGTGTGTCGGCTCAGTCGCCTAAACCGTCATGATCTCCGCTTCTTTTTGCACCAGCGCGCGATCGATTTCAGCGACAAAGCGGTCGGTCAGCTTCTGGATCTCGTCTTGTGCCCGACGCTCCTCGTCTTCGGATACTTCCTTGGCCTTCAAGGCGTCCTTCAGGTGCGTATTGGCGTCGCGCCTGAGGTTGCGAATGGCGATCTTGGCGTCTTCGCCCTCGCCTTTGACAACCTTGGTCAGATCGCGCCGGCGCTCCTCGGTCAGGGCCGGCATCGGCACGCGGATGAGATCTCCCTGGGTCGAAGGATTAAGGCCAAGGTCGGACTCGCGGATGGCCTTGTCAACGACCTGCACCATCTTCTTTTCCCAAGGCTGCACGGCGATCGTACGGGCGTCAACCAGGGTGATGTTGGCGACCTGTGACAGCGGCACGGGCGAGCCGTAGTAGTCGACCTGCACATGGTCAAGGATGCCGGTGTGGGCGCGACCGGTCCTGATTTTTGACAAATTGGTCTTCAGCGTCTCGAGCGACTTGGACATTTTCTGCTCGGCGCTTTTCTTGATTTCGGCAATTGACATGGAAATTCCCGCAAAAAACGATGTTCAGACGTGAATCAGCGTTCCTTCGTCGGCCCCTTCGATGACGCGCTTCAAGGCCCCGGGCTTGATGATCGAGAATACCTTGATGGGCAGCTCCTGGTCACGACACAGGGCAAACGCGGTGGCGTCCATGATCTGCAAATGCTTGCCGATCACCTCGTCAAAGCTGATGGTGCTGTAACGCTTGGCGCTCGGGTCGGTCTTGGGATCAGACGTGTAGACGCCGTCGACCTTGGTGGCCTTAAGGACAATTTCCGCGCCGATTTCAGCGCCGCGCAGTGCCGCAGCCGTATCGGTCGTGAAAAACGGGTTGCCGGTACCTGCCGCGAAGACGACAACCCGGCCCTCTTCGAGATGGCGCATGGCTTTTGGCCGGATGTACGGCTCGACCACCTGATCGAGCCTTAAGGCCGACTGCACCCGGGCATCAAGCCCTGCACGCTTCATGGCGTCCTGCAGTGCCAGCGCATTCATGAGGGTGGCGAGCATGCCCATGTAGTCGGCCGTCGCCCGATCCATGCCGGCAGCGCCAGGCGCTACGCCACGAAAGATGTTGCCACCACCAATCACGATGGCCAGCTCGACGCCAAGGCGGGTAATTTCGACAATGTCGCCTACCATCCGCTCGATGGTGGCCCGGTTGATGCCGAACGCGTCATCGCCCATGAGGGCCTCGCCCGACAGCTTGAGAAGTACCCGCTTATAGGCCAAGCTCATCGATAACCGCCTCCTTGGTACTTAACAGTTGCAAAAAAGGCCGGCCGCAAACGCAGCCAGCCTCGCATTATCGCTGATTCCGAAAGTGCTCTACCGGCTGAGCTTGGCAACCTCGGTGGCGAAATCATCCCCGGCCGGCCGCTCGATGCCCTCGCCCACGACATACAAGGCGAAGGCCTTCACCGTGGCGTTGTGGGCCTTGAGCATTTTCTCGACCGTTTCGTCGAGGTTCTTGACGAAGGGCTGGCCCAAAAGCGCTACGGTGGCGAGGTATTTGTTGACCTGGCCCTCGACCATTTTGGCGACAATTTCGGCGGGTTTGCCGGATTCGGCCGCCTGCGCGGCAAAAATCTTGCGTTCGTTGTCGATTTTCTCTGCCGGCACCTGCTCGCGCGAGACGCAAAGCGGCTTGGCGGCGGCGATGTGCATGGCCAGATCACGGCCGACCTGTTCGGTGCCGCCCGAATAATCGACGAGCACGCCAATCTTGTGGCTGTGCACATAGCTCGCAAGGTGTCCCTCGGTCTGGTAGCGCACGAAGCGGCGCACGGCGATGTTCTCGCCGATTTTGCCGATCAGGGCGCGCCGCGTGTCATCGAGCGAGGCCTGGCCGCTCTGAAGCGCCATGAGCTCGTCGACATCCTTCGGATCATGCGCGAGCACGGCCTCGACGGCACTTTTTGCAAGCGCCAGGAATTCCTCGTTTTTGGCAACGAAATCGGTCTCGCAGTTCAGTTCGAGCAGGGCGCCGGCGTTGCCCTTGATGTGGACAGCGACAATGCCTTCGGCGGCGACGCGAGAGGCCGCCTTGGTCGCACGGTTGCCCAGTTTCACGCGCAAGAGCTCCTCGGCACGGCCGAGATCACCCTCGGCTTCGGACAAGGCCTTCTTGCATTCCATCATCGGCGCGTCAGTCTTCTCGCGCAGCTCTTTCACCATCGCTGCGGTGATTGCAACCATCATGTCTCTCCTGGTTAATCTTCAGATAATCTCGGCGTTGACGCCAAAAAAAAGGGGCGCATGCGCTCCCCTTTGATCGAGTGCGCAGGGAATTTACGCTTCGGCGCTGACTTCCACGAATTCTTCTCCGCCCGTCACGGCTTCTGTCAATTCGGTCGCCGCGCTGTTCTTGCCTTCAAGGATCGCATCAGCGATGCCGCGCGCGTAAAGACGGATGGCGCGGCTCGAGTCGTCGTTGCCCGGAATGACGTAAGCCACACCCTCGGGCGAGTGGTTGGTGTCGACAACGCCGATCACCGGCACGCCAAGCTTGGCTGCCTCGGTTACCGCGCCCTTGTGATAACCCACGTCGATGACGAAGATCGCATCAGGCACGCCGGTCATGTCCTTGATGCCGCCAATGCTCTTTTGCAGCTTCTCGACTTCGCGCTGGAAGACCAGCGCTTCTTTCTTGCTCATGCGCTCAAGGCCGCCTTCATTGATCGTCGCTTCCATGTCCTTCAGACGCTTGATCGAAGCCTTGACGGTCTTGAAATTGGTCAGCATGCCGCCAAGCCAGCGTTGCTCGACGAACGGCATGCCCGCGCGCGCTGCTTCTTCGGCGATGATCTCGCGCGCCTGGCGCTTGGTGCCAACGAAAAGCACGGTGCCGCGATTGGCCGCAAGGCGTTTTGCGTACTTGATCGCCTCGCCATAATTGGCGAGCGTCTTTTCAAGATTGACGATGTGAATCTTGTTGCGATGGCCGAAGATGTACGGGGCCATGCGCGGGTTCCAAAAGCGTGTCTGGTGTCCGAAATGGACGCCCGCCTCCAGCATTTCTCTCATTGAAACTGCCATTACTGCTCCTCTCGGGTTGGGTCTGAAGCACATGCTGTATCAGGAAAAACCGCTTCCTGGCACCCTTGGCGCATGGCTCGGGATTTGACTGCTCTGCGACCGTCGGCACCGCAACAGAAGACGGATGCTGCCGACACGCACTTGGAATCCATCGCCTAAGCCGCACATGGGTCATGTTGCGACCTTGCAGCCGCCCCTCTAAAGAGGCACAATATTTCAGGCGATTTAAGCCAAGCCTCGGATTATAGCGCGTGGCACCCAAGCCGCGCAAGGTGGCCGCAAGGCGCCAATCTGGCTGTGACTTCACTGCCCTCGCGGCTTTTTCCACCTTATTGGATCTTCAAGCGTGCCCCCGGTAATCAAAAGCCCGTCCGAAATCGAAAAAATGCGTGTCGCAGGCCGGCTCGCCGCAGAGGTTCTCGACTACATCGCCCCGTTCGTCAAGAACGGCGTCACGACCGGCGAGATCGATCGGCTCTGCCACGAGTACATGGTCAATGTACAAGGCACGGTACCGGCCCCCCTGAACTACGCTCCGTCAGGCTACACACCGTATCCGAAGTCGGTTTGCACCTCGGTCAACCATCAGGTCTGCCACGGCATTCCGGGCGAGAAAGTCCTGAAAAACGGCGATATCCTGAATATCGACGTCACAGTCATCAAGGACGGGTTTCATGGCGACACGAGCCGCATGTTTCTCGTTGGCGAGACCTCGATCCAGGCCCGCCGCCTGTGCGAGATCACCTTCGAATGCATGTGGCTTGGCATTGCCCAGGTCAAACCCGGCGCGCACCTGGGTGACATCGGCCACGCGATCCAAAAGCACGCCGAAAAGAACGGATTCAGTGTCGTTCGCGAGTTCTGTGGCCACGGCATCGGCACGAAGTTTCACGAAGAACCGCAAGTTCTGCACTACGGTCGACCCGGTACCCTTGACGAGCTCTTCCCGGGCATGATTTTCACGGTCGAGCCGATGATCAACGCCGGCCGACGCGAGATCCGCGAACTCGCCGATGGCTGGACCATCGTCACCAAGGACCATAGCCTGTCGGCGCAATGGGAGCACACCGTGCTTGTCACTGACGACGGCTTTGAAATCCTGACCCAGTCTTCAGGCACGCCAGCGATGCCAAGTATCGCACCGTAGCTGATCCTCACAACGCGCATGGCGGCCGTCGCATCCCCTGCCAGTCTCGCCCTCACCCGGCCGCTTCGGGCGACGCTCGCGCTTGCGCGCAATGCTGCCTTTGCCGACTACGCCACGGCCGGTGCGCCAGGGCCGTTGTTGCGCCGGCTTGCTGGCGCTGTCGATGAAGTCCTAAGGACGCTGTGGCGCGAACTCGACATGCCCACCGACAGCGCACTGATTGCGGTTGGCGGCTATGGCCGCGGCGAGCTCTTTCCTTACTCCGACGCCGACGTCCTGATTCTTTTGGCAAGCCCGCCGACGGCGGCCTTGGAGGCCACCATCGGCACGCTCGTGACCCGGCTTTGGGACCTTGGCATTGACATCAGCCACAGCGTTCGGACCGAGCCCGAATGCGTCGCAGAAGCGTCGCGCGACGTCACCATCCAGACCAGCCTGCTTGAGGCACGCTGGATCGTCGGCAGCAAGAAGCGCTTTGAAAATCTCAGGCGCGCGGTCACCGAGCATCTCGACATCAAGCTGTTCTTTCGCGCCAAGCTGCTTGAACTCAGCCAGCGTCATGCCAAGTACCAGGACACGCCCTTTGCACTTGAACCGAACTGCAAGGAGAGTCCGGGCGGCCTGCGTGATCTTCAGGTCATCCTGTGGATCTCGCGGGCTGCGCGCCTTGGCAATTCGTGGGCACAACTTGCAAGACGCGGTCTGTTAACTCCGCTCGAGGCGCGCCTGCTCCAGCGCAACGAGCAATTGCTCAAGCGCTTGCGCATCACCTTGCACCTGATTGCCAGGCGTCGCGAAGACCGTCTCGTGTTCGACATCCAGCAGGCGCTGGCAGAGGCATTGCATATTGGCGCCACGCCCGATCGGCGCGCGAGCGAAGCGCTCATGCAGCGCTACTATCGCGCCGCAAAGACCGTGACGCAGCTCAATGTCATCGTGCTGCAGAACATCGAAAGTCTGCTCTTTGAGGAGAACCCTCTGAAGGTGCCGATCAATGCGCGCTTCCAGGCACAAGGAGCGCTCCTTGACATCGTCGATGATAAGGTCATCACGCGCGAACCCAAGGCGCTGCTCGAAGCCTTCTACCTGATGCAGTTGCACCCCGAATTAAAGGGCATGAGTGCGCGCACGCTGCGCGCCATCTGGCACGGCAGGACCTTGATCGACGCGGATTTTCGCGCCGACCCGGCCAATCGGGCGATGTTCCTCGAAATCCTGAAGCAGCCGCGCGGCATCGTCCACGAATTAAGGCGCATGAACCAGTTGTCGGTCCTTGGACGCTATCTGCCGGTGTTTCGCCGCATCATCGGCCAGATGCAGCACGACCTGTATCACGTCTACACGGTCGATCAGCACATCCTCATGGTGGTGCGCAATCTGCGCCGCTTCACGATGCCCGAGTTTGCCCACGAGTACCCGCTGTGCTCGCGCCTTGTCGCCGATTTCGAACGCCACTGGGTGCTTTATGTCGCGGCGCTGTTTCATGACATTGCCAAGGGCCGCGGTGGCGACCATTCCGAGCTCGGCGCGATGGAAGCCGCGCGCTTTTGCCGTGACCATGGCTTGTCAGGCGAAGATGAAAGCCTGGTTGTGTTTCTGGTCAAGCACCACCTGGCGCTGTCGCGCACCGCGCAAAAGGAGGATCTGTCCGATCCCAAGGTGATCAACACCTTCGCCGCCCTGGTTGGCACCGAGCGCAGGCTAAAGGCGCTTTATGTGCTGACCGTGGCCGATGTTCGCGGCACAAGCCCGAAGGTTTGGAATGCCTGGAAAGGCAAACTGATCGAGGATCTGTATTTCAACGCCTTGCGCGCCCTCGGGGGGAAAACGGCGGTGCCGCATGCCGATCTCGCCGAGCGCCAGGAACGCGCCGCCAAGATCCTGGCCCTTTACGATTTCGACATGACGCGCGCCGAGGCTTTCTGGGAGCAACTCGATCTGGCCTGGTTCATGCGCCATGACGCGCGCGACATCGCCTGGATCACGCGCGCCTTTGCGCTTGCCATTGATGCTCCCGATCCGCGCGTGCGTGCCCGCCTGTCGCCGCTTGGTGAAGGACTGCAAGTGGCGGTGTACTGTGTCGACCAGCCTGACCTCCTCGCCCGCATCTGCGAATTCTTCGAGCACCAGCGCATGGTGGTGCTTGACGCGCGCGTGCACACGACGCGCCGCCCGATGGGCAACAACTACGCACTTGACACGTTCCACGTTATCGATAACAGCCTGACGCACGAGCGCGACCGCTTGCAACGCCTGCAGCGCGAGCTCGCCGAGCACATCCGGCGCGCGCTGCCGCTGTCGGCGCCAAAGAAGGGTCGGCTGTCCCGGCAATCGCAAAACTTTCCGATCCTGCCCACAGTCGATTTGCGCTCCGACGAGCGCGGCCAGCACTTTTTGCTGACGCTGTCTGCCGCCGATCGCGCCGGGCTGCTGTTTGCCATCCTCAAGGTACTGGCTGCCCATCGCGTGAATGTCCGCAGCGCCAAGATCACGACGCTTGGCGAGCGCGTCGAAGACTTTTTTCTGGTCGATGCCGGAGACCTCTCCGACACGCGCCTGCAGTTGCAGCTCGAGACCGAACTGCTCTCGACCCTGTCGGTCTGACATGGAAATGCGACTGTCAAAGCGCATGGCCGAACTTGGCCTCTGCTCGCGCCGCGAGGCTGACGAATGGATCTCGCGCGGCTGGGTCTTCGTCGATGGCACGCGCGTCGACGTGCTTGGCACCAAGGTCAGCGAAGGCCAGAAAGTTTCCATCGACGATCGCGCCCGCTCGGCCCAGAAAGAACGCGTCACGATCCTCTTGCACAAGCCGATCGGTTACGTCTCGGCCCAGGCCGAAGACGGCCATCAGCCCGCGGTGAAGCTGTTTGTCGCCGAGAACCGCTTTCACGCCGATCACAGCACGACGCGTTTCTCGCCGGCACAGAAGGTCGGCTTGGCACCTGCCGGCCGCCTTGACATCGATTCGACCGGACTTCTGGTGCTGACCCAGGACGGACGCATCGCCCGCCTTCTGATCGGTGCTGATTCGCCCGTCGACAAGGAATACCTGGTGCGTATCGAAGGCACGCCTGACGCGCGCGCACTCGCGCTTTTGCGTCACGGCTTGTCGCTTGATGGCGAGCCGCTGCGTCCGGCAGGAGTCGATCAACTCGAGCCGGGCCAGCTGCGTTTCGTGCTGCGTGAGGGGAAAAAACGTCAGATCCGACGCATGTGCGAAGCCGTCGGCCTTCGCGTCGTGGCCCTCAAGCGCGTGCGCATCGGTGGCGTCAAGCTCGGCCCGCTACCGCCGGGAAAGTGGCGCTACCTGCTGCCAGGCGAGCGCTTTGTGCGGGGCTAGTCGTCGGCGATGTCCTGTCCCGGAAAGAGTTCTTCGACAAAGCCGAATTGCGTCATGTCCTCGATGCGCATGGGATAGAGGACTTCCCCTATGAGCGTCGTAAGAAATAGACTGAGCCACGGGGTCGGTTTTGTTGGGTTTCCCAACGACTCCAGCTTTCTTCCGCACTGGGTCTTGACGATGGTCTTGACATCGCCAGCCCCCCTAACACCCCGATCCAATGGCGCCGATTGCGAGCACGTTTACTAGAATTGTGAGAACGGTCCACCTTTTCCTTGCCCATAGGCATCTGCCGAAGACTCGAACGGATTCGACGCTGAAAATCCCCCGAATAGAAAATAAAGCGGAAGAAAGAACAGGCCAAGCGTCTGATACTGATTTGAGGGGAACCGGCGCTACGCGGATGCTTCCGGTGGCCATGGAGAAGCTAAATAAGTTAAATGCACTACTCAATGTTTCTTTTTCCGTCTTCCCTGCTCAGTTCCCCGGCAAGTGCCACCACGCCCACAATCGCAAAGAGAATAAAGTGCATGGATGCGAGCACGCCAACCGTTAACGATGCTGCAGCCCAATAAATTATATGCAAAGGCAAGTAGCCATAAACAGCCATTGAAACAATCCCGCATAGAGACAACATACGTGGCCAACGCCGAATTCGAGAATAGATGAAAAGAAACAACCCGGCTCCCACTGGCAGGGCAATCACAATAAATATCACAGTTTTCATTGCGCCTTTGGACACCCCGTACCAGCCACCATGTCGATTCCCGACAAGATAGTGCTCGCGATGTTAAGCGAAAGCCCCGTCGCGGACATCGTCCGATATGCCGGCACTGTAAAAACTCTTAATCATCATCTACTTGCGAGAATCCAAGTGCTTCAGTGAACCCGAACGAACGAAGGTCCTCAATTCGCATGGGATAGAGGATGCCATCGAGGTGATCGCACTCGTGCTGCACTACGCGGGCGTGCCAGCCTTTGGCCTCACGATCGATGATCCGGCCCGATGGATCGAATCCCCGGTAGCGAATGGCAAGTGCGCGAGCAACGACACCGCGCATGCCAGGCACCGACAGGCAGCCTTCCCATGCGCGCTCGGTCTCAGACGTCAATAGTTCGATGGTTGGATTGATGAGAACCGTGGCCGGCACGGGTTCGATGTCCGCCCGCGCGCCGCTCGCCTCGTAGCCGAAGATGACCAGGCGCAAATCGACGCCGATCTGGGGCGCGGCCAAACCTGCGCCATGGGCGTGATGCATGGTTTCGAACATGTCAGCGACAAGCGCGTGCAACTCGGGCGTATCGAATTCGGTCACGGGCTTGGCGATGCGCAAGAGCCGCTCGTCACCCATGCGCAGGATCGGATGAATCACAGCGCACCTCCCCTTTGCTTGAGAAATCCCATGACAATCGCCCGCACCCGCTGCATGGTCGAATCAAGCGTCAAGGCAATATCTGCGACCGATATCTCGGTCAGCGAGTCCTTGCGGCCGGCGGCATAGTTGACGACGACCGCAAGCGCAGCATAGGGGATGGCCACTTCGCGCGCGAGCGCAGCCTCGGGCATAAGGGTCATGCCCACCACGTGCGCGCCATCACGTGCGAGCCTTTCGATCTCCGCCGCGGTCTCAAGACGCGGCCCCTGGGTGCAGGCGTAGGTCGCGCCGTCGGTCAGCGTCTCACCGCAGTGATGACAGCCCGCCTTGAGGCGCAAGCGCAGGTCGCGATCAAAAGGTATGGTGAAATCGATATGGGTGACGGGCATGTCCGGAGAATCAAAGTAGCTCGAGGCGCGTCCCCAGGTGTAATCGATGATCTGGTCAAGCAGGACGATGCTGCCGGGGGCAAGGTCGTCGCGGATGGCACCGACCGAGGCGACACTGACGATTTCGGTCGCACCGACCTTGTGCAAGGCCCAGACGTTGGCGCGATAATTGATGTCGTGCGGCGGCAGCGTGTGGCCATAGCCATGGCGCGGCAGGAACACCACGTCAGCGCCGTTCAAGGTGCCAAAGGTCAGCGGTCCCGACGGCTCGCCATAGGGCGTGCGCACAATCTCGCGCCGGATCAGCTCAAGTTCGGCAAAGTTCGTAAAGCCGCTGCCGCCAACGATGGCGACGCTCACAGGCGCTGCTTCATGTAGGCTGCGAAAGGATCGCGCGTTTCCGGATGCTTCAAGCCGAGCTCGACCGTGGCTTGCAGGTAACCGATCTTCGAGCCGCAATCGTAACGCTTGCCCTCGAAGCGAAAGGCCAGCACGGTTTCTTCGGTCAAAAGCCTGGAAATGCCATCGGTCAACTGGATTTCCGCGCCGGCGCCAGGATCCAGCGTCGCGAGGTGGTCGAAAACGAGCGGCGTGAGCAAATAGCGGCCGACCACGGCAAGCGTTGACGGTGCATCTGCGGCTTTTGGCTTCTCGACCATGTGAGTGATGGTTTCAAGGCGCGGCCCCGGCGAGTCGGACGTGCCAACGATACCGTAAAAACGCGTTTCCTCACGTGGCACATCCTGCACGGCCAGCATGCTGCACTGGCGCGCCTCGAAGACCTGGTTCATCTGCTTTAGGATCGCGTCGCCCCCTTCGACAGGATCCATCAGGTCGTCAGCCAAAAGCACCGCGAAGGGCTGGTCGCCGACCACCGGTCGCGCGCAAAGCACGGCGTGGCCGAGGCCCAAAGCCTCGTTCTGGCGAATGAAAATGCAGTTGACCTCGCGCGGCACGGTGTTGCGCACGATCTCGAGCAGGTCAAACTTGTTCTTCGCCATAAGCTCGCTTTCGAGCTCATAGGCCTTGTCGAAGTGATCCTCGATGGCCCGCTTGCTGCGGCCAGTGATGAAGACCATGTCGCGAATCCCCGCTGCCGCGGCTTCTTCCACCGCATACTGGATCAGCGGCTTGTCGACCACCGGCATCATCTCCTTGGGGCTGGCCTTGGTCGCAGGAAGAAAGCGCGTGCCCAGCCCCGCGACGGGGAATACCGCCTTGACCACCTTCATTTCGATCCCTTCTGTCGTTCGTCGGAGGAGGCGTCAGGCGCATGGAGCAGGGCCAGAAACGCCGGTTCATCAATAATTGCGATGTTAAGCCGCTTCGCTTCTTCGAGTTTGCTGCCGGCCGATTCCCCGGCGATGACAAAATCGGTTTTGTTCGAGACGCTCGTCGAGACCCGCCCCCCGGCGGCAAGAATGCGCTCGCGCGCTTCATCGCGCGACAGGGTCGGTAGCGTGCCCGTCAGCACGAACGTGCGCCCGCGTGCTGCGCCTTGTGAAGGCTGCGCGCGTTTGCCACCCTCGGACCAGGTGACGCCACCTGCCTTTAGCCGGTCGATGACGTCGCGATTGCGCGGCTCGAGGGAAAACCGGCGGATCGAGGCGGCGACAACCGGACCGATATCACGGACCTCGAGCAGTTCTTCCTCGCCTGCCGCGAGAATCGCGGCAAGCGAGCCGAAATGAACGGCGAGGTCGTGCGCTGTCGATTCGCCGACCTGGCGGATGCCAAGTGCAAAGAGGAAGCGCTCGAGGGTGGTGTTGCGCGCCTTGGCAATCGATGCAATCACGTTGGCCGCGGACTTCTCGGCCATCCGCGGCAGCTTGAGAAGATCGGCAGGCGTCAGCGTGAAAAGGTCGGCCGGACTCTCGACCATCTTCGCTTCAACCAGCTGCTCGACGAGTTTGTCGCCGACGCCTTCGATGTCCATGGCCCGTCTCGAGACGAAATGCAATAGCGCCTGCTTGCGCTGCGCCGAACACACCAGCTCGCCGCTGCAGCGCGCGACCGCCTCGCCGGGCAGACGAACGACTTCGGAGCCGCAAACCGGGCACACGCGCGGCATGACAAAAGCCGTGCTGCCGGCGACGCGGCGTTCAAGCAGGACCGAGACGACCTCGGGGATGACATCGCCGGCGCGTCGCACCACCACCGTATCGCCCTCGCGCACATCCTTGCGATGCACCTCGTCCTCGTTGTGAAGGGTTGCGTTGGTCACGGTGACGCCACCGACAAACACCGGCTTGAGTTTTGCCACCGGAGTCAGCGCCCCTGTGCGTCCGACCTGAACGTCGATCGCCTCGACCACCGTTAGGGCTTCCTCGGCTGGAAATTTGTGGGCGATGGCAAAGCGCGGGGCACGCGAAACAAAGCCAAGCTGACGCTGCAAAGCGAACGAATCCACCTTGTAGACGACGCCATCGATATCGTAGGGAAGTGTCGGCCGCGCGTGCTGGACGCGCTGGTAAAAATCCAATAGCCCCTGTGGACTGTCGCTTAGCGCGCGCAGCGAATTCACGGGCACGCCAAGTTCGCCATACCAGTCGAGCAATTCATGATGCGCCGTGATCTCGCGCTCGTGCGCACCGGCCTCGAATTGGCCCATGCCATAGGCAAAAAAGCGCAAAGGGCGATGTCCGGTAACGCGCGCATCGAGCTGCCTCAGGCTTCCTGCGGCGGCATTGCGCGGGTTCACGAACTCGCGCTCGTTGGCCTCGCGCTGGCGGCGGTTGAGATGTTCAAAGTCAGACCTGAACATCAGCGCTTCGCCGCGCACCTCGAGAAGTTGCGGCGGCTTTTCGCATTTGAGTCGCAGCGGGATGGAGCCGATCGTCCTGGCGTTGGGCGTGACGTCCTCGCCGACGTTGCCATCGCCTCGCGTTGCCGCCTGGACAAGAACGCCCTTCTCGTAGATGAGGCTGATGGCCAGGCCGTCGAACTTCAGTTCGGCCGCGTAGACAACGCTTTCCAGGCCATCAAGGCCCTCGCGTACGCGCCGATCGAAGTTGACGATATCGGCCTCGCTAAAGGCGTTGCCAAGCGAGAGCATGGCGACCTTGTGCCTGACCTCGGGCAAGTCGGAACGGGCGGCGCCGCCGACGCGCTGGGTCGGCGAATCGGCCGTGCGCAGCTCGGGCATTGCTGCCTCGAGCGCCTCGAGTTCGCGAAAAAGCCGGTCGTATTCGGCATCCGGCACCAGGGGCTCGTCAAGCTCGTAGTAGGCGCGATTCAGGCGTTCCAGCTCGACATGCAATTCGCGCACGCGCCTGGCGGAGCTGGAATCTGGCGAGCCCATGTGCGCTAGCGAAAAAGTGCGAGGGCGCGCGGCGAGCCGGCAGGCATGCCGGCATCTTCAAGATGGGTATAGACCGGCGCGAGTTGGCGGCCGATGACCGCAAGTGCCGCATCGGTCAGCGTGCGCAGCTGGTCGTCGACAAGCACGCCCTCGAGCCTTTGCGCAAGCGCCGTCGCGCACGCCTTCATTTGCTCAAAGGGATGCAGTTCACGCGCAACGCGCGGTACCTCGAGAATGAAGGTGACGCGGCTGGTGCTCGTGCTCGCGCGCTCGCCAAGCAGGACATCGCCGTTAGCGCCTTGCAGGACAAACAGGGTCTCGCCCGCTGGCGAATAAAACACCAGGCGCTGGTCACTTCGCACCTGCAATCCGCTTGCGCGCGCCGCCTCGACGACTTCAGCCGTTGGCCAGACGCCGCTGGCACAGGCGACGGAAATGCCAACCGAAGCATCAAGGGGTGCGCACTTGGCGTCAAGCGCACGTGCCCTGGCCACGGTTTCCATCATGTCAGGGACATCACAGCTTGCGCCAAGCGACTCGGCAGCGCGTTGCAAGACAGCGACAAATTCGGAAAACTCGATCTCGTTGAGCGGCCCGCTGCGATTTGCAAGCTGCACGCCAAGCCTGACCGTGACACAGCGCGCCGCACCTTCAAGCGGAGCACCGCCTAGCACCGTCTCGGCCTCGAAAACGACGTTTTGCCGGCCGGCGTGACGCACACCATGCAGCGCCTGCAACCAGCGCTCAGACGGCAGCGGCTGCTCGGCGGTGAGCGTTGCGATGGCGTGGATCGCCTCGTCAATCGCGACATAGGCAGCTGGCTCGTGCCTGTGCTGAGCCAAAAGGACCGGCTCGCGCTCTTCGCCAGCCGCATCTGGCTGCTGCCTGGCGAGCGGGCCCAGGGACGGCTCGGCACGCTCGGCGCCCTTGAATTGAGCGTTCACGCCGCCCGCGAGCAAGACATCATCGGCGCCGCGCGCAAAGCGCCCTTCGACGCCCTTCTGGACGCGCCGCTCCTGCAACTTGTTGAACAGCCAGACGACGATGACGAATGCCACTCCAAGGGCAATCAGGCCAAGGCGCATCGGTGTCATGCAGCAGTCTCGAGCGATTCCGCAGTCAGCCCGATCGCCGCTTCCATGTCAACGGCGACGATGCGCGATACGCCCTGCTCCTGCATGGTCACGCCAATTAACTGGTGCGCCATTTCCATGGCGATCTTGTTGTGCGAAATGAACAGGAACTGGGTATGGGCCGACATCTTCTTGACGAGGTCACAAAAGCGCTCGGTATTGGCATCGTCAAGCGGCGCGTCGACTTCGTCAAGCAAGCAAAAGGGCGCGGGATTAAGCTGGAACAACGCGAACACCAGGGCGGTTGCCGCCAGCGCCTTCTCGCCGCCGGACAAGAGATGGATCGTGCTGTTTTTCTTGCCCGGCGGCTGTGCCATGACCTGAACGCCAGCATCGAGAATCTCGTCTCCGGTCATCACAAGGCGTGCCTCGCCACCACCGAAAAGCGCCGGAAAGAGCGTGCCGAAATGGCCATTGACGGCATCAAACGTCTCCTGCAGCAACGCCCGCGTCTCGCGATCGATCTTGCGAATGGCATCCTCAAGCGTGGTCATCGCTTCGATCAAGTCCTTGGACTGGGCGTCAAGGAATTCCTTGCGTTCGCGCGCCGTGCCAAGCTCTTCGAGCGCCGCGAGGTTGACCGCGCCTAGGGCCTGCAGTGACTGTTGCAGCCGGTTGATTTCGGTTTGCAAGGCACCCGCGCGCGGCGCGCGCTCAAGCTGGGCGAATTCCGCAAGAAGCGTCTCGCGGTCGCTGCAAATTGCAGCCAGCTGCTCATCGGCGAACTGCAGCGACACGCGCGCGCCCTGCTCGCGCACCTGCTGCTCGGTAATGGCAAGGCGCAGCGGCTCGAGCTCGTGTTCGATGGCAAGCCGTGCTTCGTCCTTGCTACGCAGGTTGGCGGCAACCCCATCGAGCGCGATGCGCGCATGTGCCAATGCCTGTTCGGCGGCGACGCGCCTGGCCAGCGCGTCGTCAAGCCCGGTTTTCGCTGCCGTGTCGTTTAAGCCGGCGAGTTCGAGCTGGATACCCAACTGCGCCTGGCTTAGGCGTTCGGCGTCGATTTGCGACTGCTCGATCATCCGCCCCAAAGACTCGACGCTTTGCGAGAGGCTGCGCTCTTGGAACTGTTTTTCGGCGACTTCGCGTTCAATCGATCGTAATCTGTCGCGCGCACCACGCAGCCTCGCCTGCGTCGCCTCAAGCGCAAGCTGGCCGTCTTCAAATGCCGCCTGCACTTCTGCGAGGCGCAAATCGAGCGCCTCAAATCGTGTTTCGGATTCGGCGCGAGTCAAGCGCTCGGCACGTTCATCGCGCTCGATTTCGGCTAGCTCGGTCACGATCTGCGCACCCCGCGCCTCGACTTGCGCCTGCTGCGAATGCAGCTGCTGCAATTCGAGCTGGCGCTTGTGCACCAACTGCGTCAGCTCGGTCGCCTCGGTGCGCACGCGCGCGAGTTGGCCTCGAGCCAGAGTGAGGCGCGCTTCGCTCTGGACGGCATCCGACTTGAGGTTGTCGAGCTTGGCATGCAATGCGCGCACCTCGACTTCCAGCGCTTCCATTTCCTGCTGTCTTGCAAGCATTCCGGCCTGCTCCGAGTCGGACGCATAAAAGCGCGCCGCGTGGCGCTCGATGAGGTGGCCTTGCGGCACGACAAAGGCTGCCCCAGGCGGAAGCCCGGCACGCCGCGACAGGGCGTCTTCGGCACTGTCAGCAACGAAGATGCCATCGAGCCAGTCGAAGATCAGTGCTGCGAGTGCGTGGTCGTTGGCGCGAACCTTCGAGGCAAGGCTGACAAAGCCGTCCGGCACCGCGCGCGGCGCGTTCTCTCCGGCGGTCGAGAAAAATGCCAGCTTGGCTGGAGGCGCGTCATCGAAAAAGCTCTTGGCCCAGGTCAAATCCTTGATTTCCAGGGCCGAGATGCGTTCGCGCAGAACCGATTCAAGCGCGGTCTCCCATCCGCCCTCGACGTGCAGGCGCTGCCAAAGGCGCGGCAGGCGCGCGAGCTCATGCTTTTCCAGCCAGGGCATCAGCTTGTCGTGCGACTGAACGTTCTCCTGCAGCTGCCTGAGGGCTGCAAGGCGGGCATCCTTTAGCGCGACTTGCGCCTGCTCTTCGCTGGCAAGCCGCGTCGCAGTCTCGCGCGCCGATTCGAGCGCGGGCAGATTGCCTTCGCTCGCGCTAAGCTCGGCATTGATCTTGGCGAGCGCAGCTTCGCTTGCAGCAAATTCCGCCGAGAGTTGAGCGAGCCTCGCCGCATCTGGCGCGACTTGCGCTTGCTGTTCGGCCGCAAGGCGCTCGCGGCGCTGCGCCAGGACCTGCAAATGGCGGTCGGCGTTGCGCTGGGCTGCCGATTCGAGCTGCAATGCCTGCTCGACTTGCGAGACATCCGCGCGCACCTCGGTGAGCGCATCGGTCATGCGCCTTTCTTCAGCTTCAAGCGCCGGGATCTGCCTTGCGGCGTCATCGCAAAGGGCCGCCAGGTCCTCAAGCGCACGCCCGTTTTCGGTCAGCGCGAGCAGCGCTTCATCGCGCTCCTTCTCCGCCTTGTCCTTCTGTTCGCGGCGCTCGGCCGTTTGCGCCCGCAGCTGTGCCACCTGCACTTCAAGGCGGTTGCGCGACTCGACGACAAAACGGATTTCGGCTTCGATCGAGGACACGACGCCGCTTGCCTCAAACAGCGTCCCCTGGGCCGCGTGCACGGCGTCGCCGGCCGCAAAATGGTCAGCGCGCAGCGCCTCAAGCTCGGCTTCCGTGCGACGCAGGTCGGCAATGCGCGCGTCAAGCGCGAGCTGGGCCTCTTCGATCTGGCGCAGCGATCGCGACTGCTCAGCTTCGGCTTCCTGCATCTTTAGCAACCACAGCCACTGCTGCTTCCTGCCCAGTTCGGCCTCGAACGCGCGGAACTTGCGCGCCACCTCGGCCTGTCCTTCAAGCTTGTCAAGATTGGCGGTCAATTCGCGCTGGATATCCTCGACCCGCGTCAGGTTTTCGCGCGTGTCGGCGAGCCGGCTCTCGGTTTCGCGCCGCCTCTCCTTGTATTTCGAAACGCCTGCAGCCTCTTCAAGGAACACCCGCAGTTCGTCGGGACGAGCTTCGATGATGCGCGAAATCATGCCCTGGCCGATGATCGCGTACGCCCTCGGGCCAAGGCCCGTGCCCAAAAAGATGTCCTGGATATCGCGACGGCGCACGACCTGGGAATTGATGTAATAGGTCGACGTGCCATCGCGCGTCAGAACGCGTTTCACCGCAATCTCGGCGTATTGGCTCCACTGCCCACCGGCGCGCCCGCTGGCGTTGTCAAAGATCAGCTCGACGCTTGCGCGGCCGGCGGGCTTGCGCAAGCCCGAGCCGTTGAAGATCACGTCTTGCATCGACTCGCCGCGCAACTCGGACGCCTTGGATTCGCCTAAGACCCAGCGCGCTGCATCGATGATGTTGGATTTGCCACAGCCGTTGGGGCCGACCACGCCCACCAGTTGGCCCGGAATCTGGAAATGCGTAGGGTCCACGAAGGACTTAAAGCCGGACAGCTTGATTTGGGTTAGGCGCACGGCGTCAAGAGTCGGAAATGAGAGGAGAAAGTGCGCCGACCAAGCCGCCGCCTGCGCGTGGCCCGATCGCGCGGCGAGGACACGAAGCGGCACTATAATAGCATCGCGGTCCGGCTCATCCGGGCTCCCCCCCGGACCATGGCCTCGAAGACAAAAATCAAGCCCGAAAAGCCCCTGAAGCTCGCGCGCCCGAAGCGCGAAAAAGCCGCCCAACGCGCACCCGACCTGGGCCGCACGCGCCCGCAGAAGTCGCTTTTGTCGTTCCCCAATCCCAGTCCCAAGCGCGACTTTGTGATCCACATCGAAGTCCCCGAATTCACCTGCCTTTGCCCCCTGACCGGGCAGCCCGACTTTGCAACGCTGATTCTCGATTACATCCCGCATGAGTCCTGCGTCGAGCTCAAGAGCCTAAAGCTCTACATGTGGAGTTTTCGGGACCGCGGGGTTTTTCACGAAGCCGTCACCAACGAGATCCTCGATCATCTCGTGGCCACGCTGTCACCGCGTTTTATCCGCGTCACGGCAAAGTGGTACGTGCGCGGCGGAATCTTCACCAATGTCATCGCCGAGCACCGTGCAAGCGCATTCGAGCCGCGCCCTACGGTAGACCTGGCAGCGTACGGGGCGTCGGGCCAGGCGCGTCCGGTGGCCTAGCCGCAATGCGGCGCGCCGGCATGGCGCTGGCGATGAGGATCAATGAACCCCCGAGTGCATCGCGCAAATGCACCGGCTCGCCCGCCAGAAGCCATGCCGAGCCAGCGGCGACGACGAGCTCGAAAAGATAGATCAAGGGCACGCGCTCGGGGTGAATTCTCTCGACGCCGTGCTGCACGACCAGATTGATCGCAAACAACACGAGGCCAAGCAGCAGCAGCAAAACGATGCTCGATGCCGGCAGCAACGCAGCGCTTGGCTCGTGCTCGAAGCTTGCCCCGAAAGTCGCAAGCAGCGTGCAGCCGGCGAGAATCCACACGGATTTGGTGCGTGCGCTATAGGCCGTACTGCGATGGACAAGCACGTTGCTAAGGGCAAATGCGATGCCGGCAATGACCGCCGCCCACTCCGCGCCAGACGACGGTAGCGGCACGGTCATGCCCGGTTTGACCAGCATGATCGCTGCACCGAGGAGCGCAATGCCCGTCAGCAAGAGGCTGCGGCGATTAGGCGCAATGCCCAAGAGAAGCCAGACCCAGGCGAGCGTCCAGACCGGCATCAGGTAGAAAAGCAGAAGGACCCTTAGGATCGGCCCGTGATTGGTGGCCCAGATGAATCCGACGTTGGTCACCCCCGCGGAAATCGAAAGAAGGACAAGATCCGCGTCAGGCCGCACCCACGACGTCCTGCCAAAGGCGAGAAGCGCGGCAAGCAGCGCTATGGCATAGGTCAACGCCGACGCCACAAGGGCACTCAAGCCGGCTGCGGCGAGCACGCGATAGGGATACCAGATGGTGCCCCAGACCAGCGTGCCGGTGACAAGCGAGAGCAGCGGCAAAAGGGCCAGCCAGCGTCGCCTGAGGCTCAAGGCGCTCATTGCAGCGCCGCTATAATTGCGCCACTTCGCGCGCCCGAGCCCGCCTTAAGACATGACCACCCAGAATGAATCCGGACCTGAATCGCCTGCATCCCTATCCCTTCGAGCGTCTGCGCGCCCTGTTTGCGAGCGTTAAGCCCTCAGAGGACCACACGTTCATCAGTCTTTCGATTGGCGAGCCCAAACACGCAGCGCCTGCAGTCGTGCTCAGCGCCCTGGCGATGGCGAATCACGGCCTGGGCAATTATCCCACGACGCGCGGCATGCCAGGCTTGCGCGAGGCGATCAATCGCTGGCTGATGCGCCGCTACGGTCTGCCAAGCCTGGATGTCGAGCGTCAGATCCTGCCTGTTGCCGGAACACGCGAGGCCTTGTTTGCCATCGCCCAGGCACTGATTGACAGGACCCGGCCCGATGCGCTCGTCGTCTGTCCAAACCCCTTCTACCAGATCTATGAAGGCGCTGCCTTCATGGCGGGCGCCTCGCCGATTTACGCCAATATCGAGGGTGAGCGCGGCGCCGTTGTCTATCGCGACATCACCGAAGAGCAATGGCTGCGCGTGCAGATGGTCTATGTCTGCTCGCCTGGCAATCCGACCGGGGCGGTGATGGATGTCAACGACTGGCGCGAGCTCTTTGCGCTTTCGGATCGCTACGGCTTTACGATCGTCTCTGACGAATGCTATTCGGAAATCTATTTCGGCGACAAAGCCCCCCTGGGTGGCCTTGAGGCCGCGGCCTTGCTCGGGCGCGGCGACTTTGCGCGCCTGATCGCATTTACCAGCCTTTCCAAGCGCTCCAGCGTGCCTGGCATGCGATCGGGCTTTGTCGCAGGCGATGCGTCGCTGCTTGACGTCTTCGCGCTGTACCGGACCTATCATGGCACGGCGCTAAGCCCGGTGTTCCAGGAAGCCAGCATTGCAGCGTGGGACGACGAGGCGCACGTGATCGAAAATCGCGAGCAATACCGCGCCAAGTTCGAGGCCGTGACGCCACGCATTGCTGCGTGCCTGAAAACCCGCCTGCCCGATGCGGCGTTCTACTTGTGGGTGCAAACGCCAATCGATGACGAAGAGTTCGCAAGGCGCCTTTACGCTGCCTATAATGTTGCCGTTCTGCCAGGCTCCTATCTCGGCCGTTGGGCGCATGGCATCAATCCCGGTCAGAAGCACGTGCGCATTGCGCTTGTGGCCACGATCGACGAATGCCAAGAAG